>NZ_JBHFJG010000052.1:15417-59542 GCF_057559155.1 Rhizobium moroccans | reverse complement strand
CTGTCCCGGCAGGAACGCACACATCGATATGCAGCGCGAAGTTTTCCGGCCGGCTGCGGGTATTCGTCTTTGTGCGAGACAGCCGGAATTCGCCGTAGCGGGTGCTGCCCATGCCGGTTTCCCACGCGACATGCGCAAGCAGTTTCCAGTCGATGTCCGGCTCGGCCCAGTTTCCTTGCCGGAAATGTGCGCTGGTCATGCCGAGATCGACCAGCCGTATGCGGTCGGGATCGATTTCCGGCAGCAGCCGCCCGATAACCGGCATGGTCTTGGCTATGCCGCAGGCATCGAGGATGGCCGCGCTCATCAGGGCGGGCGAGGCTTCCGCGACTTTCGCGAGAAGGCTCCGCCTTTCCTCTGCCTCTGCCGCCGCCTCGTAGCTTTCCGGATCGGCCGCGTGCCTGTGCTCCGCAGTCGCGGCCATCAGGGCGATGCGGATGACCACCAGGGGCCACAGGGCCTCCAATTCCGCCTCCGTCAGCGGATAAAGCGCATGATAGGCGCGCGCCGCCGGCAGGATGGAGAAGGGATTGCCGCCATTGCGCTGAAGCAGGAAAGCGCAGCTCGCGGCAAGACCCGCCACGAGCCAGCCGCGGTCAATGCCGGTGAAATCCGTCAATCCATCGGGGCGCCAATCCCCTTCCCTTGTATCTCCCACCACCGACAGGCCGGTGAGGCTCTGATGGGAAGGCTGGACGCGCAGTTTCGCTCCGAGCGGCTGAACGCGCCTGAGGGATGTGACCATGGCCTTGGCAATCATGTCGCGCGCCGAATGGTCCTCGACGGTGGACAGAAGCTCGACCACCAACGGTCCGGCGCGCCGCAGATCGAGTTCCGGCACGCGGTCGAGCACGGGATGTTCGAAGCCTTCGAGGCTCTTGGTCAGCGCCGCCGAGAGCGTGCCGAAGGCGGCGATGGCCTCCTCGGAGAAGGGGCCTTCGAGGGGCGGAGGCGCGCCGTCGAGAAAGGTGAGGAGGCGTACCCGATATTCCTTATCGGCAAGGGAAAGCCGAACCACATCCCCATTTTCCCGTGCGGCGACCGGCTCCGGCACTCGCGGTCCATCCGGACTGCGGGCGACATGCCGCATCAGCGCATGTTCTCCTTCGACATCCTGTTCAGGATCGTCGGCGGGCGCTGCCTTCAGGAGATAGCGCATATGGCCGTTGTCGATCAGGAAATAGGGATGCCGTCTTCCGGCGATCGAGTTTATCGTGCCGGAAAGCCCATAGTGGTCCCTGAGCACAGCCTCCACCTCTTCGGCCGATATGGTTCGGCCGTCAGTTTCGCCATCGACAGGAAAGGCATCGGACATGCACCGCTCCGGAAACAAATGTTCCCGGAGAGGATAGCGCGCCGCAACCGCGCGTCCATAGCCCTAAGCGGTCTATCAGCCCATGCGTTCGGAGGCGTAGCTTCCAGGGCTCGGCGGGAAGACGACGGTGCGGTTGCCGTTGATGAAGGTGCGATGGTGTATATGCGCATGGATGGCGCGGGCGAGTACCTGGGCCTCCACGTCGCGGCCGAGCGAAACATAGTCATCGGGCGACTGCGCATGGGTGATGCGCACCGTGTCCTGCTCGATGATCGGGCCTTCGTCCAGATCGGCCGTGACGTAGTGCGCCGTGGCGCCGATCAACTTCACGCCTCGCTGATAGGCCTGCTTGTAAGGGTTCGCGCCCTTGAAGCTCGGCAGGAAGGAATGGTGGATATTGATGATCCGGCCCGACATTTTCGCGCAGAGCTGGTCGGAAAGCACCTGCATGTAGCGGGCGAGCACGATGAGTTCCGTGCCCGTCTGTTCGACCAGATCCAGGAGCTGGGCTTCGGCCTGCGGTTTGTTTTCCTTCGTCACCTTGACATGGTGGAAGGGAATGTCGTGGTTGACGACGACCTTCTGATAATCGAAATGGTTGGAGACGACGCCGACGATCTCGATCGGCAGGGCGCCGATCTTCCAGCGATAGAGCAGGTCGTTGAGGCAGTGGCCGAAGCGCGAGACCATCAGCAGCACCTTCATGCGCTCGGCCGCGTCATGGATGTCCCATTCCATGCCGAATTTCTTCGCGACGGGCTCAAAGCCCTCGATCAGGGCGGGGCGGCTGACGCCCTCCTCGGAAATGAAGGAGACGCGCATGAAGAATTTGCCGGTGTCCAGATCGTCGAACTGCGAACTATCGATGATGTTGCAACCCTTCTCCGTAAGGTATCCGGAGATCGCGGCCACAATGCCCCTGGTGGACTTGCAGGTTACGGTCAGAACGTAATTCATCTTCGTCATCATTTCCCTCGCCACTTTTTCCGGCCGCATGATGTATACATGAACGAGGCGCCAGGGAATATCCGGCGCCTCAATCTCTCCTCGTCGGTCTGAGCTTAGGGAAGGGCGCCGAAAATTCCGTTCCCGTTGCGCCCTTCACGTGCGCATCCCCGTCGCGCCTGCCCTTACGCCGGACGTGGCAGCAGCGATTCCGGCACACTCTAGGTGGAAACCGCAAATTATTGCGGGCGCCTTAAGGCTTTGGCAGCGAGATTGGCGTATTCGTCGGCGATCTCTTCTGATCTTTCGGCGACATCATGGCGGACGTCCGGAACACTTCCATTCCCTCGGCTATCTTTCGGCCAGCTGCCGAGCCGGTCACGTTCGACGGGACGGTCGGCCTTTTCTCCAGCCTCCGCCCCGGCGCCGATCCCTCCTCTTTTGCCGTGCTTTTTGCCAGTCCATGGGGCCTGGAGGAGATGTGTACCCGCAAGTTCTGGCGCATCATTTCCGAAAAGCTCGCCGATCATGGTATCGCCAGCCTGCGCTTCGACTATCCCGGCACCGGGGACGCGCTGGACGAGGTGGATTTCGAAAGCGGGCTTTCGGTCTGGTCGGATAGCCTCATTGCGGGGGGCGATCAGTTGAAAGCACTTTCCGGCTGCGAGAATATCGTCGTCATTTCCCAAGGGCTTGGCGCCGTCATCACTGCCAGGGCTGCGGCGGACCTGCCGGGATTGGCAGCGATTGCCTTTCTGGCTCCCGTCGTTTCAGGGCGGCAACACCTGCGCGAGCTTGCCGTCTGGTCGAGGGTCGTCGATGAAAATCTCGGACTTTCGCAGGAGCAGCGCGTCAGTGATCGGGTGTCCATCGCTTCGTTCACTATGCCTTCCGGAGTGGCGGAGGAGGTGCGCAAGATCAATCTGACGGCACTCGATAATTCCCCTGCGCCACTTGCTCTCGTGGTGGGCAGGGTTGATCGGCCCGCCGACAGGGAATTCGCCGCCCGGCTGCAATCGCTCGGCATCGAGGTGACGGAGCAGGTGTTCGAGGGATATGACCAACTCGTCTCCAATCCGGCGATCTCCAAACTGCCGCTTCGGGCCGCGGATCGCCTTGTCGATTGGGTCGCATCGCTGCCGTCGACAACGGGGCAAAGCCCAGTCAGTCCGCCGATGGCCTCGGCCAAGCCGCTCACCGGAGACGGGTTTCGCGAGCTTCCTGTCCGCCTTGGAAAGGGCGATCGGCTTTCCGGGGTGGTCTGCGAACCGCTGCAACCCCGCATGGGAGCGACGGTGCTCTTTCTCACCTCCGCCTATGACCGGCATGCCGGCTGGGGCCGAACGACGGTGATGATGGCCCGCGCGCTTGCGCGCTCCGGCATTGCCTCTCTGCGCTTCGATACGGCCAATGCCGGCGACAGCCCGCCCGTGCCGGGCCTGGCGGAGCAGGTTCTCTATAATTCATGCCAGAATGCCGATGTCTCGGAAGCGATCGACTATCTGGAAAGCCGCGGTCTCGGCCCGGTGGTCGCGGCCGGCCGCTGCAGCGGCGCCTATCTCGGTCTTCAGGCGGCGCTCACGGATGCCCGTATCGTCGGCGTGGTGTCCGTCAATCCCGCAGTCTTCCGCTGGCGGCCCGGCCGCTCCGTGGAAGAGGCGATCGTCAAGGGCACACGGCGGCTGGAGGACTATGGGCAGCGGGTTCTGCGGACGGAGACTTTCCGCCGTCTGCTGCGCGGCGAGATCGATATCCGGCGCGCCGGCGTGAATATCCTGAAAGGCGTCAGCGGCAGGATAGCAAACAGGCTGCTTCATGCATTCCGCGGCATTCTGCCGGAAGGACAGGCTATCTATGCCATGTTCCGGACGTTGCGGCAGCGGGGTGTGCCGGTCGCACTGATCTACAGCGAAAACGATCTCGGCCTGGAGCAGCATGATTTCTATTTCGGCCATGACGGAAGCGGCTTTGCGCGGTTCCCGGACGTCACCTCCACCATCATTCCGAATGCGGATCATAATCTGACGCCGGAGCACGCGCGGGCAGCCTATCTCAAAGCTGTCGAGGAGATGGCATTGCGTGTCACACGCAGCCGTCGCCCGGAGGATGAAACATCAGAACGGGACGGCCCTCTCGCCGCCTAGCGCCCGAACGGTGCCGGATGGCCGGCCCGGCGCGGTTCCCTCGAGGGCAGTCAGCCTCACCCGCCTTGTCTCGCCCGGCGCGAGGTGAAACCAATTGTCAGCGGCGCGGAAGCCCGGCGCTTCGATCGCCACGGATTGTGCCAGGCAATTCGTCGAAAGTTCCAGCCGGTAGCCCTCTTCATCCTCCGTCAGCGTGGTTTCAATGACGGCATCGTGGAAGGCTTCTGCCCTGCCGAGCGGAAAGTGGAAGGCCTCGGCGATCACCTCGCCGGTTTCCGCATGTTTCAGCCGCGAGACCGTCAGGTCATGAGAAGGCGGGCCGAAACGATAGGCATAGTTGGTGTCGAAGAAGGCGCCGAAAAGATCGGTGGCGGCGAATGTGCGGCTGTTTCGCGGATCAACAGCCAATTCGCGCCGGGCGGAAACCACAGGCATCTTTCCTTCGCGCAAACACGAGATTTCCAGAATGGCTGACAGGGAAAATGCGGTTTCGTTGATGAGATGCAGGTCCAGGCCGTTCGTTCCTTCGTCCGCGAGGATGAGCTGAATCGGCCGGAAGGCACGTTTGAGGGCGTACCAGGCGGGCTTCGGCCGGCCGCCGACATCGACCACGCCCCATCCGGGTCCAGGCATCACGTCCTGAAGCGTGAATGTCAGCGCGCCGTTGCAGGTTGAGCCCGGCCGCCGCCATTCGGCAAAAGCTGTTTCCATCACTTCGCCCGTCACGACGCGGGAAAGGGCAAGATAGCGTTCGAAATCATTCTCCCGAAGCTTTTGCGGGTCCACGCCGTATAGAAGGCCGAGATAATGGTCCCGCACATCCTCGAAATCCCAATCGGCGCCCGAATCACGCGGAATTCCTTCCTTCCCACCTGCGAGCGTCTCCGTGGCCGAGAGATTGGAGAAGGCAAGGCATTCTGCCGCGAAACGGATGTTTGCGCGGCGGGCATCTTCCAGCGGGCGCTTGTAGGCGCCAACGCCGTAATAGTGAGCGATTCCCGCGTTCGGATAGAAGGGCAGAGCGCCGCCATAAGGAGAATTCGGCACATAGGGGACATCCGGCCGCTTCTCAGCCGCGATGCCGGCCAGAATTTCCTCACAGAGCGGTCCTTTCCAGATGCGTTCCGGCAGGCCGAGCATCGCTCCCTGCTGATGGATCTCGCTGCCGCCGCAGAGCACGGCAAGCGATGGAGACGCTTGCGTGGCGGCAAGAAACTGCTCGGCTTCGGTTTTCACGTGAATCACGAAATCCGGATCGCCCGCCGGATAATCGAAATTGGCGAACATGAAGTCCTGCCAGACCATCAATCCAAGTTCATCGCAGAGCGCGAAGAAATCCGGCGTTTCATAGGCCGCTATTCCGGGAATGCGGATCATGTTCATGCCGGCTTCCTTTGCCAGCCGCAGCCAGGGCTCGTAGCTCTTGCGGTCACCGGGAAGACGGACGATATCGGCGGCCGTCCAGACCGAGCCGCGGCAGAATATCTTCTCGCCATTGAGGATCAGGCCGAAGCTCTGATCGTCTTTGCCGCGATCGACCTCGATACGGCGAAAGCCGGTGCGGCAGAGAAGGCGATCGGCGCCGTCGACCCGCAGCATCACGTCATAGAGGTTCGGTTCGCCATGGGTATGCGGCCACCAAGGTTTGATATCGGGAATGTGCAGCTCGGCGGAATATCTTCCCTCGGTTGCCGTAAAATGCGTTTCGCGGCCGTCGCAAGCCAGACGAAAGTCCCTGACTGAGCCTTCATAGACAAAGCTGACCTTGAGTATGCCCGTCCCGTCTTCTGCAAGCTTTGCAGAAACGATGGGAGAGGAGGTAAAAGCCTGCTTCCGGATCAGCTTGACTGGCCGCCATGGACCAACGGCATGTATTTCCGGGCACCAGCCGGGCATGAAGCCGAGTGCCGTGGTGCGGATGAGCCGCAGCCCCTGCGCATTCATGAGCCGTGGGCGCCAGCGGGCGCGAGGACCGGTGCGTTCGAGGTGCGGGCCGAGTGCTCGAAAGCAAACGGCCAGTTCTTCTCCGCCCGCCAGCACAACCGGGACGTCATGCGCCTCGAACATGCTTTCCGAGGAGAGGATTAGTTTTCCGTCGAGAAAGGCCTCCGCCACCGTGGCCAGTCCCTCGAAATGCAGGATGGCCGGTCCCACCGCCCCATGCGGCAACCGGAGGCGATACCAGGCGTCCTTCCCCGTCAGCGGCTCCGGTCGGTTACGATCAAACCGGCCGATCGCGTCCAATGCGGCGGCAACTGTGCCCGGTACGATGGCCGGAATGGCATCGAGCGTTGCGGGAAGCTCGGCCGGCCCGGAAAATGCGCCGGGCGCGGTCAGCACGAGCGACCAGCCCTCGTGGAGAAGGCTGGTTTCGGCATCGATCGGTGAAAATCCGCTCACGCCGCCTCGCGGGTACCGTCAAGCGCTAGCGCCATCTCGGCCATCAGACTGTCCCAGGCTTCGGCTGCCGGATCGAGCGCGGTGGCGAGCGGTTCGAATTTCCGGCGCGTGACCGCGCGGGCGAGCTGGAACTGCGTGGATTTGGCAATCTCGGCGATCCGCAAGGCCCGCTCCTCGGCGGTCGCGAAGGCTTTTGGGTTCAGCCAGGTGAGGTGGCTTGCCAGAAGCTCGAAATTGGCGCCGAACTGGCGCAACGTGTTGAAGGCGTATTTGTGGAAGAAGCCGAAATCGCGTTCCGCCACGCGCTCCACCTGGTCCGGAAAAACCTCGGCAAAGGCGCGGATCGGGTTTTCCGCCGGGCGGCGTGCGAAATGGTGGCGCAGAAGCCGCCAGGCCGTCTCGCGGATCGTCGCCTCTTCGGGATAGATTGCTGGGAATTTCGCAAACTCCGTATAGGGCAGGAAGGGCAGCGCGTCCGGGCCGGCATTCATTTGGAAGAGACCGTCGAAATCCTCTCCGGAAAGCTGAAAGAAGCCGGCATTATGGAAATAGTCGAGTTCGCGCCCTTCGAGATCGAGCCGATTGATTGCCACGGTGGTCTTGCCGTGCTCCTGGCGGTAAGTAAGGCCGCGCGTGTCGGGCAGGTGGAAGCTGTCCAGCTCCATGAGACAGAGCCGGCCGCGGGCGATCTGTTCCAGGACATGGCCTTCCGGCCGGTCGAAGATCGCGAGCTCGGTCACGCGGATGCCGAACAGCGTTTCGAGATCCTCCAAGGGCACCTTGAAGAAGGTGGCCTGATCGCCCTCGAAATCCTGTGCCACGGTAAAGCCGAGCATGGCTTCCGGCGGCAGTTTCTGGACCGAAAGCACTTCGATCCACAGATCGACATAGCAATTGGTTTCCGGCCATATGCGCTCGGTCGAATGCAGCCCGTGCGGCCGATAGTTTGACGGATCGAGCCCCGGGAAAACCGTGGTCATCGGCTTAACCCCACAGCGCGGCGCGGACGTCTTCCGGCCACTCTTTCGTCTTGAGGCCATGGGTGTGGAAGAGCGCGAGCGCGATGCGCTCCAGTCCGAAGCCGACACAGGCGGTATGGGCGGTCGAGCCGTCTTCCAGATAGAGGCCCCATTTCGTGCCGAAGGCATCCTGATGATAGTTGAAGCTCATGCAGGCGGTGGGCTTGGCGGTGGAGGTAATCGGGATCAATAGCTCGAATTTCAGGTTCTGGTCGCGCTGGTTGTTGGCGAGCATCTTGCCGGCGCGGCCGAAGAACGGGTCGTTGGCAATGTCGATCGTCACCTCGAGCCCTATCGATTTCATCATCTCGACGCCGCGGTCCATCCAGCGCTGGCGGAAATCCGTCACCTGGGCCTCGGTGCCCATGCAGACATATTCCCGCATGCGGAAAAGCTGCTGGCGGGCCGGGTCCTTGGAGGGCTCGTGGCGGAAGCAATAGCTCTGCAGGTCGAAGAGCCCGCCGGCGGCAGGCAGTCTGCCGCGTCTCGCCACCGTCGGATAGAGGGGGTAGCAGGCAGCCGGCGTCAGCACGATATCGGTCGCCTCCTGCCCCTCGGTCCAGTCCTCGCCCACTTCCATGCACTTCAACAGGCCCATGTGGTCGAGTTCGTTGCCGCAGAATGAATGCACCGTGCCGGCGAGCTGCGGAAAGCTCTTCATATAGCCGCTGGTCTCGAAATAGGCGCGGTTCATGCCCGGCGGAAAGCGCATCGCTTCGGCTCCATCGCCACCGCCGATCTTGTCGATCAGCCGTTCGAAGGCGGCGATCACCTCTTCGAATTCGCCGCTGCGGCCATAGAGACCATCGACACCGGTATCGATCAGCAGCCCGGCTTCGAAGAGACGGTCGAGAAAGGAAACTTGCATATCCATGGTTTCATCTCGTTATTGGGTGCGCAGGATGGGCGTCAGCCTATGAGGCTGGTGTCCGGTTTCTGTACCAGCAGCATGGTCGACGTATTGCCGAGAATGCGGTCGTTGGAGATCATCAACTGCGCCGAATGGGCGTCACGCAGATGCCGGCCGAGGCTATAGGGCGTGCCGTTCTTGTAGCCCATGATGCCGCAGATCATCATCGCCTGGTTGATGATGGTCAGGATCATCTCCGACGAGGCGAGCTTCACGTTGTTCATGGCGATCGCGAAACCCATGGAGGAAAGCCGGTCCGGATCAGCCTTGGCATCGGCGTAGGCTTTCAGGCCCGAAAGCAGGTTGGATTTCAGGAGCTGCAGCAGGTTCGAGGCTTCGGCGAGCCGAAGCGCACCGGGAGGCGTCTGGCCGTTCGCCTTGCGGGCGGCGGCGCGCACGAAGGATTGCGCCCGGGCGACCGCGTCGGCGGCAATCCCGTACCACACCGCGCTCCAGAGAAGGTGGGAGCTTGCGAGCATGCTCTGCGCGGCGATCTCGGCGAAAGGCTTCGGGAACATCTGTACCGCCGGAGCTTCGCCCTTGAAGAGGAAGCCGTCTGAACAGGTGCCGCGCATGCCGAGCGTGTCCCAGTCGACGGTCTTTTGAAGCGTGTACTGACCTTTTCTGAAAACAGTCATCACCTGGTCGCTCGGCGCGGCATCCTTGTGAGCGCGCGAGGTGATCATGATCGCATCCGCATGGGCGCCATAGGAGATGACGGTCGCGTCTTTTTCGAGCCGGCAGGTGTCGCCGTCGATCTCGATCGCGCAGATGGAATTGCGCAGATTGCCGCCGATGCCGCCCTCAGTCGTCGCCGAGGCGATCAGGAGCTGCCGGCCGGCGAGTTCGCGCATGAAATCTACGTGCCAGGCGCTTTCCCCGCCATGCTCGACGAGGCTGCAGAGCTTGATCTGGTGCATGGCGAAAACCATGGCGCTTGCGGCGCAGGCCTGGCCCAGAATGGAACAGACCTCGGCGATTTCGATCATGGTGGCACCTTCACCGCCATGGGCGAAGGGAACCTGGATGCCGAGCAGCCGTTCGGCCTTCATCGCGTCGACCGCCTCGTGCGGAAAACGCCCTTCCACATCGACCCGGTCTGCGAATTCGGCCGCGATGGCAGCGACGCGATGCGCCCTGCCGCCGAGGCTCATGTCAGTGGCGACGGCGGCGGACGTCATCAGGCGACCTCGCGGGCTTTCAGGATCATCGAGACTGTCTCTTCGATCGCCGCAATGCTGGTGAAGGACTTGCGGTTCAGGAGATTGTCGGGAAATTCGATGTCGAAGGCTTCCTCGATGCCGAGCATGAGCTGCACGGAGGCGAAGGAGGAAAGGCCGGCGGCATAAAGATCGGCGCTGTCTTCCAGTTCGGTAACGGCTACCGGAAGGCCGCCCAGCCGTCCCAGCAGTTCGCGAATAGTCTGGTTCATCATGAAATCCCCGAGAGTTTTGCTGCGCTCATCGCTGACCGCCATGTTTAAGCGGGAAAGCGTAATAATCGGCTAAGGAAGATGGTGAAGCCGAGGCTGCGGGATTCGATAGAATCCGATTCTTTCGCTTGCGCTTGACAAGTGCCGTGGTCGGGTTTTTGATGTGCACCATTCACCAGGGGGGTCCCGGCAAGGGGCTGAGATACTGCTAGAGCGCGCAGTGACCCGTTGAACCTGATCCAGTTCATACTGGCGTAGGGACGGTGCGAACGCTGAATGCGCCCATGGCGGGATTCCGGCCACTCGGCTCAAGGCGTTTTTCCATCATTCCAACACCGGACTGGGTCTCCAAACGTCAAACCTTGGAGCCTTGCCCATGAATATCGTCACCCCCAAGCTTACTCCGGTCGTCACCACCGGCCCGCTTCCAGCTTCTACGAAAGTCTTCAAACCCGGCACCATCCATCCGGATATCCGGGTTCCCATGCGCGAGATCGCGCTGCATCCGACGGCGGGCGAACCGCCGGTAACGGTCTACGATTCTTCCGGCCCCTATACCGATCCTGCCCATGCAGTGGCTATCGAATCCGGTCTGCCGCGGCTTCGCGAAAGCTGGATCAAGGCGCGCGCCGATGTCGAAAGCTATGAGGGCCGCCTGGTTAAGCCGGAAGACAACGGCTTTGCCACCGGCGAGCGGCTGACGCCGGAATTCCCGGTCCGCAATACGCCGCTCAAGGCGAAGGAAGGCAAAGCCGTAACCCAGCTCGCCTATGCGCGGGCCGGCATCATCACGCCGGAAATGGAATTCATCGCCATTCGCGAAAACCTCGGCCGTCAAGCCGAAAGGCAAGCTCTGGAAAGAGATGGCGAAAGCTTCGGCGCGCATATTCCGGATTTCGTGACGCCCGAATTCGTCCGTCAGGAAATCGCGAGCGGCCGCGCCATCATTCCGGCCAACATCAACCATCCGGAAACCGAGCCGATGATCATCGGCCGGAATTTCCTGGTCAAGATCAACGCCAATATCGGCAATTCGGCCGTCACCTCCTCCATGGCGGAAGAGGTCGAGAAGATGGTGTGGGCGATCCGCTGGGGTGCGGATACGGTCATGGATCTCTCGACCGGCCGCAACATCCACAATATCCGCGAGTGGATCATCCGCAATTCGCCGGTTCCGATCGGCACGGTGCCGCTCTACCAGGCGCTGGAGAAGGTGAACGGCATCGCCGAGGATCTGACCTGGGAAGTCTATCGCGATACGCTGATCGAGCAGGCCGAACAGGGCGTCGATTACTTCACCATCCATGCGGGCGTGCGGCTCGCCTATATCCCGCTCACCGTCAATCGCGTCACCGGCATCGTCTCACGCGGCGGCTCGATCATGGCCAAGTGGTGTCTGCATCACCACAAGGAGAGCTTCCTCTACGAGCATTTCGAGGAGATCTGCGATATCTGCCGCGCCTATGACGTCTCCTTCTCGCTCGGCGATGGCCTGCGTCCCGGCTCGATCGCGGATGCAAACGACGCGGCGCAGTTCGCGGAGTTGGAAACGCTTGGCGAGCTGACGCAGATCGCCTGGGCAAAGGATTGCCAGGTGATGATCGAAGGCCCCGGCCATGTGCCGATGCACAAGATCAAGGAGAACATGGACAAGCAGCTCAAGGTCTGCGGCGAGGCGCCCTTCTATACGCTCGGGCCGCTAACGACCGACATCGCGCCCGGTTACGACCATATCACCTCCGGCATCGGGGCGGCGATGATCGGCTGGTTCGGCACGGCGATGCTTTGCTATGTCACGCCGAAGGAGCATTTGGGCTTGCCGGACCGCGACGACGTGAAGGTCGGCGTCGTCACCTACAAGATCGCGGCGCATGCGGCCGATCTCGCCAAGGGTCATCCGGCGGCGAAGGTCCGCGACGATGCGCTTTCCCGCGCGCGTTTCGAGTTCCGTTGGGAGGACCAGTTCAACCTGTCGCTCGATCCGGAAACGGCGCGCTCCTATCACGACGAGACCTTGCCGAAGGAAGCGCACAAGGTCGCGCATTTCTGCTCCATGTGCGGTCCGAAATTCTGCTCCATGCGGATTTCCCACGATATCCGCGCGGAAGCCCAGAAGGAGGGGCTGGAAGCGATGGCCGCGAAATATCGTGACGGCGGCGATCTCTACATGCCGGTGGAGCAATAGGCGGATGCGCCTGCTTGTAAAAGGAGCCGGCGTCGCGGGATTGACGGCGGCCCTCGAGCTTGTCCGCCGCGGCTTCGCCGTCGAGGTGGCGGAGAGGCGGAGGACGGTCGGGCTCGGCGCATCTCACTATGCCGGAGGCATGCTGGCTCCCTATTGCGAGCGGGAGGCCGCAGAGGAGGCGGTGCTGACGCTCGGCATCGATGCCGCGCGCTGGTGGGAAGAGGCTCTTCCGGGCGAGGTGGTCCGCAACGGAACGCTTGTCGTGGCTTCGGGTCGCGACCTGCCGGAGCTCAATCGCTTCGCGGCCCGCACGCGCGGCTGCTGCCGGGTGAGCGCTGAAGAGATCGCGGCTCTGGAGCCTGCCCTGGCCGGTCGTTTCCAGCATGGGTTGTTCTTTGCCGAGGAGGCGCACCTCGACCCGCGCCGCGCGCTGAACGGTCTTTATGAGATGCTGACGGCACGCGGAGTCGCTTTTCATTTCGGGAACTTGGGGCAGCCGCAGGAAGGGCTGTTTTCTGCGGTGCTGGATTGCACGGGGCCGGCGGCAATCGCGACCCTTCCTGGCCTGCGCGGCGTCCGCGGGGAGATGCTCTATCTGGAAACGCCGGATGTCCGGCTCTCTCGGCCTGTCCGTCTGCTCCATCCACGCCATCCGGTCTATATCGTACCGCGCGGCGATCACCGGTTCATGATCGGCGCGACCATGATCGAAACCGAGGACGAGGGGCCGATCTCCGCGCGCTCCCTCATGGAACTTCTGAATGCCGCCTACGCGGTGCACCCGGCTTTCGGCGAAGCGCGGGTGATGGAGACCGGGACGGGCGTTCGCCCCGCCTTTGCGGATAACCTGCCGCGCGTGGTCGAACGTCCCGATGGGTTAGCGATCGCCGGAATGTATCGCCACGGCTTTCTCCTAGCGCCGGCAATGGCCGGGCAGGCAGCCGATCGGCTCGAACAAAGATTGCGTCCAGCAGGAAAGGAACTTAACCATGCGAGTGCTCATCAACGGGGAACAGCGGGATTGCAGGAGCACGACGCTCGCCGACCTTCTCCATGAACTCGAATACGAGGGAGAATGGCTGGCGACCGCCGTCAATGGCGATCTAGTCCATAGGGAAGATCGGTCGCGCCATATCCTGGGCGCGGGCGACCGGGTTGAAATACTTTCACCCATGCAGGGAGGATGATCCGTGCTTTCGCTTTATGAAACCAAACTCTCGTCGCGCCTATTGCTAGGCTCTGCGCGCTATCCTTCTCCAGCCGTCCTGGCGGAGTCCGTGCGCCGGTCGGGAACGGAAGTCGTCACCGTTTCGCTCCGAAGGGAAATGGCCGGGGGCAAGGCCGGTGGCGCCTTTTTCGAGATGATACGCTCGCTTGGCGTGCGCATTTTGCCCAACACGGCTGGCTGCCACACCGTTGAGGAAGCGGTCCTGACAGCCCGAATGGCGCGGGAGGTGTTTCGCACCAATTGGGTCAAGCTGGAGGTCATCGGCCGCCACGACAATCTGCAGCCGGACGTCTTCGAGCTCGTCGAAGCGGCGCGCACGCTCTGTGAGGAGGGTTTCGCGGTCTTTCCCTACACGACGGACGATCTCGTCGTGGCTGAAAAGCTGCTGGATGCGGGCTGTGAAGTTCTTATGCCCTGGTGCGCGCCGATCGGAAGCGCGGCTGGACCCCGTTCCCTATCAGCCTTGACGGCGATGAGAGCGGCTTTTCCGGGCGTTCCTCTGATCGTGGATGCCGGCATCGGCCGTCCCTCCCACGCCACAATGGTGATGGAGTTCGGCTATGACGCGGTCCTCCTCAATACCGCGGTTGCCGGAGCAGGAGATCCGCCCGCGATGGCGGAGGCTTTTTCCCGCGCGACCATGGCAGGCCGGCAAGCCTTCGAGGCCGGAATGCTGGAGCCGCGCGAAATGGCCGTGGCTTCGACCCCGATCGTCGGAAAGGGCGTGTTCGCATGAAGCTTGATCCCTTCTATCTGATCGTCGATAGCGCCGATTGGGTTGCCCGGTTGGTCCCGCTGGGCGTCAAGCTGGTGCAATTGCGGATCAAGGATTGTCCGCCCGCCGAGCTTCGGCGGCAGATCCGCCAGGCGAGGGAAACCTGCGCTGCCCACGGCTGCCAGTTGATCGTCAACGACTACTGGCGCTTGGCGATCGAGGAAGGCTGCGATTTCGTCCATCTGGGGCAGGAAGACCTGGCGGAAGCAGATCGCGATGCCATCCGGCGGGCAGGGCTCAGGCTCGGGGTTTCGACGCACGACCAGACGGAGCTCCAGACGGCGCTTTCCGCCGAACCGGATTACCTGGCGCTCGGTCCCATCTGGCCGACCATCCTGAAGCAGATGAAATGGGCTCCACAGGGATTGGAGCGGATTTCGGCCTGGAAAGCGAATATCGGTCGTCTGCCGCTCGTGGCAATCGGCGGGATCACGGCAGAGCGCGCGCCGCTGGCGTTGGAGCGGGGAGCCGACAGTGTGGCGGTGGTGACCGATATCACGCGCCATGCCGATCCGGAGGGGCGGACACGCGAATGGCTTGCCGTGACCGCCCCTTGGCGGGAAAAAGGAATTTCGGTGAGCGCCGGTTAGCCCTGAACTGCTCCAGAGGTGTTTTACGGGGACGAAACCCCACCCCACCTTAATCGCATCAATCACTTGTCACCTTTCTCATCCCCGCCCTCTCCAACCATGCCTACAATCGTCCCGCTTCCGTCGCCGGAGTGTTTCGCGAGACGTTCGCGGGCAGGCGGAGGCCGGCGCCCTCATCGGAACCGTAACGTGCGGGAAAGGTGAGGGAGGTGAAAGCCATGGGAGACGGGCCGAAAGGCAAACCCTCCCTATCAAGCCTCCCCCTGGCCGCCAGGCCAGGTTCGGTTGAGCCGTGCAAGTGGCCTGAAAGGGCCACGCAGCGAGGCGAGGCTATCATCTGTAGGGGCCGGAAGCCCCGAGAGAACGCCGAAGGCCACGCGAATGCGGAGCCACTGAACTAAACAATTGCGAGGTTCCGCATTCGTGTGGGCTCTCCGGACCGCTCTTTGAAACCGCAGGCGCGTGCGCCGTGCGGATATGAATCCTGCCACGCTTCCGGATGCACAATCCGGGAGAATATGACCCTGCCCCGCGAGAACTTCGGCCATGAAAAAAGCCGGGACGTTTCCGGCCCGGCTTTCCTGTTCGGTGAATGACCCGAAGGTTATTCGGCGCTGTCCTCAGCGGCCTTCTTCTTCGGCGCGGCCTTCTTCTTCGGAGCAGCTTCCTCGCCTTCGGCGGTTTCGGCCTTGGCGGCAGCCTTCTTCTTCGGCGCGGCCTTCTTGGCCGGCTTGTCGCCTTCTTCGCCCTCTTCGTCGGCGAGCAGCTCTTCCTTCGTTACCGTCTTGTCGGTCACGTTGATTTCGGAAAGCAGCTTATCGACGACCTTCTCTTCGAAGATCGGAGCGCGCAGCGAAGCGGAAGCACCGGGCGTGTTGCGGAAGAAATCGAGGATTTCCTTCTGCTGGCCCGGGAACTGCTGGAGCTGCGCATAAAGCGCGCGCTGCATTTCCTCTTCGGTCACTTCCACGCCGGCCTTTTCGCCGATCTCGGAAAGAACCAGGCCGAGACGGACGCGGCGCTCGGCGAGCTTGCGGTATTCCGCGCGCGCCTCTTCCTCGGTCGTCTCCTCGTCCTCGAAGGTCTTGCCGGACTGCTGGAGATCCGTGTTGATCTGACGCCAGATGTTCTCGAACTCGGCGTCGACCAGGCCCTGCGGGGTGTCGAACTTGTACATCTCGTCGAGCTGGTCGAGGATCTGACGCTTGACCTTCTGGCGGGTGATGTTGCCGTACTGGCCTTCGATCTGGCCGCGGACGATCTCCTTCAGACGATCGACCGATTCGATGCCGAGCTTGGAGGCGAGTTCGTCGTTGATCTCGATCGCGCCCGGAGCGGCAACGTCCTTGACGGTGACGTCGAAGGTAGCCTCCTTGCCGGCCAGGTTGGCGGCCGGATAATCTGCCGGGAAGGTGACCGTGATGGTCTTCTCGTCACCGGCCTTGACGCCGACGAGCTGGTCTTCGAAGCCGGGGATGAAGCGGCCCGAGCCGAGAACCAGTTCGGCATCTTCGGCGGTACCACCGTCGAAGGCGACGCCATCGACCTTGCCGAGATAGTTCATGGTGACGCGGTCGCCGTCGGCGGCCTTGCCCTTCTTGGTCTCAAAGGTACGAGCGCTTTCGGCGATCTTCTCGATCTGCTCGTTGACTTCGTCATCGCCGATCTCGACGACTTCGCGTACGACCTTGAGGCCGTCGGTCGACTTGAGCTCGATCGGCGGGATGACTTCATAGGAAAGCGTGAATTCGAAATCGGCCTGGGCGTTCAGGATCTTTTCGGCTTCGGCCTCGTCCTCGGTCATGGAGATCGAAGGCTGGGTGGCGGACTTCTCGCCGCGCTCCGAGAGGATCTTGGTCGGGCGCTCGCGGACGATCTCGTTGACGAGGTCGGCCATGATCGACTTGCCGTACATCTTCTTCAGATGCGCGACCGGCACCTTGCCCGGACGGAAGCCGTTGATGCGGACCTTGTCCTTGGCGTCGGCCAGGCGAACGTTGAGCTCCGCTTCCATATCCTTTTTCGGGATAACGACCTTGATTTCGCGCTTCAGCCCTTCAGCGAGCGTTTCGGTAACCTGCATGTCTATACCTTCATATCGTGGCGGCGGTGCTCAGACAGCCGTTGTTTCATCGAGCACGACGCCGGAACTAGTGACCGGTCGCGGTCTTCTGGAACGCCGGTCGCAACCGAAAATCGTTCGCAACTGCGCTCCCGGCGGCTCTGGTGCGGGTAGAGAGACTTGAACTCCCACGCCTTGCGGCACCAGAACCTAAATCTGGCGTGTCTACCAATTTCACCATACCCGCGCTCCAAACCGCATCGAAAACCCTCGCATCGAGGCCTTCCGGAGCGCGCGTCTCTATATCACCCGTTTCGGCGAGCGCAAAGGGAAAATGACGGTTTTTTGGCACCGGCGGAAAGGCAGGAAAGAAGCACCTGCGAGAACCGCATTTCAACCCTGTTTTGCATAGCCGCCCGCAATGCTCGCGTTAACTTTTTATTTATTTCTAAAGTTTAACATCAAGCTCACGGAATTGCCATGCGGCGGCTGCATGTCATCCGGGAGGATCTTGCTCTGCACAACCACCGACTACTTCCCTGATTTTTGCATGAGGCGGGCCGAAACATCGGCAAACCGAACGGCGGGGTGGCAGTCCGCCGCATTGAAACTGCCCTCGGATTTTCCGAGTATTCGGAATTCGGATTGCGCCCTCCTCCTCCCAGCGCATTCCGATCAAGACTGGCGATCCTCCTCCTCCCAAATCGCCAGTCGTTACGCGTAACGCCCACCGGATCCTCCTCCCCCGGTGGGCGTTATCTTTTCTCATCATCCTCCCATTTCCGCTTGGCCCCTGCCCAGACTTTAACCAATTGGTCATAACTGCGACCTGTGGAATGCATTCCGTGCATAGGTGGCATACCGAATGGGCGCTGTTACTCCTTCGCGGCGCAACATATATAGCCGCCATGAGATTGAAGCCGGCGCCAGAAAGGCTGCCGACCACTTGGAAAAGAAGAGGCAGACCATGAACATCGCACGCTCTTTCAACAACTGGCGCAAGTATCGCGAGACCGTATCCGAACTCGGTCGCATGACGGACCGCGAACTCAACGATCTCGGCATCGGCCGCGCCGACATCCGCCGCGTTGCTCGCACCGCCGTCGGTTTCTGATCGATACAGCCATCAGGCTTGAAGAAAGCGCTCCTCTCGGGGCGCTTTTTTATTTGCGCGCTCGGCTGTTGTCGCAAAAAACACCGCAAACCATTGTGCGACATACTTCGGCAGGCGCTGCCGATAATTTATTCAAAGGCGCAAATTTCACCAATCCCATGCACATTTGCATGGCAGTCGCATATTTTTTGCACTGCACTCTCTTATTATTCGGTTGTATAAGGACGCCATCGCCGATGTCGATAACGAGCATCGGTTGGAGTTCTTGAGGAAACAAAGATGAACCCGCTTCGCATGGCAAAGGCCTGGATCAGCTACAGGCGGACTGTGAACGAACTGAGCAACCTGTCCAATCAGGCTCTCAGCGACATCGGTCTGACCCGTTACGACATCCGCCACATCGCAGCCCGCTCCTTCCGCTAATCCGTTTTGACGGACGGCGCGGAGCAAGACCGCGACCGGAAGGTGCCGTGGTTGGCAAAGACAGCAGATGAATGATGTAAGACGGCACCTTCGGGTGCCGTTTTGATTCCGGTTGGACGCCTCGCGGCACCCATGGTATTGAGCCGCCATGACGAAGAACAGCTATTCTCCCATCCATATCATCGGCGGAGGCCTTGCCGGCTCGGAAGCTGCCTGGCAGGTGGCCGAGGCCGGAGTCCCGGTCGTCCTGCACGAAATGCGCGGCGTGCGCGGCACCGATGCCCACAAGACCGACGGGCTTGCCGAGCTTGTCTGCTCCAACTCCTTCCGCTCCGACGATGCGACCGCGAACGCCGTCGGCGTCATCCATGCAGAAATGCGGCTGGCCGGCTCGCTGATCATGGCGTCGGCCGACCGGAACCAGGTGCCGGCCGGCGGCGCGCTGGCCGTGGACCGCGACGGCTTTTCCGATGCGGTGACGGAGGCGATCGAGAAGCATCCGCTGATCACCGTGGTCCGCGAGGAGATCGTGGGGTTGCCGCCGAAGGAATGGGATCTTGCGGTCATCGCCACCGGCCCGCTCACCTCGCCTGCCCTGGCGGCGGCGATCCAGGCCGAGACCGGGGAGGACCAGCTCGCCTTTTTCGATGCGATCGCGCCGATCGTCCACCGCGATTCCATCGATATGGACATCTGCTGGTACCAGTCGCGCTATGACAAGGTCGGGCCCGGCGGCACGGGCAAGGATTACATCAACTGCCCGCTGGACGAAGCGCAGTACAACGCCTTCATCGACGCGCTGATCGCCGGCGATACCGTCGGCTTCAAGGAATGGGAAGGTACCCCCTATTTCGACGGCTGCCTGCCGATCGAGGTGATGGCCGAGCGCGGACGCGAGACGCTGCGGCACGGCCCGATGAAGCCCATGGGTCTGACGAATGCCCATAACCCTTCCGTCAAGCCCTATGCCGTCGTGCAGCTCCGCCAGGACAATGCGCTCGGCACGCTCTACAACATGGTCGGCTTTCAGACGAAGCTGAAATACGGCACCCAGGCGGAAATCTTCCGCATGATTCCGGGCCTGCAGAATGCCGAATTTGCAAGGCTCGGCGGCCTGCACCGCAACACCTACATCCATTCCCCCATCCTGCTCGACAAGACACTGACGCTGAAGAGCAGGCCCGGCTTGCGCTTTGCCGGTCAGATCACCGGCTGCGAAGGCTATGTGGAGAGTGCGGCGATCGGCCTTTTGGCCGGGCGTTTCGCAGCCAGCGAACGCAAGGGCGAAACACTTGCTTCTCCGCCGGTCACGACCGCCTTCGGTTCCCTGCTGGGTCACATCACCGGAGGACACCTGGTTTCCGACGACGAGCCGGGCAAGAGGTCCTTCCAGCCGATGAACATCAATTTCGGGCTTTTCCCGGAACTGCAGCCGGGATCGATCGTCAAGCCGGAAGGCGTGAAGCGCTTCCGCGGCAAGGACAAGTCGATCATGAAGCGCCAGCTCCTCGCGGCCCGCGCGCTGCGGGACTGCGCCGCCTGGCTGGGACACGAGGTCCGCGCGGCGGGCTGAGATCAGGCGCGGTCGGCGGCCGGTTCCTGTTTTTCGGCCTCCCGGTCTTCAGGGCTCACGTAATTATCGAGCAGCCAGAGCGAGACTTCGGCTGCTTCCTGCTCGGTGGCGAAGACGTACTCGCCGTTCTGGCTGCGAACATCCAGGAAATCCACGGAAAAACCCTTGGGATTGCCGGAGGGCGTCACCCGCACGCGGCCGGGCTGGATAACATGGCAGGCGTAGTGCTTGCGATGGTTACGCATGATCCCGGTCTTGCCGTCATAGAGCCGCACGAAAACCGCGCCGCCATCAGCCGTCACATGCAGGGCACGTATCGCCTCATTGGGAAAGGCCCGGCCGAATTCCAGTATCGCAAGGCCGGTGTCCTGGCTGCTTTCCGTTCTCTCCAGCCGTGCCATGCGCGAAGCATAGAGCGCCAAAAGCACGACCAATCCGAATACGATCGACCATACGACGACGGGACTCACGGGCTCCTCCCTTAGAGAACGGCACTTTAGCGTCCGCCATCATTTATCGCACGAGGCTTGCGCGAATGTGGTGTCTGTCAGAGTTTTTTCGCAACAATCGCCTTCAGGAGACGAAGCTGGCGCCGCCATTGCGGCTGCTGGAGGTTCGTTTCGAGCACCTTGGCACCCTCTCGGGCGGCCCGCCGAAGCGCCGGCTCCGCCAGCGCGACCGGCAGGAAGGCGGCGAAGACGGAGGCAGGAACCGGGCCGGCGCGCCGAGCCTTGGCAAGATGCTCCAACCCCAGACCGGCAAAAGCTTCTATCGCAGCGGAAATCTTCGCCTTCTCCTCGCCAAGAAGAAAGGCGTCCCGGTCGAGCCCGGTCGCAGCGAGTATATCGAGCGGCAGGTAGAGCTGCCCGCGGCGGCGATGGATCGGCATGAGCAGCAGCAGCCCCGCGATCGCCTGCGCCACACCGGCATGTCCCGCCGCTTCGGCCGAACGCGCCGCATCGGCCGGTGACAGGATCAGACTTGCAAGCTGGATCAACGCAGAAGCGGTCTCGCCGGCATAGCCTTCCAGCGCGTTCCGATCTGTCAGCGGGTCGTCGTAGAGATCGAAGATCCGACCGTCGATCATGTCGATAAGCGTCTGGCGCGGCAGGCGGTGGGTCTCGATCGCCGAAAGCAGCCCTGCGGCTACTGGATTTGCCGAACTTTCGCCATGAGACGTGCCTTCGAGAAGATCGCGCCACCATTGCAGCCGGATTTCCCCCGGCAAGGGTTCGCGCGCCACGTCCCGCACCCGGGCGATCTCCGCATTGAAGGCATAGAGCGCGGCGAGAGCTCCACGCTTTTCCGTTGGAGACAGAAGGCAGGCAAGATAGCGGTCGCGATCGGTCTCGCGAAGCGTCGCAAGGCAGATATCGGCGTTGTCCGTGGCCGTGTCGGTCACCGGCACCTCGTCAGACGGCAATCAGGGCAGCGGCAACGGCGCGCGATTCCGACAGCATGATGTTGTAGGTCCTGACCGCAGCCCCCGTGCTCATGGGGTCCGATGCTATTCCACGTGCCTTCAGGGCCGCCTTGAGCGCCGCCGGAAGCGGCTTCAGGTTCTGTCCGGTGCCGACCAGAAGCACTTCGATCTCGCCGGCATCCGCCAACACCTTGCCGAAGGCGTCGACCGTCAGCGGCTCGCCCTCCTTGATATCCCAGCCATGAACGCCGGAAGGCAGGCAGAGCAACGAGCCCTTATGGGACATATCGGCGAAGCGAAACCCGCCATTGCCATAGGCGTCGATCGGAGCGCGTCCGGGAAAATGGGCGTCCCGGATTTCGATGCCTCTCGCCATGCCCTTAAGCCTTCTCGAAAAATCAGCTCAGAGCCGCCGCGGCGGCTCTTGGAAAGGCGGGGCATGTCTTCCGCGACACGCCCGCCGCCATCATCAGGAAGCAGCCGCTTCGGTCTTGACCGGCTCGCCCTTCACACGGACTTCCGCGATATAGGCGCGCACGGCGCGGACCTTGACGCCTTCGGCGATTTCAACTTCCAGCTCATTGTCGTCGACGACCTTGGTCACCTTGCCGGAAATACCGCCGCCGAGTACGACCTGGTCACCACGACGGATGGCGGAGAGCGTTTCCTGGCGCTTCTTCATCTGAGCGCGCTGCGGACGGATCAGGAAGAAGTACCAGACCACCATCAGCGGCGCGAACAGGAAAAGCATTTCGAGGCCGGAGCCAAACGCCGAGCCACCCGGGGCTGCGCCTTCGGCCTGGGCGAATGCTTCAGTAATGAACATAGAGAACTCCATATGGTTGCCGGGTCCTCTCCTCGAGCCCCCGCTTCAAGCCGCCGGAATATAGTTGCCATGGCCCGGAATGCAACAAAAACAGGTAGTCCGCAGTACCAAATCCACCTCTCTCAGACTTTCCGGTTGAAAACGTGCATGTTACCGCAGCAGCCACACGCCACAGGTCCCGTATGCCAGGAGATACGACGATGAACGACGAGATGAATACGCTGCTGCTTGCCGAAGTCCGCCGGCTGGCGGATGCGCTCGAACGTCTCGCCGGCCCTCCTCCCGCCGTCAACGACTGGAACGCCGCCGACTGTTTCGTCTGGGTGCCTGCCAACCTGCGCCTGCAGCCGGTGCCCCGGCCGAACCGCGTGGCCTTGAAGCTCATCCGCGGCGTGGACCACGTGCGCGATATCCTGCACGAAAACACGCTACGCTTTGCGGAAGGCTTTGCCGCAAACAACGTGCTCCTCTGGGGCGCCCGCGGCATGGGCAAGTCGTCCCTGGTAAAGGCCGTGCATGAGGATGTCCGCGCTGCGACCCGCGTGTCGCTGAAGCTTGTCGAGGTGCATCGCGAGGACATCTCCTCGCTGCCGGAACTTCTGGACATCCTGAAAGCCTCCGGCCACCGGGTCATCGTCTTTTGCGACGACCTTTCCTTCGATCATGACGACACGGCCTATAAGTCGCTGAAGGCGGCGCTCGACGGCGGCATCGAAGGCCGGCCGGACAATGTACTCTTCTACGCGACTTCGAACCGCCGGCATCTGCTGCCGCGCAACATGATCGAGAACGAACAATCGACGGCCATCAATCCCTCCGAAGCCGTGGAGGAAAAGGTATCGCTATCGGACCGCTTCGGCCTCTGGCTCGGTTTCCATAAATGCAGCCAGGATGATTATCTGACGATGATCGACGGCTACGCCGACCATTTCGAACTCGGTCTCGACCGCGAAACGCTGCACGCGCAAGCGCTCGAATGGGCAACGACCCGCGGCGGGCGATCCGGACGCGTCGCTTGGCAATATATCCAGGATCTGGCGGGCCGGCTCAGAAAGCCTCTGCCAAAAGATTGAACCTAACGCGAAAAAGCCCGGCAATGCCGGGCTTTTCCTCCGTCCCCTTGAAACGCACTACATTATTCAAGGAAGCTGATCGGGTTGACCGGGGTCGCGTCCTTGCGGACTTCGAAGTGAACCTGCGGGCGCTTGGCGTCGCCGCTCATGCCGGATGCTGCGATCGTCTGGCCGCGGGTCACCTTCTGGCCGCGGCTCACGTTGAGATTGCCGGCATGGCCATAAACCGTGACCTTGCCGTCGTCATGGCGCACCAGAACCGTGTTGCCGAGCTGTTTCAAGCCATTGCCGGCATAGATGACGACGCCGTTTTCGGCGGCCTTGATCGGCGTACCTTCCGGAACCGAGATATCGATACCGTCGTTGCGGCTGCCGTTGACGTTTTGGCCGAAGCCCGCGACGACCGCGCCGCTGACCGGCCAGCGATACTTGCCGATGCCCGTGGATGACGGTGCGGCGGCGGTTATGTCGGACTTCGTCGTGACGTCCGAAATCGAGGCGGTCTCGACCGGCGCTTTTGCCTCGGCGGGGGTCTGGGCTGCCTGAACAGGAGCCTCGGCGGCCTTCGGCATCGCCGCCGGCTTCTCCGCGGCGTTCTGCGGAATGGAGGCCGTCCTGACGGGTTCATTGGAGGCGGAACCCGCACCCGGCATCCGCAGCGTCTGACCCACGCGGATGCTTTCCGCGCTGAGGCCGTTGGCAGCCTTGAGATCGGCAACCGACACGCCGGTCTCGCGGGCAATCTTGTTGAGCGAATCTCCGGGCTTCACCACATAGCCGCCCGTCGGCGGAACCGGCTTGCCGCCGGAAGGCGGCGTCAGCTTGGCGGCCTCACCCTGAAGCTTGTCGCGAGCGGCCCCACTCGGCAGCACGGCAACCTTCTGCTCCTGCTGCTGGGCCGGCGCAGGCGCCTTGTTCTGCAGGTCGATATCGGCGGCAGCCGTCTTCGCCGAATTGCGGGCGGGACCGAAAGTCGGAATGGTGACGATCTGGCCGGGCGCCAGCTTGCCGCCGTTGGCTTTCAGAATTTCCTTTTCCGGGACACCATAGCGCGAGGCGAGTGTCGCCGAAGTTTCGCCGGGACGCAGGGTTACCTGCGGAGCGTTGACCGTCGACCAGCCGGACATTGGCCTGGTCGCGCCGGTGGCGATCGCATCCGGCGGCTGGCGAGGCGCGGCAGCATTGGAGACACCCTCCTGTCCGCCGGGGAACGGCTGACCGAGCGCTTCACGCCGCTCAGCCGGCGCAGCATCGCGGGCGGAGGCTACAGGCGAAGGAGCGGCGAGTTCCGTGCGCTGTACGGCAACCGGAGCGGATGCCACACGTGCCGGCGAAGCGTTGTAGCCGCCGGAGTTCGGATAAGCCTGACCATAACCCGGAGAAGGCGAACCATAACCGCCCTGCGGAGCAGCTGACGCCATCGCGCCACCGGTGTTGACGTCACCGCGCGGGACCGGCACCTCGCCATGGGCTCCTGCGCCGTTGCGCTGGATCGACGCGGTGGTGATCTGGTCCGAATTGGAAAAGACCCCGGCAAAGCGCGACGCATCCGAACTGCATCCGGCCGCCGTGCTGGCCAACAGCGCAGCCACCGCAAGCTTCGCTGTAGATTTTCCGATTCTTTGGGAACCCTTCATACGCATGACTCGACCTACACATGACGCTACCATCTTGTGGGCGATTAAAGCGCGTTAGTCTTACCGGCCGGTTAAAGCGAAGGGATTGCAGAGAAATTTTTGGCAAATTGATAACCATGACACCGGACGAGCCGTACCGTCATGGCACGAAAGCCCTACATCTGTAGCGGCTATGTGGGGCACGAGCGGAAGATAGGGCACGGGGAAAAGGTCTTCCCGCTCGAAGCGGCTGCCCATCTTGGTCAGGCGCACCATGAGGCAGTTTTCCTCATCGACCATCAGCGGCGCGATCATCGAACCGCCATGCGTGAGCTGGTCGGCATAGAATCGCGGCATCGCGGTAAATGCGCCCGTCACGAGAATGCGGTCGAATGTCCCCTCGCCCGGCATGCCGTTCACCCCGTCCGCCTGGCGAATAACCACATTGCGCAAGCCCAGCGCATCCATGCGGGCCTGTGCGCCGGTGACGAGCGTGCGGTAACGATCGACCGTCAGCACTCGCTCGGCGCGCCTGCCCATGACCGCAGCCGTGAAGCCGCTGCCGGTGCCGATTTCGAGTACGCGATGGCCGGGCTTGACCTGCAGATGATAGAGCAGTCTGACGGCGAGATCGGCGCCTTCCATGAAGGCTCCGCAATCGATCGGAATGGAGCGGCTGGAATAGGCTTCCTCGGCGAGCGTGGGAGGAACGAACTGCGAGCGCGGCGTCTGTTCGACGGCCGTCAGAAGATCGAGGTCGGAGATACCTTCCGCCCGGAGCCGCAGCACCAGCGCTGCAAAACCCTCTTTCTCGACCATTCCCGATTTCAACCGGCAACTCCGAATCCAAGTGCCTGAGCCACCCGATCCTGCACGGAATGGTCCGTAAGGTCCAGCTTAAGCGGCGTCACCGAGATTTTCCCCTCTTTCAGCGCATGGATATCGGTGCCTTCGCGGAAATGCCCCTGCCGCTCGCCGAATCGCAGCCAGTAATAGGGCAGCCCCCGTCCATCGTTGCGGGCATCTATGGTGAGGCCGAAATCCAGCTTGCCCTGCGAGGTGACCTGAACGCCCTGAACGTCCTTCGGTTCGCAGTTCGGGAAATTGAGGTTCAGGAAGGTGCCGTCCGGCAGGTCCAGTTCGCTCAGCTTGCGGATGAGGTCCGGCGCGTATGATTCGGCAACCTCCCAGGGCGCAACGCGGCCGTTCTCGCGGCGCACGGCCTGGCTCAGCGCAAAGGAGCGCACTCCCTGGAGCGTACCTTCTATGGCGCCTGCGATCGTGCCGGAATAGGTGACGTCGTCGGCCATGTTCGCGCCGTCATTGACGCCCGAAAGCACGAGGTCCGGCTTTTCCGGCAGGATCTCGCGGATGCCCATGATGACGCAATCGGTCGGCGTGCCGCGCAGCGCGAAATGCTTCTCGCCCACCTTGCGCAGCCGGAGCGGTTCGGAAAGCGTCAAGGAGTGGGCAAGCCCGCTCTGGTCGGTCTCCGGCGCGACGATCCAGACGTCATCGGAGAGTTTGCGGGCGATGCGTTCGAGAACCGCCAACCCTTCGGCATGAATGCCATCATCATTGGTCAGAAGAATACGCATCAGGACGCTCTCTCGATCCTCGTGATCCCGCCCATATAAGGCAGAAGCGCGTCCGGGACAGTGATCGAGCCGTCCTCGTTGAGGTAATTCTCCATGACGGCGATCAGGCAGCGGCCGACGGCGACGCCCGAGCCGTTCAGCGTATGGACGAATTTCAGCGCCCTGTCGTCCTTGCCGCGATAGCGCGCGTTCATGCGCCGGCCCTGGAAATCACCGCAGACCGAGCAGGACGAGATTTCACGATAGGTGTTCTGACCCGGCAGCCAGACCTCGATATCGTAGGTCTTGCGCGCGCCGAACCCCATGTCACCGGTGCAGAGCGTCATGGTGCGGAAATGCAGCCCGAGCCGCTTCAAAACGGTTTCGGCGCATTCGGTCATGCGCTCGTGCTCGGCGATCGAGCTTTCCTGATCGGTGATAGAGACGAGCTCGCACTTCCAGAACTGGTGCTGGCGCAGCATGCCGCGCGTGTCGCGGCCGGCAGAGCCGGCTTCCGAACGGAAGGAAGGCGTGAGCGCCGTAAACCGCAGCGGCAGCTTCTCCTGTTCCAGCGTCTCGCCGGAGACCAGATTGGTGAGCGTGACTTCGGCAGTCGGGATCAGCCAGCGGCCGTCGGTGGTCTTGAACAGGTCTTCAGCGAACTTCGGAAGCTGGCCCGTGCCGTACATGGCCTCGTCGCGCACCATCAGCGGCGAGGAAACCTCCGTATAGCCATGCTCGGTCGTATGCAGATCGAGCATGAACTGGCCGAGCGCGCGTTCGAGACGCGCGAGCTGGCCGGTGAGCACCGTAAACCGCGCGCCCGAGAGCTTCGCGGCACGCTCGAAATCCATGTAGCCGAGGGCTTCACCGATCTCGTAATGCTCTCGTGCCGCATGGTTCCAGCGCGGCTTTTCACCGACGACATGCTTCACCACGTTGTCGTTTTCGTCCTTGCCGACGGGCACGTCGTCCAGCGGAACGTTCGGGATGCGTGAGAGCGCATCGTCGAGGGCGGCGATCGCCTCGCGCTCCTCCTGCTCGGCGGCAGGCATGCTGCCCTTGATCTGAGCGACCTCGGCCTTCAGCTTTTCGGCAAGCTCGGCGTTCTTGCTCGCCATGGCCGCGCCGATCTCCTTGGAGGCGGCATTGCGGCGGGATTGCATGTCCTGGAGCGTCTGGATGACGGAGCGGCGCTTGTCGTCCAGCGCCACGAGGACAGCCGCCATGGGCTCCGCGCCGCGCTTCCTTAGCGCTTCGTCCAGAGCCGCCTCATTTTCACGAATCCATTTGATATCGAGCATTGTCCAAGCCTTTAAGCGTGACGCCGCCAACTCGCGACGCGGCTTAAAGAACTCAAGCCTTGTCCGTCGTGGCAATCTCCGAAGAGGCTTCGCGTTCGAGGGCTTCCTCGGCGCGTTTGCGCTCGACGAGTCGCGCGGCGTAGATGGAAATCTCGTAGAGAAGGATGGTCGGCAGCGCAAGACCGATCTGGGACAGGGGATCGGGCGGAGTGAGCACCGCGGCCACTACGAAGGCGATGACGATCGCGAACTTCCGCTTTTCTCTCAGCCAATCGCTGGTGAGCAGACCGACGCGGGCAAGCAGCGTCGTCACCACCGGCAACTGGAAGACCAGGCCGAACGAAAGCACCAGCGTCATGATGAGGCTGAGATATTCCGACACCCGCGGCAGGAGCGAAATCGCCACTTCGCCTTCGGTCGGCGCCTGCTGCATGGCGAGGAAGAACCACATCACCATGGGCGTGAAGAAGAAATAGACCAGCGCGCCGCCCAGCAAGAAGAGGATCGGCGAAGCGATCAGGAAGGGCAGGAAGGCCGACCGCTCGTTCTTGTAAAGGCCCGGCGCCACGAACTTGTAGAGCTGCGATGCGATGATCGGGAAGGAGATCACCAGAGCGCCGAACATCGCGACCTTCACCTGGGTGAAGAAGAACTCCTGCGGAGCGGTGTATATGAGCTCCGATTTCGAAAGATCGAGCCCGGCCCAGACGACGGCCCACCGATACGGCACGACCAGAAGATTGAAGAGCTGTTTGGCAAAGAAGAAGCACCCGACGAAGGCCACGAAAAAGGCAGCCAGCGACCAGATAAGGCGGGTGCGCAGCTCCATCAGGTGTTCGATGAGCGGCTGCGGCTTGTCTTCGTAATTACCGCTCATGCATCATCCTTCGGGGTATCGGTCTTCTTCGAGGCGCGTTTCCGCGCCGGAGCCTTCGCGGAATCCTTTTCCACAGCCTTGGCGACAGGCGCCGGCTTGGCGGCAACGCGGCTGCGCTTCGGCTTGTCGGCAGTGGCGGCCTGCGGAGCGGTTTCGGCAGGTTTCGCCTTGGCTGGAGCCTTGCTGACGCGCTTCGGCTTCTCCGCAGCGGCAGGCGCGAGCGTCTCCGGCGGGCTTGAAGGCAGCGTCATGGCGGAGGCCGGCACCGCAAGAGCCGGCTCGGGCTTGGCCGCCTCGCCTTCTACAGGGGCTTGCAGCTCGGCATCGGTCTTCGCCGGAACCTGCGTCGCCTTCTGAAGATCGCTGCGGATCTCCTGACCCATCTGCCTCAGCGGATTGATGGCGTCGCGCAGCGCGTTCGACGGATTGAGCTTCTGCGCATCCGAGATGGTCTGACGCACCTCGTCGAGTTCCGACTCCCGCAGCGCTTCGTCGAATTGCGTACGGAATTCGCCCGCCATCTTGCGAAGGTTGGCAGTCATCTTGCCGAATGCGCGCAGCATCGGAGGCAGGTCCTTCGGACCGACCACGACGATGAGCACGATGGCAATGACGAGAAGCTCGGTCCAGCCGATATCAAGCATTCAATGAGGCTCCCGCAAGCCGATCCCGATCAGGACCGGGTGCTTTCCTTGACCTCATCCGACTTGTGGTCGACGGTTTTCGCCGTCTCCGGGGCATCCTCATCGGTCATGCCCTTCTTGAAGCTCTTGATGCCCTTGGCAACGTCGCCCATCAGTTCCGGAATCTTGCCGCGTCCGAAGAGGACGAGCACGATGACCAGAACGATCAGCCAGTGCCACACACTGAAGGAACCCATAACGCCAAACTCCCTGATTTCACATTTCCCCGATGTAAGCCCTTTATCGGGCTTTTTCAAACACCAAAATGTCCTTTGGCGCGACTGTGATCGCGACGTCAGTGACGCCGGGCGGAAGCTGATCCGCGCGGATGCGGGCGCGCACCGTTTCCTCGCTTCCGGGTACGGCAAGGCTCAGCAGTTCGACCACGCCGAGAAAGCGCCGGGAAAGGATGCGCGCCGGCACGGCGCCGCCGTGAGGCTGGACGTCGATGCCCGAAAGACGGACGGCAACCGAGACCTCCCTGCCCTCGCCGATCCCCTTGGCCGGCACGGGCCCGATCGGCGTGACGACGAGGCCGTTATGAACCACGCCGTCAAACTCGTTGATCTCGGAGAAGAACGCGGCGGTGAAGAGATCGGACGGCCGGCGATAGAGATCGTCGGAAGTGCCGACCTGCACCAAGCGGCCGTCCTTCAAAAGCGCGATCCGATCGGCCATCCGCATGGCCTCCTCGGCATCATGGGTAACGACGATCGCCGTCGCGCGACTTTCCCTCAGAATCGCCAGCGTATCAGCGCGTATGGCATCTTTCAGGCGGGAATCGAGGCCGGAAAAGGGCTCGTCCATGAGAAGCACGCCCGGACGCGGCGCAAGCGCCCGCGCGAGTGCCACGCGTTGCTGCTCTCCACCCGAAAGCGCGTGCGGATATTTTTGCGCATAATGGGCAAGCCCCACCCGCTCCAGAGCGGCACCGGCCTCCGCCGCAGCTTCCCTGGCCGGAAGCGCCGTCAGGCCGAAGCGGACATTCTCCAGCACCGTCATATGTGGAAACAGGGCGAAATCCTGGAACATCAGGCCGATGCCGCGCTTTTCCGGCGGCAGGAACTTATCCGGCCCTGCCGTTTCCTGTCCATCGATGACGATCCTGCCTCGGCTTTGGATCTCTATGCCGGCCGCGATCCTGAGCAGCGTCGTCTTGCCGGAACCGGAGGGCCCCAGCAGGCAAAGGACTTCTCCCGGCTCGGCCGTCAGCGAAATGCCGCGGATCGTCTCCTTGCCGTGATAGCTGTGATGGATATCTTCGAATGTCAGCCTGGACGCGAAGGTAACACCGGTCGTGCGCCTCGTCTTTTCCGCTGCCGACTGTGCCGGTTGAAAACCCATACCCTCGCTCACACGCGCGGAGGCCCAGAAGCAGACCTGCCAAACATGACGCTATTCCTCCGCTTCACCACTCGGTGTCAAGAGGCCGAGCTCTTCCAGATCGAGCTGAGTAATCGGGTCCTCGTCCTCCGTCAGATCGTCGGCGCCGGCGGATGGGACGGGAATATGAAAACCGGGCGGGATGCGTCCCGAAAGCAGTCCGGCGCCCCTAAGCTCCTCGAGGCCGGGCAGATCGCGCAGCTCTTCCAGCCCGAAATGATCGAGGAAATCGGGCGTGGTGCCGAGCGTCACAGGCCTGCCGGGGGTCCGCCTGCGGCCCCGGAAGCGCACCCATCCGGCCTCCATCAGCACGTCGAGCGTGCCTTTCGATGTCTGAACCCCTCGGATTTCCTCGATCTCGGCACGCGTCACCGGCTGGTGATAGGCGATAATGGCCAGCACCTCCAGTGCTGCACGGGAAAGCTTCTTCGCCTCGGAATCGTCCTTGCGGATGACGAAGGAAAGATCGGCTGCGGTTCTGAAGGCCCAGCGATCGCCGCTGCGGATGAGATTGACCCCGCGCGGCGCGTATATGTCCGCAAGCCGCAGCATGATGGCGCGCACATCGGCACCTTCCGGCAGGCGTTCGGCAAGGAAATTTTCCGAAACCGGCTCGGCGGACGCAAAGACCAGCGCCTCGGCGATGCGCTCGGCCTCCGCCAATGAGGGAAACTCCGAAAGGGTATCCCCCTTCTCCTGTTCCATGGCGAAATCGTCTTCAGACGGCGTCAATCAACGCCTCCCCTTCCATCGGCTTTTTCTGCCCCTTGCGCATATAGATCGGCTGAAAGGCGCCTTCCTGGCGAATCTCGAGCTTGCCCTCGCGCACGAGTTCGAGCGAGGCGGCGAAAGCGCTCGCCGTTGCGGTGATCCGATCCTCCGGCGGCAGATAGGTCAGAAGATAGTGCTGCAGCATGGTCCAGTCGGTGATCTCGCCGAGCATCCGGTTGAGCAGATCGCGCGCATCCGCAAGCGACCAGACCTTGCGCTTTTCGATCGTCACCTGTGTGACCGCCTGGCGCTGCCTCAGATTGGCGTAAGCCGAAAGAAGATCGTAGAGGCTGGCGTCATAGGCCGACTCGACGCGGTGCGGAATATGCTCCGGCGCGCCACGGGCAAAGATATCGCGGCCGAGCCGGTTACGGTTGACGAGCCGCGTGGCAGCCTCGCGCATGGCCTCCAGACGCTTCAGCCGGAAGGCCAGCGTGGCGGCCAACTCCTCGCCGCTCGGGCCGTCATCGCCCTTCACCTGCTGCGGGATCAGGAGTTTTGATTTGAGATAGGCAAGCCAGGCGGCCATCACGAGGTAATCGGCGGCCAGTTCGATGCGCACCCTCCGCGCACTATCGATGAACTGCAGATATTGCTCGGCAAGCGCCAGTACGGAAATGCGGGCGAGATCCACCTTCTGGGAACGTGCAAGATGCAGGAGCAGATCGAGCGGTCCTTCGAAGCCGCCGACATCGATCATCAGACCCGGCTCGTCCGTCGCCCGTTCAGGCGCGTCTTGCCAGAGCTTGTCCATCGGGATGGCGCCTTGCGCTATGTTCATGGCCATTCCCACCTCTGTCCGTAGAACGTCAGGCGACTGCGGTAAGTCCCCTGAATTCCGCGCGGATCGCCTCTTCATCCGCGCCGTCACCGGCACCGAAGCCTGCCTCCACCGCTTCGGCGCGTCCCAAGGCCTCGCCGGCGAGCGGCGGCACCTCTTTCACCACCGCTTTCATTTCGTCCATTACGCCATTGCAATGCAAGACAATATCGCAGCCGCCCCCAATGATTCTCGCCGCGCGCTGGCCGATCGTGCCCTTGAGCGCATTCATGGAAGTATCGTCGGACATCAGCAGCCCCTTGAAACCGATGTGCCCACGGATGATCTCCTCGATCACCTTCCGCGAGGTGGTCGCCGGCTCGTCCGGATCGATGGCCGTGAAGACGATATGCGCGCTCATAGCCATCAATTCGTCCTTCAATGCGACGAAGGGCAGGAAATCATGCGCCTCAAGCTCCGCGCGCGAGGCGGTGACCACCGGCAGCTCATGATGGGAATCCGCCATGCCCCGTCCATGGCCGGGAATATGCTTCATCACCGGCAGCATGCCGCCGGCCTTCAGGCCCTCGGCCGCGGCCCTGCCCATTTCCGCCACCGCCTTGGGATCGAACCCATAGGCGCGGTCACCGATGACATTGCTCGCGCCTTCGATCGGCACGTCCAGCACCGGCAGGCAATCGACTGTAATGCCGAGCTTCATCAGATCGAAGGCGTGCAGCCGCGACATCAGCCAGGCCGCGCGCTGCCCCTTCTTCCGATCGTGGCGGTAAAGCTCACCGAGAGCGGCGCCTGACGGATAGCGCTCGATCATCGGCGGGCGAATGCGCTGCACGCGCCCTCCCTCCTGATCGATCAGCACCGGGGCGTTCGGTCGCCCCACCGCATCGCGCATGGCGGCAGCGAGATCGGTGATCTGCGCGGGCTCCACGCAATTGCGGGCAAACAGGATGAAACCCCATGGGCGCTCGGCCTTGTAGAGAGCAATCTCGTCGGCCGTCAGGGTGGGGCCGCTGGCCCCCAGGATCATTGCTTTTGATTCGCTCATGCCTGGATCATACGCATTTCAGCAGGGAAACACGAACGGGCACAGTATTGCCCAACGGAAAACGGGGCGGAAAACCGCCCCGTCTATCAAGCAAGCTTGACGTTCCCTACTGTGCGACGAGGCAACTTCCGCCGGCCCCGCGATAGCGCTCGCAGAGCGATACAGCGTCGGCCTTGCTGCCGGCCGGGATACGGACACGGTAGAAAGTTCCCTTGCCGGGGATCGCCGCCGCCTTGATGTCCACGCCGCGGCCACCGATGACACTGGAAAAGCGCGAGGACAGGCTCTGGTAGGAACGCTGCGCTTCGGCTTCCGAGGGAAGCGAGGCGATCTGGATCACGTAGCCACCCGGAATTGCCGCGGTCTGCTGCTGGGCGGGAGCCGCAGCGGGCTGCGTCGCAGCCTGCTCGCGAACATTGCCGCGATCGGAGACGGCTGCCACGACGTTGACGGGCTGCTCGGCAGGCCGCGCGGTCGGAATGGGCGCGGCGATCGCGGGCGCCTGGACTGCAGGTGCAGCTTCCGCCGGAGCGGCGCCGACGACGGCTTCGGCAGGCGGCGGTTCCGCAAGGGCGGGATCGGGAAGCGCCGAGGTGGAAATCGGCGCGGCGCTGGCAACTTCAGTGGCGTTTGCCGGAACGGCCGGCACGCCGCCCACATCCGTCGCTTCGGCGAGCGCGGGTGCGGCGGGCTGGGCTGCAGGAGCCGGCTGAGTGACCTCCTGCTCGACCAGGGTGCCATCGGGCCGTACGACCATCGTCTTGACCCTGCGCGGCATCACCGCGATCGGCTGATCGGCGGAAGCACCGGCCGCGGCCTGCTCTCCGTCCTGCGGTAGAAGGCGCGGGTCTTCCGTTTCCCCAACCGGCGTAGATCCGATTTCTCCTTCATTTTCGCCTTCGAGCGGAAGCGTTTCCGGCAGCAAGGTTTTTTGGACGACGTCGACCGGCTCCTCGTTCGAGGAAATCAGAGCCTCCTGCTTCGGATCCTCCTGTCCCGCACCGGCGACACGATCGTAAACGGCCTTGTCCTGGTTCGGAACGGTCTTGCCGCCCGGATTTTCCGGCAGCACCTTAATGGGGTCGCTATCGGCGGCGATCACCACCGGCTCGCCGGAACCGAGACCAGCAGAACCGTTGCCCATCCAGGCATAGATCGCGCCACCGCCAATCACCAGCACACCCAGGAAGGCGAGCGGCATGACAACCATCCTTGGGGAGAAGCGGCTGGAAACCACTTCCGCACCCGGAATGACGGCTTCACGCTCCACATCTCGTCCGGCCGGTAAGGGCGTTGCGAGACTGCGGCGGAAATCTTCCTCAAGCGCGCGCTCGAATTCGTCGAGGTCGTTCTGCGCGGCGGGCTTTGCCGCCTGCGCAGGCTCGCCGAAATCGACGAATTCCGGTTCCGCTTCCTTGGGGGCAGGAGCAGCCTTTGCGGGCGCCGGTTCCCGTAGCAGCGAGGCCAGTTCCGCATCGAGATCGAGATCGTAATCAGGACGATAAACCGGTGCCTGTTCCGGCTCTTCGACCGGCAGCGCCGGGACGTCGAAGTCGGCGATGGCCTCCGGGTGCTCGTCGGCATCCGCGATCAGCGCAGGATCGAAGGCCGACGGAGAATCCGCTGGTATCGTTTCTCTTGCGACAACCGGCGGAGGCACGACAACAGGCGCCGGTTGGGGCCGGACCGCGGCCGCAACGGGTGCCGAAGAGATCGGTGGTGAAGAGAAGGAAGCCGGTGCGGAGGACACGCGCGAGTGGACGACGGGCTCGAAGCGCGCCGCCGGCGAAGCCACCTCCATCTTGAGCGGCGCTACCGGTTTTGCCGGCGGAACCTGAACGGCCTCCGGCTTCATCGGGCGCTTGTCTTCCTCATCGAGGTTGATTTCGCTGAGATCCAGATCGAGATCGAGCTCATCCAGCGCGAGCTCGAAATCATCGTCCCCGAAGAGATCGTCGTCCATGTTCGCGACGAGCGGCGGCGTTACCGCTGCAGGGGCCTTGACGGCGGCCGGAGCCACGGGCTCCACCGCCGGAGCCCGTGTGGGCGAAGAGATTGCTTGCGCCGGCGCAGCAGCGTCGGCGGCGGCGGCGGGCGGCGTATAGCGCTCAACATCCGAGATCAGCGCGTCGAGAGCGGAGAAGTCATCCTCGGACGAAGCCGAAGCGGGAGAGACCGACCCGAAAGTGGCCGTGGATGCCGCAACCGAGACAGTTTCGACGGAAGAAGCCGTAATCTTCGCTTCGGCCTTGGGCATCTCCTGCGCAACAGGCGCTGCGGCAACCGGCGCTTCCGAAGGAACTACCGGCGGCTCGGAAACTGCGGTGGGCGCGGCGGGCGCGATTGCGGCGCTCGCCACGGCGGTATCCGGCATCACCGATGCCGTCGGACCGGAAGAACGGGCGGCGCTGAAATTGGCGAGCGGCATGCGGAAGCCGGGCTCGTAGGCCGCCTTGCGAACCGGCTCCGGCGCACGCCCGACGACGGGCGCGCCCTGGACCGCCGGCGCGACCCCGATGGACGTTTCCAGTTCGGAGGCGAGATCGAACGCATCCAAGTCGGGGGCGGCGATCACGGCCTCTTCGCGAGGCATGACCTGTTCATTCCGAGATGGAACGAAGGACGGCTCCTCGATATCGGGAGCGTGCGGCGTTTCGGCTGGTACCTCGAACGGCTCCGGATCGGAAAAAGCGGAAACCGGCTCGGCATCCACCTCGACCGCATCAAAGGTGACCGGCTCGCTGTCGTAGCGATCATGCCCGGCAATATCGACATAGGCCTGCGCTTCAACCGCCTCGGCCTCCGGCTCTTCCGCCTCGGGGACCTCCGGACCGGCCGGAGAAAACACAGGCTCGGATAGGCTCGGCTCGACCTCGGGAGAATTCATCTCGCGGGCTTCGGGCTCGACCTGTGCGTCGAAGGAATTGAGCGAAGGCGTCACCGCCTCTTCCTCGACAAGGCCGGGAGCATCGTCAAGCGCGATGTCGTGAGCGGGATCAAGGCGGGGCGTATCGTACCGTTCGAACTCTCGTAAAAGCTCGTCTTCGAGATTGAAGGTCGGCTCCTGACGCGGAGCATCAACCGGAGGCGCGGTCCGCGCCACCGGGCGATCCTCATACCCTACGATGCGCGCGAGTTCCGCCAGCGGATCGTCATCGGCAAGAAAATCCGGAACGTCATTCCGGTTACGTGCAAGATTGTTGTCTGCCATTGTCCCGTCCACTCACCTACACCAACAAGCTTTGCCAGTGCATTGTGGGGAAACGGTGACAATACTATCGCATCTCGTCCGGTGCAGCAGTGCCCGTTATGGCAAGCCCGGACTTCAAAACAGAAGCGACAGCACGCACCAGCCCAAGTCTGGCAATACTCAATTCTCGGTTTTTATCGTTAACAAACCGTAATTCAGGCTGATCCTTGCCTTTATTCCAGTGAGCGTGGAAGAAACTTGCCAGATCATAGAGGTAAAATGCAAGCCTGTGCGGCTCCTGGGACAGTGCTGCCGCCTCTATTAGCCGTGGATACTCGGCGAGCTTGGCGACGAGCTGCAACTCGTTCTCGTCGGCAATATCCTTCGCGGCGGCCGCAAGGTCGAGCGAATCGGTATCAAGGCCCGGAAAAGCCTCCCTCGCCTGCCGGAAAACCGACATGCAGCGCGCATGGGCATACTGCACGTAGAAGACGGGATTGTCCTTCGACTGCTCTGTAACCTTTGCAAAGTCGAAGTCCAACGGTTCCGAATTCTTGCGATAGAGCATCATGAAGCGGACCGGGTCGCGGCCGACTTCGTCCACCACGTCGCGCAGCGTGACGAAATCGCCGGAGCGCTTCGACATCTTCACCGGCTCGCCATTGCGGTAGAGCTTCACGAGCTGGCAAAGCAGAACGGTGAGCTTCGCCTTGCCGCCCGAAACCGCCCGCGCCAAAGCCTCGAGCCGCTTCACATAGCCGCCGTGGTCGGCCCCGAGAATATAGATCATCTCGTCGTAGCCGCGATCGTACTTGTCCTTGAAGTAGGCGACGTCGGCCGCGAAATAGGTATAGCTTCCGTCCGACTTGATGAGCGGCCGGTCGATATCGTCTCCCACCTCCGTCGAGCGGAAGAGCGTCTGTTCGCGGTCTTCCCAATCCTCCGGCAACTGCCCCTTCGGCGGCGGCAGCGTGCCGCGATAGACATGGCCCTTGAAGGTCAGATCGTTGATCGCGGTGCGGATGCGCTGAGCGCCGTCGGCATGCAGCATCCGTTCGGAGAAGAAGATATCGTGATGGACGTTGAGGGCATCCAGATCCTCGCGGATCATCTTCATCATCGCGTCGATCGCCCTGTCCTTGACGAGCGGCATCCACTCCTCTTCCGGCATGTTGTGAAGCCGTGGACCGAACTCGTCCGCCAGTGCCTGACCGACCGGGACCAGATAATCACCCGGATAGAAACCGGACGGGATTTCCCCGATGTTCTCGCCAAGCGCCTCGCGGTAGCGCAGGAAGACGGAACGCGCGAGCACGTCGATCTGGCTGCCCGCGTCGTTGATGTAATATTCCTTGGCGACGTCGTAGCCGGCGAAGGCCAGGAGATTGGCCAGCGCATCGCCCACCACCGCACCACGGCAATGTCCGACATGCATGGGGCCGGTCGGATTGGCCGACACATATTCCACATTCGCCTTCTTGCCGGCGCCGATCTTCGAGCGGCCGTAATCGGTGCCTGCCTCGATCACCGAAGCGAGCAGCCGCTGCCAATAGCCGGTCGCCAGCCGGATATTGATGAAGCCGGGGCCGGCGACCGAAACCTCGCGGACATCCGCATCGTCCCGCAGCCGCTCGGCGATGAGATCGGCGAGCGCCCGGGGATTTGTGCCCAGCGGTTTCGCCAGCACCATGGCGGCATTGGTCGCCACATCGCCATGGCTCTGGTCGCGGGGCGGCTCGACGGTGACACGGCCGAAATCGACGTCGCTTCGCTTTTCCTTGATGATATCAAGGGTTTCCAGCGCGCTCTTAATTCTGACTTCGAAATCGGCAAAAAGGTTCATCTCATCCATCCAGCCTCAGATTGCGGCGAGGCACCCGTATCGGTCGCGGTGCCTATCGCAAATCGGGTGTATGGTCAAACAACTCGCCATGCGCCTTGACCGCATAGGTATCGGTCATGCCGGCGAGATAATCGCCCACATGGCGGGCCCTTGCGGCCTCGCCGAGCCCGGCAATGTGGTTCACCCAATAGTGGCTTCGCATCAGGGTCGGATCGGCCATGTAGGCGTTGAAGAGGTCGGAGAGGATTTGGGCCGCGCCCGCGCGAATGCGCATGATCTCCGGATGGCGGTAGATGTGCGAGAAGAGCAGTTTCTTGATCTGCCGGTCGGTCTCCGCCATCTGCCCGGAAAAGGTGGCGGTAACCCGGTCCGCGTCACGGATATCCTGCGCGCTCTTCGGTTTGAGTTCCTTCAGCCTATCCTGCGCCACGCCGATCACATCCTCGACCATACGGGTGATCTGCCGGCGCATCATCTCGTGCGTGAAGCGGCTAGCTTCGAGATGCGGATAGCGGCTGCGCACTTCTGCCATCAGTTCCGACAGAAACGGAACCTCCTCCAGCATCTCGAAGGTGAGCAGGCCTGCGCGCAATCCGTCATCGATGTCGTGCGTGTTGTAGGCGATATCGTCGGCGATCGCCGCCACCTGCGCTTCCAGGCTCGCGAAGCTTGCGAGTTCCAGATCGTGAAGTTCGCAGTAATCCCGGATCGGCTGCGGCACCGGACCGCGCGTGCCCTCGCCCGTCTTCGTCAGAAGCGGGCCGTTGTGCTTCACCAGCCCCTCAAGGCTTTCCCAGGTCAGGTTGAGCCCATCGAAATCCGCATAGCGCCGCTCCAGCTTGGTGACGATGCGAAGCGACTGGGCGTTATGATCGAAACCACCATAGGGTTTCAGCAGTTCATCGAGCGCATCCTCGCCCGTATGGCCAAACGGCGTGTGGCCGAAGTCGTGCACCAGGGCCACCCCTTCGGCGAGATCCTCGTCGAGCTTCAGGGCGCGGGCCAGAGCGCGGGCGATCTGCGCCACTTCGACGGTATGGGTGAGCCGGGTGCGGTAATGATCGCCATCGGGGCTGATGAAGACCTGCGTTTTGTGCTTCAGGCGGCGAAAGGCGGTGGTGTGAACGATGCGATCGCGATCCCGCTGGAACTCGGAGCGGGTCAGGCTGCTTGTTTCGGGGAAGAGTCGGCCGCGCGAAGACCAGGGGTCGGTCGCATAGACCGCTCTCTCGCCGCTTCCGAAGCCTAGTGCTCTGGTATCGATCGTCATGCTGCTTTCCTGGTTCCTGCCTGCATGCCCATTGACGTGCCGTTCACGCCTTCATACCTATAGAGCAAACTTGCGCAAAGCAGTTGACATCAAATCTCTCCGGGCCTTGACCCCGGCAGGAGGCGGAAAAATGGAAGCGAATGTAACCCTCTCGGATGCCGCCGCAAAGCGGATCGCCGAGATCGTCGGCAACGAAGCCGGCAAACAGGCCCTGCGTGTTTCGGTGGAAGGCGGCGGCTGTTCCGGCTTTTCCTACAAATTCGACCTCGCCGAATCCCCACAGGACGATGACGTGGTGATCGCGAACGGCGATGCCAAGGTGCTGATCGACAGCCTGTCCCTCGTCTATATGGAAGGCTCCGAAATCGATTTCGTCGACAACCTGCTCGGCCAGTCCTTCCAGATCAAGAATCCCAACGCGGTTGCAAGCTGCGGCTGCGGCACCAGCTTTTCCATCTGATATCGATCTTCGCACCTTCCCAAGGCCTTCTCTTTCGTTAAAAAGGAGGCCTACGAAGGAGAGCGGGTTTCATGAAGATCGCCACCTGGAACATCAATGGCGTAAAGGCCAGGATCGATAACCTGCGTCAGTGGCTGGCGGATTCGGCGCCGGATATCGTCTGCCTACAGGAGATCAAGTCGGTCGACGAGACCTTTCCTCGCCTGGAGATCGAAGCGCTCGGCTACCACGTCGAGACCCATGGCCAGAAAGGCTTCAACGGCGTGGCGCTGCTTTCCAAGATCAAGCCGGATGAGGTCATGCGCGGACTTCCGGGCGGCAATGGCCCGGATGGACAAGTGGACGAGCAATCCCGCTATATCGAGGCCGTCTTCTCGCTTCCGGGCCGCGCATTGCGCGTCGCGTCGATCTACCTACCGAACGGCAATCCTGCCGATGATCCCGTCAAATATCCCTACAAGCTTTCCTGGATGGAACGGCTGCGCGCCCATGCCGCAAACCTGCTCCTGCTTGAAGAACCGCTGATTCTCGCGGGAGACTACAATGTCATTCCCGAACCGCACGACTGTTTCGATCCTGCCGTATGGGCGAGCGATGCGCTCTTCCTGCCCGAAACCCGCGCGGCATTCCGGCGGCTCGAAAATCTCGGCCTGGTGGACGCCGTCCGCGCCACCACGGACGCCACGAAACTCTACTCTTTCTGGGATTACCAGGCGGGGGCCTGGCAGAAGAACAACGGCATCCGCATCGATCACCTGCTCCTTTCGGCGGAAGCGGCCGACCGGCTGAAATCGACCGTCATCGAAAAGCATGTGCGTGCCTGGGAGAAGCCCTCCGACCATGTACCGGTTGTCGGGCACTTCGATTTCGCAGCCTGATCAGCCGCATGAAAAGAAATTCTCGCGCCTTGTGAGCGGGTTATCCGAAATGACTCATGCACGCGGAGCGATATCCGCGAGCATCCCCGCTGATAGGTGGATTTAGTCGGCGCCCTTGGCGAATTCCTGCGCCAGCACGACTGCAACGCGCCGGTCCTCTTCGGAAGCCAGCGAGAAGGCCTGCTCCTGCATCTGCTGCATCCAGGGACAATCATTCTTCTTGCAGTGATCGAGGGCTGCCGTAAGGAAGGCAAGCCCGCGCACGGATTGCCCTTCCTGGAAAAGCACGTTTCCAAACACGGCCATGGCGCCTGCATGACCGTTCTTGCGCGCCTGGTTCAGCCATTTCTTGGCCTGCTGGATGTTCGCGGTGCCGCCCTCGCCGGCAAGGATCATCCTGGCGAGCTGGAACTGCGCTTCCGCCACGCCGAAAGTCGAGGCTGCCTGGAAATAGAGCTGGCGCGCCTGGGCCAGATCGGACCTGACCGGGCTGCCGGGAATGCCGCGGCGGTAATAGTTGGCAAGCGACAAAAGCGCGTTGATGAAGAAGCCGGTGTCTTCCGAACCCGGCTCGACGCCCTGTGCCGCGATCTCGTTGTAGATCTTGAAGGCCTCGAAATCGTCCTTGGCGACGCCATCGCCGTAGGCATACATGTTGGCAAGCGCCCAGCGCGAACCGGTATGCCCCTTTTCGGCGGCGTAGCGATAGGCTTCGACGGCATCTTCCTTCTGGCCGTTCTTGTAGGCTTTGAAACCGAACTTGAAGAGGTCGAAGGGACCCGATTCCTTTGAGACCCCCGCATTGATATCGAAGGCCGCAGCCGAACTCGCCAGCACCGAGGCCAGCGACATGCCCAGAAGCAATACTTTCATGGATCCGACGTTAGATTTCGGCATGATACAGTTTCTTCCACTCTACTCGAGACCCAAGCGGAATTGGACCAGCTGTCCAGTCTCGGTTTCTCCCAGCAGCTCGGCCGTCCGAAAAGAGTCGGCAGCCGTCGTCACTGACAGATGAAGGAAACTGTAGCTGCCGTTTTCGGCAAGACTACGACCCGCAGCCGCAACTCTCGAAGATCTGAAAGACGATCGCCTTCCAATCTCTCGAACACCCGGCTTTTTCTCAAGAAACCCGCCCATGATACTCCAAATACCGCGGTCGCCCCCCGCGATCCGCGACTTTTGCCGGTCTATCGCTGCTCCTCGTTTGTGGCGGGAAATGGACAGATCGACGCGGCACACACTATGGACAAATTGTCATAAAAAACTGTTGCCAAATCGACACAGATCCAGCGACCCCTAGCCACCTTCGACGCCCGACCGGCGCTCACTGGAAAAAGGCCCGGACGAACCGGGCCTTTTCATCATTCGAGATATTCCATCAGCGGATCAGAACTTGACCTTGAGCGAGGTGGACAGGGCAGCCACCAGATCGCTGTCGTATTCGTAGGTCGCTTCGCGACCGACGCCAACGCCATCGATGGTCGTCGGACGGGACTCGCCGCCGGTAAGAATGCCGAGAACGCCGGCAAGCCGGATTTCGACATTCTGGTTGGGCGAATAGGCCACGCCCGCGGTGAACAGCCAGGTATCGCTCAGCGTGCCGAACTCCTGGGAGGTACCGCGATCCCAGGTGACGCTGACAGCACCGCTCCACTGATCGTTGAACTTGTGGCCGATACCGCCCGTGATCGTCCAGCCATCACGATAGCCGAGATCGAGCGAGGTGATTTCGGTTGCTCCCCTGTAGAAAACCACGCGCTGCAATTGGCTCCAGTCGGTCCACTTCACCGAACCGAAGGCGAGCCAATCCGGCGCGATGCCCGACTGCACCCTCAACTCGAGCGCATCCGGCATCGCGGCGGAACCCTCGACCGGAATGATCCGGCCACCGAGCGGATGCAAGGCCGACGGCACCTGTGTCATATCCACCGTGCCGGTGATGTTGTCGAGCTTCACCTGGCTGTAATACATCAGGCTCGCGCGCATCGCGTATTCGGGGATTTCATAGGCCACGCCTGCGCGCCAGCCCCAGCCGTCACCTTCGAGATCGAGACGACCGATGCCAGTACCAGGCAGCCCGAGCGCACCGAGAAGCTCCGGCGGAACCAGAAGACGCTCCTTGAAACCATCCATCTCGAGATAGTTGACGCCGCCGATCACGCGGAATTTGCCAGGGCCCATATCGAATTTATAGGAACAGGTCACTGCATAGTTGTCGCTGTTCACCTTGGTTTCGACGTTGTCGCTCGCGCCCGCCCACCGAGCGCCGGGGTTCGCGTGAGCGCCGTAAGGCTGCGAATAGTCGAACATGCAGTCCGCCGCATCGCCGATGGACGCTTTCGCGCCGATACGCGGCGACCAGTAGTTTTCGGAATCGTCCGCCTCGGTGGAATAACCCGGTATCGCGTTCAGATTGCCGTTTGCGGGATTGATGTCCCGGACGTTCTTCACCTTCCGCTGCGGCATCACGAACGTGGCGGTGGATTCCACCGCGAAACGTGACGGATCGAAAAGAAGATCGATGTTGTAGCCCCCGCCGCGCTCAAGACCTCCCGCCAAAGCCGTTGATTGAACGGCGCAACCTGCGGCAACCACCAGCAGGCCCCTCGATATTTTTTTGCTTACCATAATTGCTCCCACTCCCTGGTAAGTGATGAGAATCACTCTAGATGTTTAGCTCTAAATGACAACTTTACGGGGCCGGAGAGCACTGGCCGCGAAGTGTCTTCAAACTTACGTAAGAAAATGAAACAGGGGCAGAGATCCGCCCCCTTACGCATAAAATTACCTAATTTTTCGCAGACATCCGGCGGCGGATAGAATTTTATACTTCACGGGCATGGAATGTTGCCGTTGAGCAACATTTTTTGCTTCTGTGCACCGACAGACATGCAATTGCGGATAAAGAGACCAAGGCCGGGTGTGCGAAGAATGTCGAGCATTCCCGACCAGTATTGATTCCCTCAAATCACATCGGGGGGGGGGGGGGGGGGGGGGGCACCACAGG
>NZ_JBHFJG010000052.1:0-15397 GCF_057559155.1 Rhizobium moroccans | reverse complement strand
CCCCCCCCCCCCCCCCCCCCCCCCGAACTTCTTCGATCCGTATGGAGATCGCCGGAACCGGTCAGCTCCGGCTGAAGGCTCAGCCGGCTTCGCTCACTCTTGCATGCGCGGTCCTGAGGCTGGCGAGCTGAACCTCCAGCTCCGTGAAGCGTTCCCGCTCGGCCGCGACGACTTCCGGATCGGCATTCGCGACGAATTTCTCGTTCGCCAGCTTCTTGGCCACCCGCTCCATCTCGGCTTCCGCCTTGCCGATCGCCTTTTCGATGCGGGCCTTTTCCGCCGCCAGATCGATAAGGCTGCCGAGCGGCAGGCATGCCGTCGCCTCGCCAACGACGATCTGCGCTGCTCCCTTGGGAGCGGTCTTGGCAAGTTCGACGTTTTCGACACGCGCAAGCCTGCGGATTGCCGGCTCATGCCGGACGAGGCGGCTCTGCGTCAGCTCGTTGGCGCCGACGACGACAAGCGGCGCCACGGCCGAAGGCGGCACGTTCATCTCCGCACGGGCGGAACGCAGGCCGGAAACCAGATCGATGAGCCAGTTGATCTCATCGGCAGCCGCCGCATCCTCGAACTCCGGTTCGGGCCAATCCGCATGGCAAAGCAGTGTCGCACGCGACGCCGTGTGCTCCCAAAGCTCTTCCGTCATGAAGGGCATGAAGGGATGGAGGAGCTTGTACGTCTCTTCCAGCACATAGGCGGTGCACGCCTGTGCCTCCGCCTTCGCCTTTTCATCTCCACCGGAGAAGATCGGCTTCAGGAGCTCCAGATACCAGTCGCAGACCTGGTTCCACACGAAGCGATAGAGCGAACCGGCGGCGTCGTTGAAGCGCTGCGTTTCGATCGCGGTGGTCGCTTCGCGAATGGTTTTCGAAAGTTCCGTCAATATCCAGCGGTTGACGGTGAGCGTCGCGGTCTCGGGAATGAATTTCGGATCACGCTTGACGCCGTTCATCTCCGCGAAACGCGTCGCGTTCCAGAGTTTTGTTCCGAAATTGCGGTAGCCGGCGATACGGGCAGGATCGAGCTTCACGTCCCTGCCCTGCGCCGCCATGATGGCAAGCGTGAAGCGGAGCGCGTCAGCGCCGTATTCGTCGATCAGTTCGAGCGGGTCGATAACATTGCCCTTCGACTTCGACATCTTCTGGCCGTTCTTGTCGCGAACCAGCGCATGGATGTACACCGTGTGGAAAGGCTCCACAGGGTTGCCCTCCTCATCCTTCATGAAATGCAGGCCCATCTGCATCATGCGGACCACCCAGAACGGAATGATGTCGAAGCCGGTCACGAGGATGCTGGTCGGATAGTAGCGGGCGAGTTCCGGCGTCTGGTCCGGCCAACCCATTGTCGAGAAGGGCCAGAGCGCTGAGGAGAACCAGGTATCGAGCACATCCTCGTCACGGGTGAGGATCTCGCCGGGCTTGAAGTTCTCGATCTTCTCCTGAACCCAGACCTTCCATGGCCCCTCATGTGCGAGATAGTGCTGGATGGCGGCCTCGAGCGCCTCTTCCTCGCTCTTCTCCACGAAGACCTGGCCGTCCGGGCCATACCAGGCCGGAATCTGGTGTCCCCACCAGAGCTGGCGGGAAATGCACCACGGCTGGATGTTCTCCATCCACTGGAAGTAGGTATTTTCCCAGTTCTTCGGCACGAACTTGGTGCGGCCTTCTCGAACCGATGCGATCGCAGGCTTTGCGAGCGTCTTGTTGTCGACCCACCATTGCTCGGTCAAGCGCGGCTCGATCGGCACGCCGCCGCGGTCGCCATGCGGGACCGCATGCGTGTGCGGCTCGATCTTGTCGAGCAGGCCGGCTTCCTCGAAGATTTCGACGATGATCTTGCGCGCCGTGAAACGGTCCTGGCCTTCCAGCCGATCCCAGGCGCCGTGCAACGCGGCGGGATGATCGAGGCCCTCGAGGAAATCCTCGTTGTCCTTGATGGTGATCGTGCCGTCGATATTCATGATGTTGATTGCGCGGAGACCCGTCCGCTTGCCGACATCGAAATCGTTGAAATCGTGGGCGGGCGTGATCTTCACCGCGCCGGTGCCTGCCGTCGGGTCGGCATACGTGTCCGCGACGATCGGAATCTTGCGGCCGACGATCGGCAGGATGACATGCTTGCCGATAATGCCCTTGTAACGTTCGTCATCCGGGTTCACCGCCACGCCCGTATCGCCGAGCATGGTTTCCGGGCGTGTGGTCGCGACGACCAGATAGTCGCGCGTTTCCCACTCCGTCGGCTTGCCGTCTTCATTGAAGGCGATCGGATACTGATAGGTGACGCCCTTTTCCAGCGGGTAGCGCAGGTGCCAGAGATTGCCCTTGATCTCGATCTGCTCGACTTCCATGTCGGAAATCGCGGTGAGCAGTTTCGGATCCCAATTAACGAGGCGCTTGTCCTTATAGATCAGGCCTTCCTTGTAGAGACTGACGAAGACTTCCAGAACGGCTTCCGACAGGCCCTCGTCCATGGTGAAGCGTTCGCGCGACCAGTCGCAGGAGGCGCCCAGGCGCTTCAACTGGTTGAAGATGAGGCCACCGGATTCCGCCTTCCATTCCCAGACCTTCTCGATGAAGGCCTCACGGCCCATCGCGCGGCGACCGGGAAGCTGACGTTCCATCAACTGCCGCTCGACCACCATCTGCGTGGCGATGCCGGCATGGTCCATGCCCGGCTGCCACAGGACGTCCTTGCCGCGCATGCGCTCGAAGCGGACCAGGATGTCCTGGAGCGTGTTGTTGAGCGCGTGGCCCATGTGCAGAGAGCCGGTCACGTTCGGCGGCGGGATCACGATCGAGAAGCTTTCCGCACCCGGCTTGGCATTGGCGCCGGCGCGGAAGGCCTCGGCCTCGTCCCAGGCGGCGGCGATCTTCGGTTCTACGGTTGCGGAATCATAGGTCTTTTCGAGCATTTCCTGCCCCGGTTCTGTTCTTTGAGAGGTATCGCGGTGTAAATAGGATGGGTTGTTCCAAGTCAATAAAAAAGCCGCCGGGAACACCCAGGCGGCTCTTGCCTTCGGTCAAGAGGAAATCAGCGGCGGGAACCGCGCGCCACGCGCTCGATTTCCTCGCGCACCAGACGCTCGACCAGCGTCGGCAGATTATCGTCCAGCCATTCCTGCAGCATCGGACGCAGCATCTCGCTGGCCATCTCCTCCAGCGAGCGCCTCTCTATGCCGTCGAACACGGCTGCCAGTTCGCTGAACGAGCGGGCGACCTGCGCGCCGGCCTCCGCGGAGATCAGGCCGGCGGCACTCTCGATCCTGGCGGGCAGGCTTTTTTGCTCGGGTGCTGAGGCAAAACGCGGCTCCGGCCGCCGCTCCTGCATCTCCGGCTCCAGCTCCATCCTCGCTTGAACCTGGTAGGCCGACGGTTCGGCGATCGGCGCCCTTGTCGGCTGGACGGCTGGAGCAGGCTGCGATGCAGCCGCATCACGCAGTTCCAGCAGGCGGGCGACGGCCGATGGCGCCGGTCGTTCGGCGGCAGGAGGCGGAGCAAGGGGCGCAGACGCGGATGCCGGACGGGCAGTGGCAATTTCCTGCTGGCGTACCGAAGCGGCACGAACGCGGGCCGCGACATCGGCAAGAGACATGGATTTTTCCGCGGAGGCAGCCGGCTCATCCGCCCCCATCATCGACCGGTGACGCGGCTCGCCGGGATCGTTCGCCGGCATTTCGGGCGCGTAATTGACGCCCTCCTCGGCGTCCTCGATCTCTTCCTCCGCATAGACCGGAGGAAGCGGCCCGGAAAAAGCACCCTCGCCCACCGGCTCGTTGCTCTCGATGATCCTGCGGATGGAGGCCAGGATCTCTTCCATGGAGGGTTCACGCACTACATTTGGCTGCGCCATATCAATCCCCTATTGCCGCATCGGGTCCGAAGTCCGCCGAAACTCGAATCAACATAAGTTTACGGCAGCGGCGCAGAGACACAATTGCAGCCGGGTCAATGGCTTGTGCGATACACAGATTTGTTTCGACAGCGAGTCCCGAGGGCAACACCGCCAAAAGAAAGAGCCGGACAAAAGCCCGGCCCGCATCCATTTCTCAAGCGCTGCTTCAGGAGCAGAATGGCTTAAAAGACGAATTCCTTCGCCTTCTGGAAGCCCGGAAGCGGCTTGACCGATGCATTGAAATGCACGCCTTCCGACACGACGCCCTGCTCGCGCACGAAGAGCTTCGCCCGCGCCGCATTGCCATAGCCCACCACGGCGACCAGCCGGCCACCATCCCGAAGCTGATCCATGAGGGAGGCCGGGATTTCCTCGACGGCGCCATTGATGAAAATCAGGTCGTAGGGCGCTTCCGCCGCATACCCCTTATCGAGATCGCTCGTCACGACCGCGACATTGTCATATCCGAGACGGGCCAGCGTTTCGGTCGCCTGGGAAGCCAGGGCCTCGTCCTTTTCCAGCGACACGACCGAGCCGGCAATCAGCGACAGGACCGCCGCCGCATATCCGGTACCGGCGCCGATCTCCAGCACGACATCTTCCTTGCCGATCGCGCCGAGCTGCAGAAGCTTGGCGAGCGGCGATGCCTCCATCAGGTATCGGCCGGGAGCGATTTCGATATCGGTATCGATATAGGCGAGCGGTTTCGCCGCGGCGGGCACGAATTCCTCGCGCGGCACCGTATAGAAAGCCCGCAGCAGCGAATGCGACGTGACATCCGTCGTGCGGATCTGGTTGTCGACCATCTTCGTTCGTGCTGCTTCGAAATCCATCATGTCCGTCGTCCCAAACCACCGGCGCTCTTCGCCGAATTCATGCGTCCTCGTCTTACTGGCGAGGCGCAACGCTTTCAATGCAAAAAACGCCAAGAGTGGCTCGGGAGAGGTGATAATCCGCTATCGAAGCGGCGAAACCCGCTTTGTGGAAAGGCCGGCGCATCGGTCGTCCTTCCTTGTGTCGACGGTAGCGTTGCCCTGCACGCCGGAGTTCGGAACGCAATCGAAACTTCCCTTGGCGACTAGTCCCTTCCGTTTAGCCCGTAGGGACAAATTGCTTCTCTGCCCGTACAGGATCATCATCATCCTTGGGACCGGGTGGGTCTCAAATGGGGGTGTGAGCGGCTGGGAGATCGAATAGGCCAGCCGCTCACGGTTTTTTGGGGGCCCTGCACGTTTTCCGCACTCTCCGAATCCGCCCGAGCACCAACTCCAGCATCGCCGATCAGGGTCAGAGCCGGCCCGCGCCGAGCAGGATTTCGGCCGCGATTGGAGATCGCTTGATCTCGCCCGCTGCCGGGAGAACAATGAAAAAGAAGGAAGATGGAGGCCTCGCCGAGAATCGAACTCGGGTGCAAGGATTTGCAGTCCTCTGCGTCACCACTCCGCCACGAGGCCGTCCGATGCTGTAAAAAGCGAGTGGTGGCCGGGCATTAGAACGAATCTACAATGTGCGCAATACCCTTCGTCCGGAACCCGATCTTTTTTGTGAACAGCCGCTCGAATTATGGGAGCTCGAAAGGCGGAAATGGAATGGGAAAATCCCTGCCGTAGTCGAATTCCTCAATAACGTTCTGTAAGCCCCATGGACCAGGGGTACTCGCATCAAATCGGCGAAGCGTTCTGGTAAAGCGGCCGTCTTCCTTGCCTATCCATATCTCCGTGTATGCCGATTTTTTGCCGCGCCTCCAATGTCCTCGGAAATGTTTCGACGGGATGCGGTAGACGACCTCGTCTTCCAACTGTCGGCAATCCCAAATGACAGGGCCGGCAGCGGTCATGGTCGTAAGGAAAGGACGCGGTGCCTCCCTCCACGGCTTATCAAAGAAGCGAGAATAGATGCGTTCGTCCGCGAATTTTTCCAAGCCGATATATGTTTCCACGCCGTTAGATCTCAGCTCGTAGAACCTTCTTATGTATCTCCCGGAGTTGGCCGTTCGCATATAAGCGCGGTTGACCTCTTCGCAGGCCGGATTTTCACCAACTTGACGGGAATCTGCGCCATGTGTGCGCGGATCATCGAAATTCGCAAAGACAGGAGCGGGCTGCAGAAGAGCAAGAACAAGCGGAAAAATCAGCTTTCTCATGTGGCTTCCGGGAATCAGGCGGGATCACAACCTATCCGATAGCACATCCATATCCCTGCGCTAGTTGCATTCTGCAGCGCTGGAATATTTCCCTTTGACGAGACGCAGCGATCCTTTCCTGCCCGCCTCAGAAAAATATCCCCGCGCCATCGGAACCAAACGCTCTGCTGGATGTTCTCGACGCCGACAGGGTAGCGATATGAACATCATCCAAGACAATCATGAAATCCGCTGGAGCCGGCCGGTTCGCGTGCAGGTCGGCTATGGATTTCCGGAAAAAGTGCATGGGCCGAGGGAGGCGCTCGACTACCTGACCCATCGATGGCCGGTACGCGAAGGCACCTATTATCTCAAGGCATTGAAGGAATGCGCCGCCTCGCTGCAGAGGCGGATGCCCCTGGAACGGGTGCGGCGGACCTTTGTCCTGGCAAGCATAGAGGCCAGGATGCTGGGGTAAGATCAAGAAGCGGCCCTCTTGCGCCGCTACTCCCGACCAACCCGCGTGAGTGCAGGCGGCTCAGCGGGCCAGTAGATGTCGGACCGGAAATCGGCGGGAATGCGCGACAGCCTAGAAATCGCCTCGGCAACATAGCGGATCTGCATGACGACATATTGCACGTCACGCGGCACCGGCAGGCCCGTCGCGGTCTCGCGATTGCGCCATTTCTGGTATCCGGTCGCGCCTATCCGACGCTCGGCTTCCCTCAGCACGTCTTGCAGGCCCGGCAGGGAGCCGTTCTCTCTTTCGGCAGGCGCCGTATCCTCGGCCAACCCACCCTGAATCACTGTGAACTTCATATCCGCCCTCATTACCGGGGGAAATGTAGTGATTCTCGGCCGGCCCTGCCAGCGCTGTACGGCCGGAAGGCCGTGCCCATTTTGAAATTGTGGCGGAACTGTGTTACCTTGGTTGCGTTGTAGGCGAGAGGAGTCGCCACTCAACGTTTCATGAGGTCAAGAGGAGACCGTCATGCAGCATTACTTGGATTTTCTGACCGCGCTCAATCCGTTCGTGCTCGCCATATTGCTGGTGGTGCTGGCTTGTGGCGTCTATGACCATTGGATGCAGCCCAAGTAGCCGAAAGGTCGAGCTGCATCGATTGAGAAGACAGCCTACCTTCCGGTGGGGCCATTTTCCTTTGCTCATCCGCTGAATGCTGTTAAGCATCCCTTCCGCGCCGCACCTTGCGAGGCAAGAAGAGTGGCCGGTCTCGAATCAGCATGCGGGCATGGAAACCATCCTGAGTTTCACCAGCCCCGCGACGGCAAAATAATGCGGAGCGAGCCTTTGAATAATGCCTTTCACTTCCAGGACACCTCTTCTTCGCTGAGCGGCACGCTTCGGCGGCTGATCGACGGGATCAGGGGACAATCGGTTACCTTGAGAGATTTGATGGAGGCGGTCGGCGAACAGGGGCTGCTGCTCGTCTGCGCCATCGCCTCCCTGCCCTTTCTCATCCCCGTTTCGATCCCCGGCGTCAGCACGGTTTTCGGCGCCGCTATCATCCTGATCAGCGTGGCGATCACCCTGAACCGCCTGCCCTGGCTTCCGACCCGGATTCTCGACAGGAAGCTCGACACGAACAAGCTCGTGCCGGCGCTGGAAAAAGGCCTCGGCATCGTTTCGCGGCTCGACCGTTTTCTGAAGCCGCGCCTTTCGGCATTGACGGCCGGTGGCGTTACGAACCGCATCAACGGATTGGCGATCGCCGCGGCCGGCGTGCTCCTGATGTTTCCGCTCGGACTGGTGCCTTTTTCCAATACCCTTCCGGGAATAGCTATCCTGCTTCTATCGACCGGCATGATCCAGCGCGATGGGCTGATCGTGCTGGGCGGCTATGTCTTCATCGCCATTACGGTGATCTATTTCGCGGTGCTCGGCTACATGGCCTACAGCGCCGGCCAGGGGCTCATGGGCCTGATGGGCTGAGCCGGCCACCCTCTCCGGCCACCTGTGCGCCGTCAGTTCTTTCTCTGACGGCGCCTTGCCCACCAGAGCCCGACGCGGCGGCGCATCCGGCGAACCATGGGCAGATCATGCGAGAGTATGATGAAGCCGAGCGGCAGCATCCAGAATCCCAGCACCGGCAGAAAACCCAGCGCCCCTCCGAAAATCAGCAGGAGACCGGTACCGATCCGGCCGGCGCGTGAACGGGGAAGTGGAATCCGCCAGGTTCCGAAAGCCAGTTCGCGCGTTTTCGGGTCCACGCCGAATCTGCGGGCATTCTGGTCATTTGCGGCCAACAGTTATCCTTTCGGGTGTCTGGTCATCATGTCTGCCGTGGAGATGGGGCTCAAAAGTGGATAAAACAAGCGACGGCATTTTTTTTGCAAAAACCGCTTGGCAAAACCCAAAAGCATAAGTATTACCCCCCGCACACGCCGCGGCAGACGCGGATGGTCCCTGGTAGCTCAGCGGTAGAGCACTCGACTGTTAATCGATAGGTCGTCGGTTCGAATCCGACCCGGGGAGCCAGTTTTTCCAGCCAGATAGCTGATATTGTTGCAGGAGTTGGATCACCGATCCAGCTCCTTAATTTTTTCCGCCTGCACTTCGGATATTGGCGCAAAAAGAAACCCCGCCAGCAGATGACGGGGTTTTCCTTACGCAGTCCCAGGACAGCTCGCCGCAGACAGTTGCCCACAGCGTGTTAGCGTCATGCTCCAAGCGGCTCGGTCGCCTGGATGAGCCATTCGCGAACGGCCTCGTTCTCGATCAGCGGCAACAGCTTTTCGCGCGTCTGGGCGTGATAGTCATCGAACCAGGAAAGCTCCTCGTCGGTCAGCAGTTCCGGCAGCACGAGGCGCCGGTCGATCGGGCACCAGGTCAGCGTCTCGAAGGAGCGCATCGGCTGGTCGCCGCCCTCGATCTCCTCCGTTTCACGTACATAGACGAGGTTTTCGATCCGGATGCCGTAGGCGCCCGGACGATAATAGCCCGGCTCGTTGGAAAGAATCATGCCGGGCAGCAGTTCCTGCGTGGAAAGCCGCGAAATGCGCTGCGGCCCCTCGTGGACGGAAAGATAGGAGCCCACCCCGTGGCCGGTTCCGTGTGCAAAATCGCCACCCGCCTTCCAGAGCGCGATGCGGGCAAGCGGATCGAGATCGCAGCCTCGCGTACCCTTCGGGAAGCGTGCCGTGCTTATGGCGATCATGCCCTTCAGAACCAGGGTGAAGAAGCGTTTGCGCTCGGGCGGCACCGCGCCGATCGCCACGGTGCGCGTGATGTCGGTGGTGCCGTTGATATATTGGGCGCCCGAATCGATGAGGAAAAGCTCGCCGGCATTGATCAGCCGGTCCGTCTCCGTCGTTACCCGATAATGCATGATGGCGGCATGCTCGCCGGCGCCGGAAATCGTATCGAAGGAAATGTCGCGCAGCGGGTTCTGCATGCTCTGACCGACGCGCACGCGCGTGGCCTCCAGCGCCTTCACCGCCTGGATTTCCGTCACCTTTCCGGGCTGCTGCTGGTCGAGCCAGCAGAGGAATTCGACCATGGCGGCACCATCCTGCAGATGCGCCTGGCTCGATCCCTCGAGCTCCGTCTTGTTCTTGCAGGCTCGCGCCAGCTTGGCGGGATCGCTCGTCTCAATGACTTCGCCGCCGGCCGATTTGATTGCCGTGATCAGCGCAAACGGTGCGAGATCGGGATCGACCATTATCCGACCGCCATCCGCCGCGACGCGAGAAAGCCGCGCGGCAAACTCCTCCGGCTGGCGCTGCACCGCGAGCTGAGCCAGATAGGCGGCGCTCTCGATGCCCGTTTTCAGCTGGTCGAGGAAGATTTCCGGCTTGCCTTCCGCCGGAATGATGGCGCGCGACAAGGGGTGAGGCGTGTGCGGCACGTCATCGCCACGGATATTGAATATCCAAGCCACAGACGAGGGATCGGTGATCAGAACGGCCGAAGCCTCCTTCTCCCTCACCAGCGAGACGATTTCGGCGATCTTGTCCTTGGCGAGCTTGCCCGCATGCTCTTCCTTCTGGATAGCGACCGGGCCAAGCGGTTCGGCCGGACGATCGCTCCAGAGCTGGTCGACCGGATTGGCGGGAAGGAGGACGAGCGAGCCGCCGATCCCGACCAGCGCCTTTTCCAGCTTGCGCACCTCGGCCGGCGAATGCAGCCAGGGATCGATACCGAGCCGGAAACCCTTCGCGGCGTTCTTCGGCAGCCAGATATGCGGTGGCTCGTTGACGAGGTCGCCGCCGGTGAAGACCGTTCCGTCCACCTGCTCGGCAAGCTGGGTCACGTAACGTCCATCGACGAAGACGATCGCCTGGCTATGGGTGATCAGCGCCACGCCGGCCGAACCTGTAAAGCCGGTGAGCCACGAGAGCCGCTCGGCCGAGGCCGGTACGTATTCGCCCTGATATTCGTCGGCGCGCGGCACGAGGAAACCATCGATGCCGAGATCGGCAAACCGCCCACGCAAAGCCGTGACCCGTTCGCGGCCGAATTGCGGGGAGGATTTCGTTTCGAAAGACTGGAACATGGCTTTATCCGGAAAGAGATGACGATTCCGCAGGAGGGATGATCCTCACGTTAGCCTATTTCCCGGCCCGGAGGCCAGCCGCCTGAAATGCCGCCGGTTTGTGCAAGTGCTAACAACAGGTGATGCGTTGATCGGCAGCCTATGCGCTGAATGCATAACACCTTTGATATCAGCCCCCTCACTGAGCGCCTCGGAAACTCATATATTCACATCATCGAACGGGCGCCGAACAAGGCCCGTCATCAAAGGAACAACCCGATGGCCAACTCTTTCTTCCGCAATGCCTTCCAGCGCGTTGTCGAGGCACGTGAACGTCAGGCCAGCCGCTACGTCAACGGCGCTCTTCTCAGCCTCGACGACGAGACGTTGAAGGGCCTCGGCACCAGCCGTGAAGAACTGCGCCGCAAGGGCGTATCCAGCTACGTGTTCTGATCTCCTCCCCGGAAAGAAGCTCTCCTCCCAACCTCTTTCCGACGTCAGAATACGAGAGCCCGCTTGAGCGTCTCCTCCCTGGCTCGCGGGCACCGATCAGTCCAGAACTGGTCGCAAGGCGGTACCTTCGGGTGCCGCCTTTTTTCTTCTCGGAAGTCCATCGATATGCATCGTTCGCAATGCTGCATTGCGAAACGGTATCCGATCAGCCGTGACGCAGATGGATAGTCACCCAGCCGTTGCGCCAGATAGTCCTCACATGGCGAAGCCGGACGCCGTTATAGGCGGCGAGCACCTTCCAGCGCTGCCCTGCCAGGATGCCGGAAAGAATTACAGAACCGCCGGGCGCCAGATGCGAGGCAAGCTGCGGCGCCATCTTCATCAGCGGGCGCGCCAGGATATTGGCGATAATGAGGTCGAACGGACCTTCGCGGCGGAAGGCCGGGGAATGAAAGCCCGCCGCGGTTTCGAGCCGAAGACCGCTGGCGATACCGTTCCTCCGGACATTCTCGCGCGCGACGCGCACCGCCAGGGGATCTATGTCGGTCGCGAGAATCGGTATGTCCCTGATCTTTCTCAGCGCGATCGCCAGAACGCCACTGCCGGTGCCGAGGTCGAGCGCGTTGCGCACCTTGCGCCCGCGCACCACCTCCTCGATCATTTCCAGGCATCCGGCCGTCGTGCCGTGGTGGCCGGTGCCGAAAGCCTGGCCCGCATCGATCTCGATGGAAATATCGTTCGGCGCGACCTTGTCCCGATCATGAGACCCGTGGACGAGGAAGCGCCCTGCCCTTACGGGCTTCAACCCCTCCAGCGACCTGGCGATCCAGTCGACATCGGGGATGACCTCGCGTTCGATCGCCACATCCGGGAAGGCAGGCTGAAGGCCTTCGGCCATACGCCCGCGTACGATTTCCTCCTCGTCTGCCATCAGGTAGACGGAGGCTTCCCATATATCCTTCTTCTCATCCACCTCGGTGGTGGCGATCGCATAGTCTTCCTCGCCGAACACGCCGGAAAGAATATCGAGGATTTCGGCCGCGCCCTTTTCGGTGGCGGTGACGTACAGGCGGATTTCGCTCAAGGAGGTGGTCTTTCTTTATTCGGGCACGCCGGAGCATTGCCACAGAACCCCGCCCGCCTTCAAGATCAACCCTTGATCAGGTTCTCGAGCTTCTTGACCGCAATCTCGGAATTTTCCCCGTATGCGATAGTGCCGGCGAAACGCCCGCCTCCATCCAGCAAGAAAACGGAAGCCGTGTGGTCCATGGTGTAGTCGCCATTGGGCTCTTTCTCGTCCACCGGCACCTTCTTGGCATAGACCTTGAAGCCTTTGACCATCTCGGCGACCTTTTCCGGCGGACCGGAAATGCCGGTGACCCGATCGGTGACGTTGGAAATGTATTGTCCGAGAATTTCCGGCGTATCCCGTTCCGGATCGACGCTGACGAAATAGCCCTGCAAACGGGTGCCATCCGGATCGACCTGCCTCATCCAGCCGTTAAGCTCGAAGAGCGTCGTCGGGCAAACTTCCGGACAATGCGTGAAGCCGAAAAAGAGCGCTGTCGGCTTGCCGCGAAACGCCTCTTCCGAAATCGGCTGTCCGTTCTGTGCCACAAGCTGGAACGGAACGCCGAACGGCGCCTCCGTCAATTGCTCCTTCGAGCGCGTCACCTCCAGGGTGAGCCAAGCGAGCACGCCCGCAAGCACGACGACAGCAGCCCAGAGGATCATGCGGAAGGTTTTCATGCCGTTTCTCTCGAAATCCTGCAACAGGAGATATCAAAGACAGTTCGCAGAGCGATACTCTCCGGCCGGCGAAGGCGCAAATCAATAAGACGCCTTCATATGGAACGCGCCAATTTGTCCCAGCGGCCTACATGCACCAGGAAAGCCCGCTTTCGGCAAGCGTCAGGAAAATGGAGGAACCGTGCTGAATCCAGCCGTAGAAAACAGCGCTGGACAGACCGAGGAACAGAGCAGCCCCCAGAAGGAAGAGCGGCAGGCGCGATTGGGATGTCAGTTCCTGTTCCATGAAACCATTCTAACCCTACGCAACGGGTGAGAAAAGCCCGGAAACGCAACGTCGATTAGCACAAGATTAATCTCTCTCTGAGAGCCTGTTTTCACGAAGTGGTTCGCGGGGTTGGCAGCATATTCTTCGGACATGGCCGCGATGCTGCGGTCGGGCGGCCCATGTTAAGCCGCTTTCCGTGCCCTCCCCACCAGGCCTCATGAAAAGGCCGGATGAACCTTCTCCAACATTCGTGTCTGGCTGCAAACGCGGAATCCCTGGCGGGTGTCGCGCAAGGCGCGCAGCGGTTGCCGGCAAAGACATGCGTATAGACAAAGACAACGGGAAGAGTTTTGACATGAGCAACGCCATCAAACAGTCCGGAGCCCACCTCGAGATCGTCTCCTTCCATCTCGGCGATCAGGAATTCTGCATCGACATCATGGCGATCCGCGAAATCCGCGGCTGGGCGCCCGTAACCCCGATGCCCCATACGCCTTCCTATGTGCTCGGCCTCATCAACCTGCGCGGCGCGGTGATCCCGGTCATCGACATGGCCTGCCGGCTCGGCATGAAGATGACCGAGCCCTCCGAGCGCTCCGCCATCATCGTCACCGACATCGCAGGAAAGCTGGTCGGACTGCTCGTCGAGCAGGTTTCCGACATGATGACGATCCGTAGCGAAGACCTGCAGCCGGCGCCGGAAATCATCCCCGAAGCGCAGCGCGCCTTCTGCCGCGGTATCGTGGCTCTCGAAAAGACGATGGTCTGCTTCCTCAATCTCGACACGGTCATCGCCGACGAACTGACCCGCGAAGCCGCCTGATTTTGCACCGCACAATATACATCACAACCTTCCGTCACACGCACACGTGGCGGAAGGTTAAATTATTGTAATCATTGCTCATTTGTAATCTTCTACAAGGAACTCAAAGCACGCTGCCGAGTTCTCCCGTCGCAAAACGCCCAACCGAACCGCTCAAAACTCTTCGGCTGGTTACGAAGATAGGAGAATGACCATGAAAAAGGCTTTTGCTCTTGCAGTCCTGCTGTCGGCCGCTTCGATCGGTGGCGCCTATGCGCGTGATATGGGCAGCGCCGCCGCCATGCCCGCCAACCATGTCAGCATCGTCTATACCAATCCCGAACAGGACGACAGCGCACGCATATTGGACGTACCCGATACCTTTATCCATCCCACCCGGGCTATGACCCAGGCAGCCCAGAGCGAAATCAGGAGCGACCGGGCGCTCCATGCTGAACTCGTCGATCATAACGTCCAGCTCAACAATGTCGTGGCGATCGACACGGCAGCAAATGGCGGCAAGATCGTCTACGTCCGCTGATCCGACCTTTCCGAACTTTTTCAAACAGGCCCGCATCGTCGGGCCTGTTTTCATGTCGGCCCCGTGAATTGACACCGGACACGCCCCATGGCTGTATCCGGCAACATGTCGCAACATTCGGGCTACGCTTTGGGAGGAGCGCTGGGGTGAGCGAAGCAGCCGATGCCATCATCGTGGGCGCGGGCCTTTCCGGGCTCGTCGCCGCAACCGAGCTCGTCGATGCCGGCCGCTCGGTCGTCATTCTCGATCAGGAACCGGAGCAAAACCTCGGCGGACAGGCATTCTGGTCGCTTGGCGGGCTCTTTCTGGTCGATTCGCCCGAACAGCGTCGCATGCGTATCCGCGACTCGTTCGATCTCGCATGGCAGGATTGGCTCGGCACGGCCGGTTTCGACCGGCCCGAGGACTATTGGCCGCGCGCCTGGGCGGAGGCTTACGTCGCCTTTGCGGCCGGCGAGAAGCGCGCCTGGCTGCGGCAGATGGGGCACCGCCTGTTTCCCGTGGTCGGCTGGGCGGAACGTGGCGGCTGGTCGGCCACGTCCCATGGCAATTCCGTGCCGCGCTTCCACATCACCTGGGGCACCGGCCCCGGCGTGGTCGAGCCATTCGAGAAGCGAGCCCGCGAAGCTGAGAGGGCTGGAAAGATCCGGTTCCTGTGGCGACACCGGGTCGATCGGCTTCTGGTGGAAGCAGGACAGGTAACCGGAGTTTCCGGCGCGCTGCTGGAGCCGAGCACCGCATTGCGAGGCGCGGAAAGCTCGAGAGTTGCCGTCGGGGATTTCGAACTCCGCGCCCAGGTGGTGATCGTCGCTTCGGGCGGCATCGGTGGCGACCAGGAGCTTGTCCGCGCCAACTGGCCGAAACGGCTCGGGCTACCGCCCGCGAACATGGTTTCCGGCGTGCCGAAGCATGTCGACGGCCGGATGATCGGCATTACGGAAGCAGCCGGGGGCCGCGTCATCAATCGCGACCGCATGTGGCACTATGTCGAGGGACTGAGAAACTGGAATCCCGTCTGGGAACGGCATGGCATCCGCATCCTGCCCGGCCCCTCCTCCATGTGGTTCGATGCGTCGGG
>NZ_JBHFJG010000051.1:128484-140644 GCF_057559155.1 Rhizobium moroccans | reverse complement strand
TTTGCTATCGGGCTTCTGCCTCAGAGTTCCCCGCTGTCAATCCTTTGCCGACCCCGGCTCCGCTATCTTGCGATTCTGCTTGGCAAGCATGCTGGCCGGCGTGATATTGGCAGCGGCCGACATCAACTTGTTCTTCCAGCCCGCAACAACATCGCCTTCGCCGTCCATCATGGCCTCGTAGCCGATCTTCGCCACGAAGGCAGGATCATCCTTTTTCACCTGGCCGAGCTTCGTATCCATCAGGTCGGCGCGCTCGAAGAATTCGGTGTCTGTTGCGCCGGGCATCAGGCAGGTGACCGTCACACCGGTATCCTTCAATTCCTCGCGCAGAGCCAGGGAGAAGGAGTTGATGAAGGCTTTCGTGCTGTTGTAGACTGCCTGGAACGTACCGGGCGTGAAGCCGGCGATTGAGCCGGTGAAAAGGATACGGCCCCGGCCTTGCGCCCGCATGCGGTTTCCGATGTCGTGAACGAGGGCCAGCGCACCGCTGATATTGGTATCGACGACCCGTTGCATGGCATAGATGTCTTCGTCGAGAAAGCCGCTGCCGAGGCCCCGGCCCGCATTGGCCATCAGAAGGTCGACCGGCCGGCCGAGCGCGGAGATGCCCGCCACGAAACGGCGCACGCCATCCCGGGTGGAAAGATCCACCTGCATGGCTTCGACCTCCACGCCGAACTCCCTGAGCTTCATTGCCGCTTCCTGAATCCGCGGCTCGTCGGCTGCGATCGCAAGGTCGTAGCCATCCTGCGCGGCGCATTTGGCCAATTCGTAGCCGATACCGGTTGATGCCCCGGTGACGACCGCAAGGCCCTTGCTTGATTCAACGGGGTTCATGGTCTTCTCCTCTACGGTTTCATGACGACCTTAATGCAGCCGTCCTGCTTGTCGCGGAAGGTCTTGTAGAGGTCGGGGCCTTCTTCCAACGTCGCGCGGTGCGTGATGACGAAGGACGGGTCGATCTCGCCTCTCTCGATGCGCCCCATGAGGGTCGGCAGATAATGCTGCACCGGCGTCTGGGCCATCCGGAACGTCAGGCCGCGATTGATGGCCGAGCCCATTGGAACCTTGTCAAGGAACCCGCCATAGACGCCGACGATGGAGACGGTGCCGAAGTTGCGGCAGCAATGGATCGCTTGGCGCAGAACATGTGGTCGGTCGGTGCCCATGAAAGTGGCGACCTTGATCCGGTCCCAGCGCGAATCCCAACTCGCCGAAGCATTCGCTTCCGTGCCGACCGCATCGATACAGGCGTCCGCGCCGCGGCCATGGGTCAACTCCATGATCCGATCGTAGATATCCTCTTCCAGGAAATCCAAGGTCAATGCACCTGCCGAGGCTGCGAGCGCCAGCCGTTCCGGCACCGTGTCGATCGCAAGCACCCGCTCGGCCCCAAGCAGGAAGGCGGAACGGATTGCCATCTGGCCGACGGGGCCGCAGCCCCAGACGGCGATCGTATCTCCTGGCTGGATATCGCAGAACTCGGCGGCCATGTAGCCGGTCGGAAAGATGTCGGAGAGAAAGAGTACCTGTTCGTCCGAAAGCCCCTCCGGAACCTTAATGGGCCCGACATCCGCATAGGGAACGCGCAGATACTCTGCCTGACCGCCGCTGTAGCCGCCAAGCAGATGCGAATATCCGAACAGGCCGGCGGGCGAATTGCCCCAAAGCTTCGTGACCTTACTGCGGTCGGGATTGGAACGCTCGCAACCCGAATAGAATCCGCGCCGGCAGAAGAAGCATTCGCCGCAGGAAATGGTGAACGGCACCACCACCCGGTCGCCCACCTTCAGCTTCGCATTGTCCGTGCCGACTTCGACGACCTCTCCCATGGTCTCATGGCCCATGATGTCGCCGCTATGCATGTCGGGCATCACGCCGTCGTAGAGATGCAGGTCGGAACCGCAGATGGCACAGGCGGTCACCTTGATAATGGCATCCCTGCCATCCTGGATCTTCGGATCCGGAACGCTCTCGCAACGGATGTCGTGCTTGCCGTGCCAGGTGAGTGCTTTCATCGGAAGGTCCTCTTAATCGAGCGCCCCGAAGCCAAGATGGCTGTCTGGTTCCGCAGGCCCGGCCTCAACTGTCGCTTCGACGCGGGGACGTACCGGATACGCCGCTGGGGCGATGGCCACCCACAAACAAGGCTTCCCCAGCATAGTTCCAGACAGCTCCTCAAAAACAAGGCCGGGTGTTCATGTGAAATCCGGATGCCGGTGATTTCTAATGTTATCAAGAACTCGCTGATGTAATGTCGGGCATGACCGAGCGCCCGAGAAAACCACCCTTCCAAGCCGCTGCTCAACGAAACCGATCTGCCGCTCCTGAAGCCCGAGGCGCCGCATGGTCCTTCGACAACGATCCGGATGAAATGTTCCGCGATGCCTGCCAGTCGGGCCTGGAAGGCATCATCGCCAAGCACCGGGACCCCCGTATCGATCCGGACAAACCGGCGACTGGCTGAAGATCAAATGTGCCCTCAACGACAGCTTCACGGTCGTCGGCTACGAGCCATCCACGAAAGTGTCGGTCGCGGTCGCAAGCCTTCTCCTGGCAACGTTCAAAGACGTTGGCATAAGCAGAAAGGCTTAAGCACAGGCTTGAGGCCAAGCTTATGTCTAACGAGTATCGACGCGTCGAAGTGATCACGGGTGACCGGCACTGCCTGGATGGTGCTTCACCGCCTCAGCTCCGTGGATCTAGACGAGGCCCTCATCAGGGGGAAGCCAAGATCCGTCGCTTCCGACCGTGAGGGACGCGCCATGGATATTCGTCTTCCATAAACATCCGTCATCATTGTCATTTTGCGGCATCCAACGCGAGGTCAACGATGCGCCTGAATACGTCATCCTCGGCTAGGACGGGATTGTAGCGGCGGGCGGCAAAAACTCCGAGCAGCGCCAGGTAGATGCCCTTGGAGAGCAATTCGGCATCTGTCGCATCGAGTCCCATAAGCGAAAGCTCGCTCACCAGATAACCGATACGCCGCGCTTCGACAGCGCGCACTTTAGCCGCAGCGACAGGGTCAAGCACCGCCCACGCACTAAACGCCCCCTCGGCGTGCGCTACGTCCACACCATTGTTGCTTGCGTTCAGTACTTCTTCGGCAAGAGCATGCAAACGTGCGCGCGGAGTGGGCAGGGGAGCGACGGTGGCGATCAGTTGGTCCGTAAAATCCCTCTCCCATCGGTCAAGCAGGGCGGAAAGCAGATCTGATCGATCCGAAAAATGCCAGTAGAAGGATCCCTTGCTGACCTTCAGTCGTTTCGCGAGACGCTCCACTCGGACGGCATCTATGCCGCCTTCGGAGAGGGCCGCTAGGCCGGCTAGAACCCAGTCGTCGCGGGTCAGGTCTTGCGTGTTTCTATTCAAATACCTCTCTCCGGTGAGCGAACGCCGAGACATCTTTCCATCCATACGTTCGCGTATGGACTTTGGAAAGGCGTTAAGCTACGTACGCTACCGTATGGATCACTTCAATTAACGTCGCTTGCGCGGCCTTAAACAGCGAGGATCGGAAATTATGATCAGGTGGAGCGGAATCGCGATGGTGGTGGTCGGCATTTTGCACATGATCGTGCTGGGTATCGACGCTGTAGGGGAGATCCCTGGCTGGGTGAGGTTTGAGCTTTGGACGGCAGAGCACTGGCGACCGCTCCGCGCTCAGGCGCCCGAGCTACTGGTGAGCAATGCCGCCTTCTGGTCGACGATCGGCAGCTTTGCTGTGCCACTCATTATGCTTGGCGCTGTGGTGATCTGGCTGGACAAAAGGCAGATTTTCCTCCCCGCATTCCTGGGTTGGTCGCTGCTGGTTTGGATGGTCACCGCGTCCCTAATAATCGAGGTGAGCGGCTTTCCGCTAGGTATTCCCATAGCGATCTGTCTTATTCTCGGTGTTAAGCAGCAACGAGCCGTGCCTCACTTGCGTGACGTCCGTCGCGCGTAGCTCAATTTTCCTGAGAGAGTAATTCAGTAAAACATTTGGAAGGGTGGCTGCATTACCGGAGGCCGTGTTGCAGGACTTTACGGCGTTCTGGCCCAGCGTCTCCTGCTGGCGCTGTTGTCGGCAGCGGGAACATTTTTTTTCACGACGTCCTCCACGCACGAGGTTCCCTTTCAAGTGGCGCCACTTCCACTTGCCTTCGTGTCCACAGCAAGGCCGTGAGTGGATACGATTTTTTTCAGTTGTGACGCTCGCCCCAGACGAAACGAACCTCACAAGCCAAGCTGGCGCCGTTCAGTGCCTAGCTGCTCCCAAATCGTCGGAATGTCCCTCCTTCAAGCGACGCCATTGAGAGATGGGGCGGCCATCACGTCGAAACGGATGGTTGGTTTTGCCCCAGTGCTGTGGCCAGCCGGCTGGCGAGTCTTCCCAGTCCTCTTGCCGTCCATAGACCGTCAGGTCGAGCAGGCGGTAGCTGTTATCCATCGCCTCGACGCCACGACGGGTGGTCCAATAGGTCTCGAACACGTCAGACCCGCGCCTCAAATAGCAAACGAGGTACATCAATCCGATACGGCGGCCGACGAGCAGCGTATCGAGTGAGTCCTGGGCCGAGTACCAAGGCATCTTCCAACCCATGAAGTCGCGGTATCGGGCGCTCTCCTCATAAGACCCTTGGCTGAAGGTGGCGTAAGTGACGTCGCGGGAATGTATATGGGAGAGTTCGTGCACCTGCGTCGTGAAGAAAGTGCAACCCTCGCATTGCTCGGGTGTCGGCTTGCCTTCGAACCACATGTGATAATAGGCGATGAGCATCTGGCGCCCCTCGAACGCGTCCAACAGCGTCACCGGCCCACCTTCGCCTACGAGCGGAGTGGCGCCATCGACCTTTATCATCGGCAGCTGCCGGCGGGCCGCTGCGATTGCGTCACCCTCTCTGGTATGTGCCTTCTCGCGAATGCGCAATGCGTCCAACTTTGCCTGAAACGTCGCTTGATCGACGACTTCGGGTGCTGCAGAGTTTACTTTGTCATCAGACATGATCGTCTCCTGTTGTTTGATGGATGGCGCTCGAGTTGGTGTGTTGGGCGTTGGCGCCTGCGCTCACTCGGCAGGGGCCAATGCCGAAGCAGGCGTCTGCGAAACCACATCGGGGGCCCGTTGCGTGACAATCAGGATGGCTGCAAGCAGAGCACAGGTGGCGGTCACATAGAGCGGCGCGCTTGTCCCAAAGCTGTCGACAGCGATCCCACCGACGATGGCACCTAGGGTAATGCCGAACTGAATGACGGCCAGAAAGAGCCCACCCACACCCTCGAGCTGATCGGGCGCGGCACGACCCATCCACGTCTGGGTCATCACCGGTCCCGCGCCTATGGCGACGCCCCAGGCAGCGGCGAAGGCAAGCACCGCGACGTAGCTGTTGCTAAGGGTCGACAGGCCTATCGTGGCGATCCCCAGCACCAGGAACGTGGTGGCGAAGCCATCGCGAAGCACACGGTCGGCGAACACGCCGGCGATTGCGCTGCCGAGCAGACTGGCGAGACCGAGCACCAATAGAACGGGAGCGATCGAAGTCGCATCGAGCCCCCCCTCGCTTTCGAGGTAGGGCCGCATGAAGGTGAAGCCGCACACTTCTCCGCCAAAGAACAGAAGTCCAACGACCAATCCCACCCGCACGTGCCGCCGCTTCAGCAAGCCGAACAGGCTCGAAAGGCTGGTTGCACCCGTCGCCGGCACGCTCGGCAAGCAGATGATCTGTAGTAGCAACGCGAGCAAACCGGCCCCGGCTGCGGCCATGAACGCTACTCGCCAGCCGAATGCTTCTCCGATGAGGGTACTGGCCGCCGGCGCAATGACTAGGCCTGCGGAAAGGCCCATGAATACGATAGACATGCCCTTACCCATGTCTTCGATGGAGACAAGCCGGACCACGGTCGCACCAGCCAGGGCAAAGAAGCCGCCAATAGCGATACCGAGCAGCGTACGGGCGGCAAGCAGCACAAGATAATCTGCCGTGAGCGCTACTGCGATGTTGGAGGCAACCACCAAGGCACAGAGCATGAGGTTGATCAGCTTGCGGTCCAGCCGACCGATGATGAGTGCCACCGTGGGAGCTGCGATGCCGGCAAAGACCGCCGTAAGGGTCACCGCCTGACCGGCGGCACCTTCCGTAACGCCTAGATCAGCAGCCATAGGCGTAAGTACCGCCATAGGCAGCAATTCGCTGCTGATCAGAGCAAAGCTTCCGAAGGTAAGCGAGACGACGGAAAGCCAGGTCGATACAGACCAGGCGCTGCTCTTGGGGATCGGTTCAGACATCTTGTCCTCCTAGTTCGACGTTCGTGGCAGTTGCACAAGGCTAACGCCGGCGCGACATCGAGCGAGAGTGACAAATGTGTCGGGATTTAACCGACCCATGTGAGAGCCGGTCGTCCGCGATCAAGCTTCACTTAGTTGAGGCAGAGTTTGCCCCAGGCGGTTGTACGCTCATTTTTGGTCGTTCACCCACTTTCCCTGGAATGCCTGCAAGCGGCCAGTCTGCTCAGTGCTCAGTGAAGTCAGCACTGGGGTGGGAAATGGACTGGCCAGTTTTGGGTGGCCAAGCCCGGAAAGCTGCCCTTCACCTAGTGACCGAACTTCGGCAGCTCTGCGCTCAAATACGAATATCGCATCCCAAAAAGCGTCAACCCTTCGACGGTCCCAAGGGGAACGAGCCATTCGCCAGGCGGCGGCGCATTCCCTTTGCTTCATTGGCCAAAGCGGCAATGGTGTCACCACTTTGGCTACCGCAGGTCCGGTTACAAACCTGCCTCGGCCATCCAAAGCTCTGCGTCCGCACCACCGGGAATACGCAGTGGGGCAGATGGGTCGGTGGCAGCTCGCCAAACCGCCTCTGCCACGTCAGGCGCATGGGTCACGGGACCTGTGTCTTCCTGCACACTCTTTACGAATTGCTGGAGAAGCGGGACGTAGTCCGGATCGTCCATGCCACGCAGATGCGGACGAGCATTGGCGCCAAAGCTCGTTTCCGGCGCACGGCCCGGCAGAACGATATGGACGCGCACACCAAATGGCTCCATTTCCACCGCCAATGACTCGGTGAAGGCGTTTACCGCGGCCTTGCTCGCGCGGTAGACCCCAACGACCGGCAATGTCTTGACCGTCACCGTGGAAGTGACGTTGATGATGACCCCAGCCCGGCGTCGTCGCATTTGCGGCACTACAGCCTGAACCATCGCGAGTGTTCCGATCGTATTCGTCTGAAACAGCGCCTGGACCGTTTCTGGTGCTGTCAGTTCGACCGGAGATGGAGCACCGAAGCCGGCATTGTTGACCAGAACGTCGATGCGGCCTGCTGCCTCCACTGCCCGCACGATGCTTGTCGAATCGGTGACGTCGAGCGCAAGCACGCACAGGCGCCCGGAGGCCGGCAGCAAATCTTCGTTGGGTGTTCGCATCGTCGCGATCACGTCCCAACCCCTTTCGAGGAACAGTTTTGCGGTTTCCAGACCGAATCCGGACGAGCAACCGGTGATCAATATCGTAGGCATAGACATCTCCATACAAAAGAAACGATCCTATCGTAATGACCAGACAAAGGACTTAATATAAGCTATAGTCCGCATTTCTTTAGCGTTAGTCCAGATAATGACCGTCGATCCTCTTGCCGAATTCGTCACTCTACTACAGCCTGCCGCCCGCTTCTCGAAGCTGGTGGAATGTGCAGGCTCGTGGCGAATTCATCGTGAAGCGACAGGCGAACCATTCTATTGTGCGATCTTAGAGGGGAGTTGTCGCGTCACGTTTGACGACCATCAATCATTCATCCTTCAGGCCGGCGACTTTGTACTCGCGCCAGCGATGCGGAACCTGGTCAACGAGAGCATCGATGCGCCGGCCGATCTGTCAGCCATGATCCCGACACAGGTTGGCGAAGGGTATTTCCGGGTCGGACGCCGTGACGGTCCTGCCGATCTGCGAATGCGGATCGGCCATTGCAGCTTCGGCGCGCCGGATTCAGCTCTGCTTGTCTCACTGTTGCCGGATGTGGTTCTCGTTCGCGATCGACCCCGGCTTGCCACACTGATGCAGTTGGTCGACGAGGAAACGCGTGAGCAGCGAGCGGCACGCGAGATCGTGCTGGCGAGGCTTCTCGAGGTAGTGTTGATCGAGGCGTTACGATCCGGAACGGAAACCACATCCGCGCCCGGCCTGAGCCGCGGCTTGGATGATGAACGCCTGGCGGCCGCGCTTCATGCGATGCATGCTCGCCCTGAACATCCTTGGACCGTCGCCGATCTTGCTAACGAAGCCGCACTGTCCCGTTCGGCTTTCTTTGCGCGTTTCAACCGCATCGTCGGCCTCCCCCCGATGGAGTATCTGCTGGCTTGGCGCATGGCACTCGCAAAGCAGCTATTGCGGAACAGGAACCTCGCGATCGATCAGGTGGCGGAACGCGTGGGCTATGGGTCGGCAAGCACCTTTAGCGTTGCATTTGTGCGGCATGCCGGAATGCCGCCGGCTCGATATGCACGCACGGTAGGCTAGGAAAGCGATGATGGACATATAGCCAACTGCCAGCGAGGATCACTCAGTTTTGGAATGGCAGGTTTGTGCCAGAAGTGGCCATGGTCGGCTGAGAATCGTACGTTCGCATTTGAGGCGGCCGCGCCGAGAGAAGGCGTCCGGTTCCGGTCCCTGCACTGTCGTACGTTGTACTCGAGCGAACGGCAGGTTTCGGGTGCCGCAGAAACGCTACGAACGGCCGCAATTGGGGTCGGGACCTGCTGTCGAGGGTTTTGAGGCGGCCTCTAGAACTTTCGCGGCAGGGAAAATGTGACAAAGATGCCCGGCACTTTACAATCGAGGTCTGACATGCGTTTTGCCATCAATCACATCGCAGCGCCGAAGCTGACGCTTGACGAATTCTTCGCCACGGCCAATGCGCTCGGCCTCAAGGAGGTGGAGATCCGCAACGATCTCCCCGATATAGTCGGGACGGTGAGGCCTGAGGTCGTGAGGGAAGCGGCCGAAAAGGCGGGCCTCACCATCATTTCCATCAATGCCCTTTATCCGTTCAACGTCTGGTCGGGCGATCTGCCTGGCCGCGCTGTCACCCTTGCCGATTATGCCGCGGCAAGCGGCGCCAAGGCGCTCGTCATGTGCCCTCTGAACGATGGGGCCAAAGTCCCGTTCGACGATCTCGTCGCGGCGTTGAAGGCGATGAGGCCGATCCTGGCCGATCGCGGGTTGACCGGACTTGTGGAGCCGCTCGGTTTTCCGATTTCGTCCCTGCGCACCAAGCGCGAAGCCGTCGAGGCGATCGACGCGGCCGACGGCGGCGATGTCTATAGGCTCGTGCACGACACCTTCCACCATCATCTTGCCGGGGAGGCCGAGTTTTTCCCGGAGCGGACAGGGCTTGTCCATATCTCCGGCGTTACGGATCGGACCCTCACGGCGGAGGAGATGCTCGACGCTCACCGGGTGTTGGTGGACGCTTCGGATCGACTGGAGAACCTATCGCAAATCAGGGCCTTGATCGCCGGGGGCTTCAAAGGCCCGTACAGCTTCGAGCCGTTTGCCACCGAAATTCATGCGCTTGCGAATGCCAAGGCGTCGGTGCGCGACAGCATGGCCTATATCGATGCCTCGGTTTGAGCCGGCGGCAAAGGCCTCGTTGGGGCCTTCGCCTAAAATACATCGCTTCGTCGTGAAGCCTGCCGTTAGCGCGACAGCTTCATGTGGCGGTTGACGTCCTTGTAGAGGAGGTAGCGGAATTTGCCCGGTCCGGCGGCATAGCAGGCCTGCGGGCAAAAGGCGCGCAGCCACATGAAGTCGCCGGCCTGAACCTCCACCCAGTCCTGATTCAGCCGGTAAACCGCCTTGCCTTCCAGGACGTAGAGACCATGCTCCATCACATGGGTTTCCTCGAAGGGGATGACGGCTCCGGGCTCGAAGGTGACGATCGTGACGTGCATGTCGTGACGCAGGTCCAATGGATCGACGAAGCGGGTGGTCGCCCATTTTCCGTCAGTTCCCGGCATCGGCGTCGGTGCGATATCCTGTTCATTGGCGAAGATCGGCTCCGGCACTTCCAGACCTTCGACGAATTCGTAGGATTTGCGGATCCAATGGAAGCGGGCGGCTGCCGAACCACGATTGCGAAGGCGCCAGCCGCTCGAGGGCGGCAGGAACGCAAAGCCGCCGGGGCGCAGCACATGGCTTGCTCCGCCAAGCTCGATCGTCACCTCTCCCTCGAGGACGAAAAGGGCGCCCTCGGCATTGGGATCGACTTCCGGCCGATCGCTGCCGCCTTCCGGGGCGACTTCCATGATGTATTGGGAGAAGGTTTCCGCAAAGCCCGAAAGGGGGCGCGAAAGCACCCAGAGGCGTGTGCCGTTCCAGAAAGGCAGGTAGCTCGTGACGATATCCATCATCACGCCTCTGGGGATGACGGCATAGGCTTCTGTGAAGACCGCGCGGCCGGTCAGAAGCGCCGACTGTTCCGGGTGGCCGCCTGTCGGCGCGAAATAGGTTGACTTGCTCACTTTGCACTCCGCGAAATATGGTACATGATTATCCTTGTCCGGCCGGCAGAAACAGTGCCTGTAAGCAGAACACAGCGGCGAGGTATTCGCTTGCAAATATCTTTCTTGGCACTTTCCGCTCCTCAAAAGCAAATCGGATCGTCCGGAAATAGCTGCAAAAATTTGAAAGTCTTTTGCGTTTTTGCGGAGAAATCCCGCACTAGCGGCGCGCGCAACAACAAAGCACAATTCCCCGCCTTGATCCCGCGTCTGGAGGAGATGCAGGGCTATTGCTGTTTGGCGGCGTCGGGGATGCTCGCCTAGGGAGGGAAATGTGTTCGAACGGTTTTTCAAATTGAGTGAGCACGGCACGTCCGTGCGCACTGAACTGGTCGCGGGCGTGACGACGTTCCTGACGATGTCCTACATCATCTTCGTCAACCCGGACATCCTGTCGACGACGGGGATGGACCGCGATGCGATCTTCGTCGCGACCTGTCTTGCCGCGGCACTCGGTTCCATCGTGATGGCGCTGGTCGCCAACTGGCCGATCGGCATGGCGCCCGGCATGGGGCTCAACGCCTTCTTCGCCTTCACCGTCGTTGCCGCTCTCGGCTTCACCTGGCAGCAGGCACTCGGCGCCGTCTTCATTTCCGGTGTGATCTTCCTGATCCTGACGGTGACGGGCGTGCGAAGCTGGCTGATCGCCGGCATCCCGCATTCGCTAAGAAGCGCGATCGCCGCCGGTATCGGCCTTTATCTTGGCATCATCGCGCTGAGGAATGCCGGCGTCGTCGTCGACAATCCAGCGACGCTAATCGGCCTTGGCGATCTCACGCAGACCGGCCCGCTGCTCTCCATGTTTGGCTTCTTCGTGATCGCGGTGCTCGATTCGCTGAGGGTCCGCGGCTCGATCCTGATCGGCATCCTGGCAGTCACCGTGCTTTCGATGCTGCTCGGCGTCAGTGAATTCAAGGGCATCGTCTCGGCGCCGCCGAGCATCGCGCCGACCTTCATGCAGCTCGATATCATGGGCGCGTTGCATGGTGGCCTCATCCACGTCATCCTCGTCTTCGTACTCGTCGAGGTCTTCGACGCGACCGGCACGCTGATCGGCGTCGCCAAGCGTGCGAAACTGGTGCAGGAAGGCAAGCCCAGCCGCCTCGGCCGCGCGCTTCTGGCCGACAGCACGGCCATCGTCGCCGGCTCGCTCATCGGCACGAGCAGCACCACGGCCTATATCGAAAGCGCCTCCGGCGTTCAGGCGGGCGGCCGCACGGGCTTGACCGCGCTGACCGTCAGCGCTCTCTTCCTGGCGGCACTCTTCTTCTCGCCGCTTGCCGCAGCGGTTCCTTCCTACGCGACAGCACCGGCTCTTCTCTATGTCGCCGGCCTGATGATGCGCGAGCTGACGGAAGTCGACTGGGACGATCTGACGGAAGCCGCACCGGCGGCGCTCACCGCGCTTGCCATGCCGTTCACCTCCTCCATCGCCAATGGTCTGGCCTTCGGCTTCGTCAGCTATGTCGTCCTGAAGGTCTGCACGGGCAAATGGAACATCATCCATCCGGCCACGCAGATCGTCGCTGTGCTGTTCATCATCCGCTTTGCCTTCTTCTCGCACGGTTGAGGGTCGACTGAGCGACCTGTTCTGTTGATCCCAAGCGAAATCGGGCGGGGG
>NZ_JBHFJG010000051.1:55182-128464 GCF_057559155.1 Rhizobium moroccans | reverse complement strand
GGCCGGGCCGATTTTTCTTTGTGGTCGGCGAAAAGTCAGCGGATGAGATAGGGATTCGCGTAGAAATGCTCTTCCAGGTTCACGCCCTCGCCGCCGCGATCGACGACGACGAAATCGGATAGGCCATCAAGGGGCGTGAGGATGCCGTGCCAGACGTTGCGGCCGATATTGACGCCTTGTCCCGGACTTGTCCGGAAGGCGAGCGGCTCGCCTGGACCGTTTTCCGTTTCCGGCGCCGCGACGACCAGGAAAGGATTGGCCGTCAGCGGAATGAAGGCCTGGCTGCCGAGGGGATGCCTCTCCACCATCTTGAGTTCCAGCGGCAGCGGGTAGGGCTCGCCACGGAGCAGGCTGATCATCGGCCGCGCCTTCTCCCCCGTGGTTTCGACCTTTGCGAGATCGTGATGGCGGATGCATTTCCCCGCATTGATGGGAAAACTCTGCGCCCCTTCCATTTCGATGACGTCGCCGAAGGGGGCGAAGGCCTCGCGCGTCAGTGGCCGGATTTCGATTACCTTCATTCGTGCTCCTCCGTTTGCCGTCTCCTCGCTGCCCCCGGCTGTCGCCAGCCGGAGGCAGATTTGCAAGATTCTTGAACGCGAGCCTTCAGCCAGGCAGCATGGAAGCGAGGCGCAGAAACGCGATCCGCTCCACCTGGCGGCAGGCGGTCGCGAATTCCGTGTCGCGGTCGTTGCCGATGCGCGTCTCGAAGGCGGCGAGGATGCTTGCCTTGGTGTTGTCCCGCACGGCGATGATGAACGGGAAGCCGAACTTCTCCACGTATTGGGTGTTCAACTCGGTGAAGCGGACCCGCTCCTCGTCCGTCAGCGCATCGAGGCCGACGGAGGCCTGCTCCTCCGTCGAGCTTGCCGTCAGGCGTTTGGCCTGCGCCAGCTTGCCGGCGAGGTCCGGGTGGGCGACCAGCACGCCGAGCCGTTCCGCCTCGCTTGCGGCGCGGAACTGGAAGGTGAGCGCTGCCGCAAGGCCGATTGCCGTGTCGTTGGCCGCCGACAGTTCGTCAGCCCAGGCACGCCGGGCGATCCAATCGGAATGTTCGAAGACGCCGCCGAAGCACTCGACGAATGCGCTTTCGGACAAACGCGAGGGGGGATCGGCAAGGGTCTGCGGAGGATGGGTCTTCGCCCAATGCTCGGCGATGTCGATGCGCCGTGCGATCCAGACCTTCTCATGGCTCTGGACGTAATCGATGAAACGGGCAAGCGCCATAGCCCGGCCCGGCCGGCCGGCGAGCCGGCAATGGAGGCCGATGCTCATCATCTTCGGGCTTCCGGCAAGGCCTTCCGCATAGAGGACGTCGAAGGAGTCCGTGAGATAGCTGAAGAACTGATGGCCGCTGTTGAAACCCTGAGCCGTCGCAAACCGCATGTCGTTGGCGTCGAGCGTATAGGGGACGACCAACTGCCTGCGCCCGCCTTGCTCATGCCAGTAGGGCAGGTCGTCGGCATAGGCGTCGGAGACGTAGTCGAAGCCGCCGACCTCGGTGATGAGATCGATGGTGTTGGCCGAACAGCGCCCGGTATACCAGCCGCGTGGCGGCTCGCCGGTGACCAGCGTGTGCAGGCGGACCGCCTCGGCGATCGCCGCGCGCTCCTCCTCGATACCCATGTCCTTGTGTTCGACCCATTTCAGGCCATGTGAGGCGATTTCCCAGCCGGCGTCGAGCATGGCGGCGACCTGAGCGGGCGAGCGCTTGAGTGCGGTCGCCACGCCGTAGACGGTGACGGGCACGGCCTTTCCCGTCAGCAGCCGGTGCAGTCGCCAGAAACCCGCGCGGGCGCCGTATTCGTAGATCGACTCCATGTTCCAATGGCGCTGTCCCGGCCATTGGGCGGCGCCGACGATTTCGGAAAGGAAGGCTTCGGACGCCGCGTCGCCGTGCAGCACGCTGCTTTCGCCTCCTTCCTCGTAATTGAGGACGAATTGTACGGCGATGCGCGCGCCGTCCGGCCACTGTGCCGCGGGCGGCGTCTGGCCATAACCGTGGAGATCACGGGGATATCGCATGGAACTCTTCTCCCGAATGTCTTATGCGACCGATTTCTAGCTGCAAATCGCGCGCGTTATTCCCCTTGGAAATTTTGAAAGTCTCGAACGATACCGCTGCTTTCCAGGGGAATGAGGCTGGCGGATAGTGCGGGGAGGAATGCGGTATTCGGGGAGGAAAAAATGCAATCGCAGTCACACGGAAAGGGGCGCCTGACGACCCATGTTCTGGATACGGCGCTTGGAAAGCCGGCCAATGGGCTGCGCGTCGAGCTCTTCCGGATCGAGGGCGATGCGTTCCATCATCTTCATACCGTGCATACGAATGACGACGGCCGCTGCGATGCACCGCTGCTGTCCGGCGAAACCATGAAGGCCGGCACCTACGAATTGCGCTTTCACGCCGGCGATTATCTCGGCCGCACAGCTGGCCAGCAGCCGATGTTCCTCGACATCGTCCCGATCCGTTTCGGCATTGCCGAGGAGGGCGCGCATTACCATGTGCCGCTGCTCGTCTCGCCCTACAGCTATTCAACCTACCGGGGGAGCTGAACCATGGCTGTCACGATCCGCTCCGAGCTTCGCTTCATTCTGAACGGCCAGGACGTCGCGCTTTGCGATGTGGCGCCGGACCAGACCTTGCTCGATTGGCTGCGCCTCTCCCGCTCGCTCAGGGGGACGAAGGAAGGCTGCGCTGAGGGCGACTGCGGCGCTTGCACGGTGCTGGTCGGCCGCCTCACGCCGACCGGCGGCCTCACCTATGAGAGCGTCAACGCCTGCATCCGCTTCCTCGGTTCACTCGACGGCTGTCATGTGGTGACCGTCGAGCATCTTGGCGGCAGCGACGGGCGTCTTCACCCCGTTCAGCAGGCCATGGTCGATTATCACGGCTCGCAATGCGGCTTCTGCACGCCGGGCTTCGTCATGTCGCTCTACGCGCTCTGGATGCAGACGCCGAACCCGAGCGATCAGGAGATCGAGACGGCGCTTCAGGGCAATCTCTGTCGCTGCACCGGCTACGAGCCGATCCTGCGCGCCGCTCGCGCCATTTCCAGCTATGCCGGCACGGAGAAGGACCCCCTGCTTGCCGAACGCGAAACGATAATTGTGCGCCTCAAGACTTTGAAGGACGGCGCGCGTGTCGAGATCGGCGAAGGCAAGCATCGCCTGGTCGTGCCGGCCAGCCTCGACGATTTCGCCACGGTCTTGGAAGCATCGCCGGCCGCGACCGTGGTCGCCGGCTCCACCGATGTGGGGCTCTGGGTCACCAAGCATATGCGCGACATCACGCCGGTGGTCTTCATCGCCGGGCTCGACGAGCTGAAGTCGATCGCGGTGAAGGATGGCGTGATCTCAATCGGCGCCGGCGTCACCTATTCCGAAGCGATCTCCACGCTTTCGCATCACATTCCGGCGTTAGGGCCGCTCATCACCCGCATCGGCGGTTGCCAAGTGCGCAACATGGGCACGATCGGGGGCAATATCGCCAACGGCTCGCCGATCGGCGACACGCCGCCGCCACTGATCGCTCTGGGAAGCACGCTGACGCTGCGCAGGGGCGGGGTCCGTCGGACCATCGCCCTGGAAGATTTCTTCATCGCCTATGGAAAACAGGATCGCCAGCCCGGCGAATTCGTGGAGGCCGTGCATGTGCCGGTTCCCGCCGCGGCGGAGAAGTTCGCGATCTACAAGGTGACCAAGCGCCGCGACGAGGACATCACGGCAACGCTCGGCGCCTTTCGCCTGACGCTTGCTGCTGACGGCACGGTGGCCGGCATCACTATTGCTTACGGCGGCATGGCGGCGACGCCGAAGCGGGCCCTTGCCGTGGAAAAGGCGCTTCTCGGCCAGCCCTGGACCGAGGCCACGGTGGAGGCAGCCATGGAGAAATATGCGGAAGACTATGCGCCGCTGACCGATATGCGCGCCACCGCGGAATACCGCGCATTGGTGGCCAAAAACCTTCTCCTGCGTTTCCATTTCGAAACGATGTCCAGCGAGGCACCCGTGCAGGTGTCCAGATATGAGGCTGCGTGAGCCATGAACAAGCACACTTCTCACCTCACGGGCGATCTCACGGCTGAAAAGATCGTTGGCAGCGTCCATTCCAGTATTCGCCACGATTCCGCGCATAAGCATGTGGCCGGCACAGCCGTCTATATCGACGACATCACCGAGCCGGCCGGCACGCTGCACGTGGGCCTAGGCCTTTCGACCGTCGCCCACGGTATCCTGAAATCCGTCGACCTATCGGCGGTGCGCGCCGCGCCAGGCGTTGTCGATGTGCTGACCCATGAGGACGTGCCCGGCGTCAACGACATCTCGCCGTCCTACATGAACGACGATCCGGTGCTCGCCAACGGCAAGGTCGAGTTCCACGGCCAGCCGATCTTCTGCGTGATTGCCGAGACGCGCGACCAGGCTCGTCGCGCCGCGCGGCTTGCGAAGATCGAGTACGAAGAACTGCCGGCCGATATCGACATCTGGGACCTCGACGTCAAAACCCACCGGCAGGTGGTCACGCCGCTGACGCTGAAACGCGGCGATGCGGCCACCGCGCTTGAAAGCGCCCCGCGCCGGGTGAAGGGCCGCATGCGGCTCGGCGGCCAGGACCACTTCTATCTGGAAGGTCAGGTTTCGCTTGCCATACCCGGCGAGGATGACGAGATCATCGTCTATTGCTCGACCCAGGGTCCGAGCGAGACGCAGCACATGGTGGCCCATGCGCTCGGCGTGCCGAGCAATGCGGTAACGATCGAGGTGCGCCGTATGGGCGGCGGCTTCGGCGGCAAGGAAACCCAGGCGAACCAGTGCGCGGCGATCGCGGCGATCGCCGCCAAGAAGCTGAACCGCGCCGTAAAGATCCGGCTCGACCGCGACGAGGACATGGCCGCCACCGGCAAGCGGCACGATTTCGCCATCGACTACGAGGTCGGTTTCGACGAGGAAGGCCGCATTCACGCCGTCGATTATACGTTCGCGCTGCGGGCCGGTTTTTCGGCGGACCTTTCCGGCCCGGTGGGCGACCGTGCACTCTTCCATTGCGACAACGCCTATTTCTTCCCGCATGTGCATGCCAAATCGGCGCCGCTCTATACGAACACAGTCTCCAATACGGCATTTCGTGGCTTCGGCGGGCCGCAGGGCATGGTGGGTGCGGAACGCGTCATAGAAGAGGTGGCGTTTGCCGTCGGCAAGGACCCGCTCGAAATCCGCAAGTTGAACTTTTACGATGCGATGGGCGTCGAGGGGACACGCAACCTCACGCCCTACCATCAGAAGGTCGAGGACTGCATCATCCAGCGCATCGTCGCGGAACTGGAGGAAAGCGCCGACTATGCCGGCCGCCGCCGCGCCATCGCGGAATTCAATGCCAAGAGCCGCTTCGTGAAGCGCGGCATCGCGCTGACACCTGTGAAGTTCGGCATTTCCTTCACCAAGACGGAATCGAACCAGGCGGGTGCGCTGGTGCATATCTACACGGATGGCTCCGTGCACATGAATCACGGCGGCACCGAGATGGGGCAGGGCCTGCACCTGAAGGTCGCGCAGGTGGTCGCGGAGGAATTCCAGATCGACATCGACCGGGTGAAGATCACCGCCACCACCACCGCCAAGGTGCCGAACACCGCACCGACCGCTGCTTCCTCGGGTGCCGACCTGAACGGCATGGCGGCGCAGAACGCCGCCCGCCAGATCAAGGATCGGCTCATCGATTTCGCCGCCGAAAGCCATCAGGTGCCGCGCGATCAGGTGGTTTTCCTGCCCAACCGGGTGCGCATTGGCCATATCGAGATTTCATTCAATGAACTGGTGAAGAAGGCCTATATGGCGCGCGTTCAGCTCTCGGCGGCCGGTTTCTACAAGACGCCGAAGATCCATTGGGACCGTTCCAAGGGCCGAGGCCATGCCTTCTATTACTATGCCTATGGGGCGGCTTGCTCGGAGGTTTCCGTCGACACGCTGACCGGCGAATATGTTGTCGAGCGTACCGATATCCTTCACGATACCGGCCGCTCACTGAACAGGATCATCGATATCGGCCAGGTCGAGGGCGGCTTCATCCAGGGCATGGGATGGCTGACAACGGAGGAACTGTGGTGGGACGGCAAGGGGCGGCTCAGAACCCATGCCCCCTCCACCTACAAAATCCCGCTTGCCTCAGACCGGCCCAAGATATTCAATGTGGCGCTGACCGACTGGTCGGAGGCCTATGAGCCGACGATCCATCGCTCCAAGGCGGTCGGCGAGCCGCCGCTGCCGCTCGGCATCTCCGTGCTGCACGCTCTTTCGGATGCCGTGGCGAGCGTGGCGGATCATAAGATTTGCCCGCGCCTCGATGCGCCGGCGACGCCGGAGCGCGTGCTGATGGCGATCGAGCGTCTGAAGGTTTCGAAAAAGGGGTAAAAACGATGCCGGCCGCGCGAGAAGACGTTCGGGATTTTCTTCGCCGCGAACCGGTGTCGGTCCTGGTCGAAGTGACGGGCGCGGCGGGCTCGACGCCGCGCGATACCGATGCCTGGATGCTGATATCGGAAAGCGCGATCTTCGGGACGATCGGCGGCGGCCAGCTTGAATATATGGCGATCGACCAGGCACGCCGCGCAATCCGCTCCGGTCTTGCCGCCGAGCCGATGAGCGTGCCACTCGGACCGGAGATCGGTCAATGCTGCGGCGGCCGCGTCGGCCTCTCCTTCAAGGCGCTCGATCACGAGGTTACCGAAACGCTCATCGCGCGCAATGATCGGGAGATGGCCATGAGACCGCATGTCTATGTTTTCGGCGCCGGTCATGTCGGTGATGCGCTCGCATTGGCGCTGTCGCTCGCGCCGCTGCGCGTCGTGCTTGTGGACACGCGGGAGGAGGAACTCGTCGCCTCGACGGTGCCGCATATCGAAACATGCCTTACCGCCATGCCGGAAGCCGTGGTGCGCGACGCTCCGCCCGGCAGCAGCTTCGTGATCCTGACCCACGACCACGCGCTCGATTTCCTCATCACCGCCGAGGCGTTGAAGCGCGCGGACGCCGCCTATGTCGGCATGATCGGCTCGAAGACCAAGCGCGCCACCTTCCGCAACTGGCTGTCGCGCGAAGCCGGTCGGCCGGAACTTTTCGAACGACTCGTCTGTCCGATCGGCGGTACGGCGGTGAAGGACAAGCGCCCGCCGGTGATCGCCGCGCTCGCGGCGGCGGAGATCATGACCGCAGCGCTGAGATGGGCCGGAAACCAGGTGAGCAGGGCGCAAGCCGTCAGCCGGTAGACGCTTCGACCGCGGCCTCGTCTTCTAGCTGCTTGCCGATCAGCCGCTGACATCGTTCAGCCATGAAGTCGATCATCAGCCGGACCTTGGGGTCCTGAAAGCGCTTGTGCGGATAGATCGCGGCGAGCTGTACGGCGGCGGGCGGCGTATCCCTCAGGATTTCGACCAGCCTTCCTTCCCTCAGATAGGCTTTCACCTCGAAGAGCGGCTTATTGATGATGCCGCGGCTTTCCAGCGCCCAGTGGGTCAGCACGTCGCCATCGTCGCTGTCATAGGGACCTCCGACTTCGAACTTGCGCGGACCTTCGGCGGTCATCAGCGTCCAATAATATTCCTTTGAGCCGGGATAGCGCAGCAGAAGACAGTCGTGCTTGTCGGCGATCAGCGCGTCGGCGGTCGCCGGCGTGCCGCGGCGTTCGAGATAGGCGGGCGAGGCGCAGAGCACCCGCTCGCAATTCAGGATACCGCGCATGCGCAGATTGGAATCTTCCAGAACGCCGAGCTTGAAGGCAACGTCGACGCCTTCGCTGAGGATATCGACATTGTGGTCGGAGAGCCGCAGACGCACTTCGATATCGGGATATTTGTCGTGGAATTCCGGAATGCCCGACGCGATCAGCCGGCGGCCGATGCCGAGCGGCGCGGTGATGCGAAGCGATCCTTTCGGATTGCGCGACAGGTCGGCGATCGCGGCTTCCGCCTCGTTCACCGCTTCGATGATCTTCACTGCGCCGTCATAGAAGACACGGCCGTGTTGGGTCGGCGCGAGCTTTCGCGTGGTGCGGTTGAAGAGCCGCACGCCGAGATGGCGCTCGAGTTCCTTTATGCGATTGCTGGCGACGGCAGGCGTCACCCGCTGGTCGCGCCCCGCCGCCGAAAGGGTACCAAGTTCCACCACGCGCACGAAGACGCGCACATTATCGAGATAGGACATGGGTTCTTCTACCACATTGAAGTGCAGATCATACCAGGTGCGATCTTATAGATTTTTTTGAAAGTGTTGAGGATTTGTCGGAATATCCTTGGAAATCGCGAGGTGTCAAAAGTCCGGGAAAAGTTTCTGGGAGGACGCCTTGTACGAATATGCCATCGCCTGGGACTGGCTGACATTCGCCGTTCGCTGGCTGCATGTGATTACGGCGATAGCCTGGATAGGCTCGTCGTTCTATTTCGTTGCGCTCGATCTGGGCCTGAAGAAGCATCCGGCGCTGCCTCCGGGCGCGCATGGCGAAGAGTGGCAGGTCCATGGCGGCGGCTTCTACCATATCCAGAAATATCTGGTGGCGCCCGCCAACATGCCGGAACACCTCGTCTGGTTCAAATGGGAGAGCTATGTAACCTGGTTGTCCGGGTTCGGCATGCTGTGTCTCGTCTATTACGCCGGGGCGGACCTCTATCTGATCGATCCGAACGTGCTGGACGTCTCCAAGACGGTGGCGATCGCCATCTCGCTCGGTTCGATCGCCTTCGGCTGGATCATGTACGATCTGATCTGCAAGTCGCCTTTCGGCAATGACAATACGCGGCTGATGGTGGCGCTTTATTTCATCCTCGTCGCGGTTGCCTGGGGCTATACTCAGCTCTTCACCGGCCGTGCCGCCTTCCTGCATCTCGGCGCCTTCACCGCGACGATCATGTCGGCCAACGTGTTCTTCATCATCATTCCGAACCAGAAGATCGTCGTCGCCGACCTCATCGCCGGACGCACGCCCGACCCGAAATACGGCAAAATCGCCAAGCAGCGCTCGACGCACAACAACTACCTGACGCTGCCGGTTCTGTTCCTGATGCTGTCGAACCACTATCCGCTGGCGTTCGGCACCGAGTACAACTGGATCATCGCCTCGCTCGTCTTCCTGATGGGCGTGACGATCCGCCACTATTTCAATACGCGCCATGCGGATGCCGGCAACCCGACCTGGACCTGGCTTGCGACCGTGCTGCTCTTCATCGTCATCATGTGGCTTTCCACTGTGCCGAAGGTGCTGTCGGGTGAACCCGAGGACGCCAAGGTCTCGGCCGCGCAGCAGCCTTTCGTGGCGGCTGAGAGCTTTCCCAAGGTGCGCGACACCGTTCTCGGACGCTGTTCCATGTGCCATGCGAATGAGCCGGGCTGGGAAGGCATCATCGTGCCGCCGAAGGGTGTGGTGCTGGAAACCGATGGCGAGATCGCCGTCCACGCCCGGGAGATCTACCTGCAGGCGGGTCGCAGCCATGCGATGCCGCCGGCCAACGTCACCCAGATTTCCGACGAAGAGCGGCGCCTGATCGTTGCCTGGTACGAAAGCGCCATCAAAGGGGAGAAGACAGAATGACCGAAGTCCTGATCCGCGGTCGGGTGCTGACCTTCGTTGCCGAGCCGCAGGGCATCGACGACACCGCATCCTATCACTACTTCGAGGACGGCGCCGTCCTGGTGCGCGACGGCAAGATTGTCGATACCGGCACCTATGCCGATATCCGCAAGGTGGCCGGCGCCAATGCGGAGATTGCCGATCATCGCCCGAATCTCGTTCTGCCGGGCTTTATCGACACGCATCTGCATTTCCCGCAAACGCAGGCGATCGCCTCCTATGGCGCGCAGCTGCTCGAATGGCTGAACACCTATATCTTCGTCGAAGAGCAGAAATTCGCGCGGGCCGCCCATGCGGCCGCCGTTGCCGAACGCTTCATGGACGAATTGCTGTCGAACGGCACGACGACGGCGGCCGCCTATTGCTCGGTGCATCCGGAAAGCGTGGATGCCTATTTTGCGGCGGCTGAGGCGCGCGGCATGCGCATGATCGGCGGCAAGGTGATGATGGACCGCAATGCTCCTGAAGCGCTTCGCGATACGGCGCAGCAGGGCTACGACGAGACGAAGCGACTGATCGAAAAGTGGCATGGCCGCGGCCGGGCCCATTATGCGATCAGCCCGCGCTTCGCCATCACGTCGACACCGGAGCAGATGGAGATGAGCCAGGCGCTCGTCAGCGAGCATCCGGAATGCTTCGTTCAGACGCATCTTTCGGAGAACCGTGACGAGGTTGCCTTCGCGACCTCGCTCTATCCGGAAGCGAAAGATTACACGGACATTTACGCCCGCTATGGCCTGCTGAACGAGCGCATGCTGCTCGGCCATTGCATTTATCTCAGCGATCGCGAGATCTCGGTTCTTGCCGAAACGGGAGCGGTCGGCGTCTTCTGTCCGACATCGAACCTCTTCCTCGGCTCCGGGCTTTTCGACCGTGACCGCTTCGACAGGCTGGGAGCCCGCTGGTCGATGGCGACCGATGTCGGCGGCGGAACCAGCTTCTCCATGTTGGAAACGCTGGCCGAGGCCTACAAGGTGCTGCATCTGCAGGGCCAGCGATTGACGCCCTTCAGCTCCTTTTACCGCATGACGCTCGGCAATGCCCAGGCACTCGGGCTGGAGCAGCATATCGGCTCGCTTCATTCCGGCGCGGATGCGGATATCGTGGTGCTCGACTCCGGCGCCAAGCCGGCCATGGAATACCGCATGCAGACGGCGACCTCGCTCGCGGAGGAACTCTTCATCCTCCAGACCATGGGCGACGACCGCTCGGTCGCGGAGGTCTATGTTGCCGGCAAGCCGAAGAAGGCAAAGGATAAGGCCAACGTCGCGCGGCAGCGCATTTTCGAAACGGCCTGATACGTTCGATCCGGCATGACCCCTCATCCGGACTAACCGGGACCTTCTCCTCTTGCTTGTTGGGAGAAGGTCCCGGGGCACTCAAGGCTTATCCCGCTGATTGGGATGAACCCAAACGTCCGCCCATCGCCTTCGTCAGAGCTTCCGCCGCCGTGCCCACGATCGGGCCGATGATTTCGACCCTTGCATCCGGCAGGCGCACCGCGGGCCCTGAGACCGAAATTCCGGCCATAGCTTCCCCATATTCATCGAAGATCGGCGCCGCGACGCAGCGCATGCCGAGCGTATGTTCCTCGTCGTCGATCGACCAACCACGGCTGCGGATCATTGCGATGTCGTCCAGGAGAGCAGGCAGCGTATCGCGAGTCTTCCCGGTGAAGTGCCGGAGGTCTCGGCCGGCGAGCAACGCCGCGATGCGGGCATCCGTCCAGGTCGAAAGAATGGCCTTGCCGATGCCGGAGGCGTGAATCGGCCCGCGATGTCCGGGGCGGAAGAAGGCACGCATCGGCGAATGGCTTTCCACCTGGGAAATGAAGACGACGTCGCCTTCCTCCTCGATCGCGACATTGGCGGTTTCACCGCAATCTTCCATCAACTGTTTGAGGAAGGGCCGGCTGATCGTGCCGAGCTTGCGGAAGCGCAGATAGGCCGTGCCGATCTCGAAAGCCTTAACGCCGATCGTCCAGGCGCCGGTCTCGGCATCATGGGCCACCATGCCGTGCCCTGCGAGCGAAGTCAGCAGCCGGTGCGCGGTGGATGGCGCCATGCCGGAATGATCGGCAAGATCCGTCAGCGTCGCGCCGTCTGCTTCAGCCACGAGTTCCAGAAGTTTCAGGCTCCGATCGAGAACCTGGACGGAGGACGGCGCGAAATTTTCGCCCGGCTTGCGGCCTGGCTTTCCTCTCGCTTTTTCGTAGTGCTGCTCAGTCATGGCGTAACTCCTCTGCACTTTCTGGCACGTCCGCGCTGTCGTGGATTGCCACAGATTACTTGAAAATGTTTATTTCCGCGTGGTGGGAATAATTTCCATTCTTTTATTGCCCGCTACGCTGAATGGGATAACCTCCAGGCCAAGAGACGGAGGAAGCCCATGGCTAAGATGCGTGCTATAGACGCGGCGGTACTGGTTCTGGAACGGGAAGGCATCGATTGTGCTTTCGGCGTTCCGGGTGCTGCGATCAATCCCTTTTATTCGGCGCTGAAGGCGCGCGGTTCGGTGCGCCACATCCTCGCCCGCCATGTTGAGGGTGCAAGCCACATGGCTGAAGGCTATACCCGCGCCCGCGCCGGCAATATCGGTGTTTGCATCGGCACTTCCGGCCCGGCCGGTACGGACATGATCACCGGTCTGTATTCGGCCTCGGCGGACTCGATCCCGATCCTCTGCATCACCGGCCAGGCGCCGCGTGCCCGCCTCGACAAGGAGGATTTCCAGGCGGTCGATATCGCCAAGATCGCCGCTCCCGTCACCAAATGGGCCGTCACCGTCATGGAGCCGGCGCTGGTGCCCTTCGTCTTCCAAAAGGCGTTCCACACCATGCGGTCCGGCCGTCCCGGCCCGGTTCTGATCGACCTGCCGATCGACGTCCAGCTCGCCGAGATCGAGTTCGATATCGAGACCTATGCTCCGCTCGAGCCCTACAAGCCGTCCGCGACGCGGGCGCAGGCGGAAAAGGCGCTCGCCATGCTGAACGCGGCGGATCGGCCGCTGATCGTCGCCGGCGGCGGCATCATCAATGCAGATGCCTCGGACCTGCTCGTCGAGTTCGCGGAGATCACGGGCGTTCCGGTCATCCCGACGCTGATGGGGTGGGGTACGATCCCGGACGACCACCAGCTGATGGCCGGCATGTGCGGTCTGCAGACCTCGCATCGCTACGGCAATGCCACGCTGCTTGCCTCCGATTTCGTCCTCGGCATCGGCAATCGCTGGGCAAACCGCCATACCGGCAATGTTCCGACCTATACGGAAGGCCGCACCTTCGTGCATGTCGACATCGAGCCGACGCAGATCGGCCGCGTCTTCGCCCCCGATTTCGGCATCGTCTCGGATGCCGGCGCGGCGTTGAAGCTTCTCCTCGACGTTGCGACGGAGTGGAAGGTTGCCGGCAAGCTCAAGGACTGGTCTGCCTGGGCGGAGGAGTGCCGCGAGCGCAAACGCACCATGCTGCGCAAGACCCATTTCGACCAGACGCCGCTCAAGCCCCAGCGCGTCTACGAGGAGATGAACAAAGCCTTTGATCGTGACACCTGCTATGTCTCGACCATTGGTTTGAGCCAGATCGCCGGCGCGCAGTTCCTGCACGTCTACAAGCCGCGCAACTGGATCAACTGCGGCCAGGCCGGTCCGCTCGGCTGGACGCTGCCGGCGGCGCTCGGCGTCCGCGCGGCCGATCCGGATCGCCCGATCGTCGCGCTCTCCGGCGACTACGACTTCCAGTTCATGATCGAGGAGCTTGCGGTCGGCGCGCAGCACAAGCTGCCCTACCTGCATGTGGTCGTGAACAATTCCTATCTCGGCCTTATCCGCCAGGCACAGCGCGGCTTCAACATGGATTTCGAGGTCAGCCTCGCCTTCGACAACATCAACGCCTCCGGAGATGCGGAGAAGGGCTACGGCGTCGATCACGTTGCCGTCGCCGAAGGTCTCGGCTGCAAGGCAATCCGCGTGCGCAGCCCGAACGAGTTCCAGGAAGCCTTCACCACGGCACAGAAGCTCATGGAGGAGCACCAGGTTCCGGTTGTCATCGAGTTCATCCTCGAACGCGTCACCAATATTTCCATGGGCGCCGACATCAACGCCGTCGTCGAGTTCGAGGAACTTGCCGAACGCGGCGAGGACGCGCCGACCGCCACGCTGGTCGGTCTCGACTGAGGGCAATTGCGCAAAATAGAGGGAGAACAACCATGCCGAAGTTTGCGGCCAATCTGACGATGCTCTTCAACGAGGTGCCGTTCCTCGATCGCTTCGCGCTCGCCGCTAAGGCCGGCTTCGACGGCGTCGAATACCTCTTTCCTTATGATTTCGACAAGGAGGCGCTGCGCGCCGCGCTCGATCTCAATGGCTTGACCCAGGTGCTGCACAACCTGCCGGCCGGTAACTGGGCTGGCGGCGAGCGCGGTATCGCCATCCTGCCGGACCGGGTGGACGAGTTCCGCCGCGGCGTGGCGTCCGCGATCGACTATGCGACCATGCTCGGCTGCAAGCAGATCAACTGCCTCTCCGGCATCGCGCCGGTCGGAGTTTCGGACGAGGTGCTGAGAGCAACCTTCGTCGCCAACCTGAAATTCGCGGCCGACGAACTCGGTAAGCACGGAATCCGGCTGCTGATCGAGCCGATCAACCGTTTCGACATTCCGGGCTTCTACCTCAACACGCCGGATCAGGCGGCCTCGATCATCGCCGAGGTCGGCAGCGACAACCTGTTCATCCAATACGACCTCTACCACCAGCAGCGCACCGAGGGCGAGCTGATCGGCACGTTCAAGAAGCACCAGGCACAGATCGCCCACGTGCAGCTTGCCGACAATCCGGGCCGTAACGAGCCGGGCACCGGCGAGATAGCCTATCCCTTCGTTTTCGAGGCGCTCGATGCACTCGGCTACGACGGCTGGATCGGCTGCGAATACAAGCCGCGCGCCACGACCCAGGAAGGGCTCGGCTGGTTCGCCACCGCGGTCGGCCGGCAGGGCAAGAGCGCAGACATTCTCAAGATCAGGAGCTAAGTTATGGCAACAATCGGATTTATCGGCCTCGGCATCATGGGCACGCCGATGGCGCGCCACCTTCAGGACGCCGGCCATAAGGTCGTCACCTCGAAGTTCGTCATCCCGCCGCGCCAGGAGCTTCTCGACAACGGACTGGAATTCGTCGAGACACCTAAGGCGCTTGCCGAAACCGTCGACACGATCATCCTGATGCTGCCGGATACGCCGGAAGTGAAAGACGTGCTCTTCGGCGAAAACGGCGTCGCCTTCGGTCTTTCAGCCGGCAAGCTCGTCATCGACATGAGCTCGATCTCGCCGATCGAAACGAAGGAATTCGCAAAGAGGGTTCGCGGTACGGGCGCCGAATATATCGATGCTCCGGTTTCCGGCGGCGAGGTGGGCGCCAAGAACGCGACCCTGTCGATCATGGCGGGCGGGTCGCAGGAAAGCTTCGACCGGGCGCTGCCCCTCCTCCAACTGCTGGGCAAGAACATCACGCTCGTCGGCGATTGCGGTGACGGCCAGGTGACCAAGGTCGCCAACCAGATCATCGTGGCACTGACGATCGAGGCGGTTTCCGAAGCGCTCGTCTTCGCCTCCAAGGCCGGCGCCGACCCGGCACGGGTGCGCGAGGCCCTGATGGGCGGCTTTGCCTCCTCCCGCATCCTGGAGGTTCACGGCGACCGCATGATCAAGCGCACGTTCGATCCGGGCTTCCGCATTTCGTTGCACCAGAAGGACCTGAACCTGGCGCTGCAGGGTGCCAAGTCGCTCGGCATCGCTCTGCCCAACACCGCCTCGACGCAGGAGCTCTTCAATCTCTGTGCAGCCAATGGCGACAGCGGGCTTGACCATTCCGGTCTCGTCAAGGCACTCGAGCGTATGGCGAACCACGCCGTCGCATGACGGCCGAGCCGGGTGGCGAAGAGGAGCGCCGCCCGGCTTTTTCTAAAGCCGGAGAAAATCGATGCCGACCATTGCCGATCCGCGCGCCTTTCTGGAAGCGCTTTTCCATGTAGCGGTCGCTGCTGCCGATCCGGAGAAGGTGCTGGCCGCCAATCTGCCGGAAAGGCCGAAGGGCCGGACGATGGTGATCGGGGCCGGCAAGGGTGCGGCACAGATGGCGCGGGCCTTCGAACGGCTTTGGGACGCGCCGCTTTCCGGCGTCGTCGTTACCCGTTACGGCTATTCCATTCCCTGCGAACGGATCGAGGTTCTGGAAGCCGCCCATCCGGTGCCCGACCAGAACGGTTTGATGGCTTCCGGCCGGCTGATGGCTGCCGTGCGGGGCTTGACGGAAGACGACCTCGTCGTCGCGCTCGTCTGTGGCGGCGGTTCTGCGCTTCTGCCCGCACCCGCGGGCGAGTTGACGCTCGAGGATGAGATTGCCGTCAATCGGGCGCTGCTCGCCTCCGGTGCGCCGATCAGCGCGATGAATGCCGTGCGCAAGCAGGTCTCGCGCATCAAGGGTGGCCGCCTTGCGGCGCTCGCCCATCCGGCGCGTGTCGTCTCGCTCGTCGTCTCCGATATTCCTGGCGACAATCCCGCCCTTGTGGCTTCTGGGCCCACCATTGCGGATGCGACGACCCGCGCCGATGCGCTGCGCCTCATCGAGCGTTACCGCCTCGATCTGCCTGAAGCGATCATGCGCCATATCCGCGAGAACAGCGACGCCCCACCCTTGCCATCCGATGTTCGGTTTGCCCGCAACGAGGTGAAGCTTGTCGCATCTGCCGCTGTTTCGCTGGAGGCTGCCGCGGAAGCCGCACGCAAGGCGGGTGTCGAAGCGGTCATCCTTTCCGATGCCATCGAGGGGGAAGCATCCGGGGTTGGGCGTGTTCATGCGGCGATCGCCGCGGAAGTGGTTCGCCGCAACCGACCGTTCCGAAAGCCCACCGTCATTCTCTCCGGCGGCGAGACGACGGTGACGATCAAGGGTAAGGGCAAGGGCGGGCGAAACAGCGAATTCCTGCTCTCGCTGGCCTGTGGCATCGACGGTCTGGAGGGCGTTTCCGCTCTTGCAGCCGATACTGACGGTATCGATGGCTCGGAGGACAATGCCGGCGCGTTTGCCGACGGCACGACCGTCGCGCGCCTTGCCGAACGCCAGGCGGACGCCGCCGAATTCCTTGTTCGCAACGACAGCTGGACGGCCTTTTCGCGGCTGGGCGACCTGTTCGTGCCGGGCCCGACGGGCACCAATATCAACGATTTCAGAGCGATCCTCATCCAATAGGATGGTACCTTGGACATTGCTTCTTCATGCGGTTCCAAGATCGGGCTCCTCGTAGCTTCCGAGCTTGTCATCGAAACCTGGAACGCTCAATTGGGCTCCGCGCGAATGAAGTTGAGAAAAGCCCGCAGTTTGGGCGGGACGAGCCGTCGACTTGGATAGTAAACGTAGAGCGGATCGAGCGTCGGACAGAACGTCTCCAAGACCTTCACTAAGCTTCTGTCATGCAAGTGCCTGCTTGCGAGGCGCTCGGTGGTGTAGGCGAGTCCGACCCCCTGTGCCGCCGCTTCCACCACGAGTGGCATGGTGTTGGCCGAAAAGTGGGGATCGGGCGTGAAACCGTATTCGCGGCCGTCCTCCACCAGGTCCCATTGCGAGACGGTGCGTGTCGATGAAAAGCGGTAGGCGATGCAGCGATGATCCACGAGATCGGCTGGACACAGAGGTGTGCCGTGCTCAGCAAGATAGGCGGGACTCGCCAGAACGGCGTTCTTCAGTGCACCGGTTGCCCGGAGGGCGATCATGTCCGCGTCCAGAAGTTCGCCAATACGGACGCCTGCGTCGAAGCCCACGGCTGCGATATCGACAAAGGTGTCGTCGAAGACGAGATCGAGCCGTATATCGGGATAGGCCGCCAGGAACCTGCCCATTAGCGGTTCTATCAGCAGCGGCCCGGCAATCCATGGCAGACTGAGACGCAGCGTGCCTGCAGGACGATCTTTGGCTTCCGCGAGGGCAAGGCCGGCTGCCTGAATTTCCTCGGCCGCCGGGCGCACTCTGGCGAGATAAGCAGCCCCGGCCTCGGTCAAGCCGACGCTGCGCGTCGTGCGGTTCAGCAGTCTTATACCGAGCCGCTCCTCAAGTCCCTTTACCGCTTCGCTCAGGGAAGGCGGTGTGACACCGAGTTCGGCTGCGGCTCGCGTGAAATTTTTTGTCTCTGCGACCTTCAGAAAGGCGACGATACCGCTGAGTTGATCAAGTCGCATTATAAGGTTTTCCCGAATAGGCATGTAAAAGGTAGGCGATTTTTCAGGATAATAAAAGGAGGCAAGGTCTTCTCGACGCCGTGTGGTGTCCAATCGAATAGGAGACCAATGATGACCTCCAACCTTCTTGTGCCCACTCGCCGAGTTTTCCTCGGGCAATCCGCCTTTGCACTGGCGTCCGTCGCGAGTTTCGGCTTCTCCACCTTTGCCAAAGCGGCTCCCTTGGCCAATGCTGACGAAGTCGCGGTTCACAAGGTCCGTTTTGCGGCTGGCGACAGCTTTCTTGTCGGCAACCTCTACATGCCAGCCAACTACCGCGCCGACGGCCGCTACCCTGCCATCGTAGTTGGCGGATCGCTGACTGCGGTCAAGGAGATGATGGGCGGCATCTATGCAGCCGAGATGGCAAGACGCGGGTATATTGCGCTTAGTATTGACTATCGCCATTACGGCGAAAGTGGTGGTAGGGCTCGCCAGTACGAGGATCCGGAGGCCAAGGCCGAGGATCATGCAGCGTCCGTTACCTTTCTCGCGTCGCGCTCGGACGTGCGCCCGGAGAGTATTGGCCTTCTTGGCATATGCACCTCGGGCGGAACGGTCCTTTATGCAGCTGCCCGCGACGATAGAATTGCGGCGATTGCTTCTGTCGCCAGCCATCTGGCAGAGCCTGCGGTAACCAATCCCTTGCTCTACGGCGGACCGGAAGGGGTAGAACAGCGCCGCGCAGCAGGCCGAACAGCCCGCGCGGAGTACGAGCGCACAGGTCAAAATCGGATGATTCCTGCTTACCACAACTCTGATCCGAGTGCCTCTCATGTCGGGCCGATGGAATACTACATGGACGAGACTCGCGGCGGTGGCGTGATCGAATGGACGAACGCCTTCGCCGTCATGTCGTGGGAGCCGTGGCTTGCGTTCGATCCCATTCGCGAAACTGGGCGGATAACGACACCGGCGCTGATCGTCCACTCCGACGGATGCGCGTTACCAGATCAGGCACGCAAGGCCTATGATCTGCTGCAGGGCCCCAAAACCCTTCACTGGACTGACGGCAATCATTTCGATTTCTATGACGGCGGGAAGGTGCCGGAAGCCGCGCACGCCGTGGCGCAACACTTCGGCAAATATCTCGCCTAAGAATGCCACCTCTGCTGCCGTTCGAAGCTCATTCCGGGGCGTTCTCGCCTCGGATTCGATCGAAAGGCATTCGCTTTTCCAAGATTCTTAGCCCTCGGCATTCTGTGTTGCTCACCCACCGTGAACGTCGCGGCGCAAGGCGCATCGCCGCCGCAAAGCCAGGTACATCCACAATGATGCGTTTAGCGTCACGCTCGGTTTGAAGTCGTTATAGTCTGCAAGGGCCTCTCTACCCGGTCTCAACATCCCATGGATCTTCGTTGAACCCGAAGTGCGGCACTCCGTTCGAAGCGGGAAAGCCAGGTCTTCCTCAAGCCGTGCTGCGGCCGTCCTTTGCGATGACGCTATTTACTTTTGTTATTATATAATGCAAATCTCTTCATCTCGGCTCCGGAGGGGAGCTGACAAGAACGTGAGGAGGGCAATCGCTCATGCGTAATTTCTTCAGGCACGGCCTCATGGCCGCGATAATCGGCAGCTCGCTTGCCGCTGGCGCAATTTCCGTTTCGGCTCAGGGGCTCGAGCTGACGATCACGGCACCCGCCGGAGCTGGTGGGGGATGGGATGCTGCATCCCGTTCGCTTCAGGAAGTGATGATGGCGACGGGTGCCGCAAAAAGCGTGCAGGTCGTCAATGTTCCGGGCGCCGGCGGCACCGTGGGTCTTGCCCAGTTCGTCGGTTCGGCGAAGAGCAGCCCCGACCAGTTGCTGGTTGCCGGTATCACCTTGGTCGGTGCAAGCATCTCCAACAAGTCGCCCGTCGACCTTACCCAGGTAACGCCGCTTGCGCGGCTGACCGGCGATCCGCTGGTCATTGTCGTGCCGAAGGATTCGCCGATCCAGACGATCGACGAACTCCTGAAGACCATCAAGAGCGATGTTGCCAAGGCGATCTGGGTCGGCGGTTCGGCGGGCGGCGCGGACCATATACTTGCGGCGCTCGTCACCCAGGCGGCCGGAGAAGATCCCAGCAAGATCAATTATGTCGCCTATTCCGGAGGGGGCGAAGCGCTGGCAGCCATGCTGGGCGGCCAGGCAGCCGCGGGTATTTCCGGCTACGGAGAATGGCAGGGTCAGATCGAGTCCGGCGACCTGAGGGCCCTGGCGATTTCCTATCCCGAACCGATCGAAGGTATCGAGGCGAAGCCGCTGAAAGCCCAAGGTCTCGATATCGAGCTCGTGAACTGGCGTGGCGTTTTCGCCGGACCCGGCGTTGAGGGTGCAGACCTGGAGGCGCTGAAGGCCTCCATCGAGAAGACGGTCACCTCCGACAGATGGAAGGAGCTTCTCAAGGCTCGCGGCTGGACGGATTACTACGCTCCCTCCGACGAATTCAAAACCTTCGTCGCTTCGGAAACGGATCGCGTTCACGGCATCCTGAAGTCGATCGGACTGGCGGACTAATTCGGGAGGCGCAGGGAGGGGCATCCTTCCTGCGCCCAAGAGGACGTTATGAGCGGCAAGACCCTACACACTCCCAATCGCCCCGCCGCCGTGGCGGCGGTCATACTCTTCGCCATCGCTTTCATCACCTATTGGGATGCGAGTGCGATGACGGTCCGCGCCAGCTATGGAATGGGCGCAAACGCGACGTCTTATTTCGTCGCGGTGCTGTTCGTCGCGCTTGGCGTCGGGCATCTCGTCAGCGCGTTCAAGCCTTTCGATCTGGAGGCGGAAGCATCCGACTGGAAAGCCATCGGCTGGATAGGTTTGGCGCTTGCTTCGCTCATCGGGTCCATCTGGCTCGGCGGCGGTTTCATTGTGGGCTCGACCCTGCTCTTCGCATTCACGGCGCGCGCCTTCGGTCGAAGGGCCCTATTGGCAGACATTTGTCTTGGCGCCGTGCTCGCGATCCTGATCTTCCTGTTGTTCAACAAGCTCCTGACGCTGGCCCTGCCCCAGGGGCCGCTCGTATAAGAGACAGCTTCTAAGGTGCGATGATGGAATCTTTTGCTCTTCTCTTCGACGGATTTTCGCTGGCGACCCAGCCGGCCAATCTGGTCTATGCGGCAATCGGTGTCATCATCGGCACGGCGGTTGGCGTTCTCCCTGGTATAGGCCCGGCGCTGACCGTGGCGCTTCTTCTTCCGGTGACGTTCAAGCTCGATCCGGGCGGTTCCATCATCATGTTCGCGGGCATTTATTATGGTGGGATGTATGGCGGCTCCACAACGGCGATCCTGCTGAACACACCGGGGGAAAGCGCTTCCGTCGTTACGGCCTTGGAAGGCAACCGGATGGCCCGGTCCGGCCGCGGCGGGCCGGCGCTGGCAACGGCGGCGATCGGTTCCTTCGTCGCCGCGTTCATCGCAACGATTGCCCTGGCATTCCTGGCGCCGCTTCTGGTCAAGATCGCGGTGAAGTTCGCGCCCTGGGATTATTTCGGGCTGATGCTGATCGCTTTCGTGACCGTCTCGGCAACCTTCGGGTCTTCTCCCCTGCGCGGCCTGACGAGCCTGGCTTTCGGCCTGTGGCTCGGACTGATGGGGATCGACCAGTTGACCGGTCAAGCGCGTCTCACCTTCGGCGTGCCCGAGCTTCTCGACGGGATCGAAGTCACCACGCTTGCCGTAGGCCTGTTTGCAATCGGCGAGGCCCTGGTGGTGGCCTCGCGTCATCTCTACAAACCCGAAAAGCCGATCCCCATCAAAGGCTCGATCTGGATGAGCATGGAAGACTGGGCAAGATCCTGGAAGCCATGGCTTCGCGGAACGGCAATCGGGTTTCCCATCGGGGCGCTTCCTGCGGGCGGCGCGGAGATTCCGACGTTTCTCAGCTACAATATCGAGAGAAAGCTCAGTCGGAAGTCCGAGGAATTCGGTTCGGGGGCGATCGAGGGCGTTGCCGGCCCGGAGGCGGCAAACAACGCCTCGGCGGCGGGGACTCTCGTGCCCCTTCTGACGCTTGGACTTCCCACGTCGGCGACAGCGGCGGTTATGCTGGCGGGTTTCCAGCAGTACAACATCCAACCCGGTCCTCTCCTGTTTGCGCAGCATGCCGATCTGGTCTGGGGTCTGGTCGCCAGCCTGTTCATCGCCAATGTCATGCTTCTGGTGCTGAACCTGCCGCTGATCGGTCTTTGGGTGCGACTGTTGGCAATTCCTTTGCCCTGGCTCTATGCGGGAATTCTCGTCTTCGCCTCTATGGGAACGATCGCCGCCAATCCGTCGGTGGTGGAACTTCTCCTGCTGACTGGCTTCGGCGTGGTCGGCTTCCTCATGCGGCGCTATGATTATCCCATCGCTCCCGCAGTCGTCGGATTGATACTTGGTCCACTTGCCGATAATGCGCTCAGAAGATCGCTCCAGATGAGTCTTGGCGATCCCATGGTCTTCCTGCAGCATCCAAGTTCGGCGATCATGACGGGGATAGCCTCCATCGCGCTGGTCGCGCCGTTCATCTTCAAGGGCCTGTCCCGCTTCCAGCAGGATGAAGACTAGGGGATACTGGAATACCTCCGGGCTCACGCCATATCGGCCGAGCCCGGCGGGATTGGAAAAGCGCAGGTATCTAGATGGCAAGAAACAGTCTGTCTCCTCAGATCAGCAACAGCATCATCGAGTTCGTGAAATCGAAGGAGATGCGGAAAGGCGAACACCTTCCCCTCCAGATGCTGGCGGACGCGTTTCGCGTTTCCCGCGCGCCCGTGATGAGCGCCCTGCGCCGCCTCGAAGGCGAAGGGGTCGTGCGCGCGGAGGCAAACCGCGGCTATTTTCTCGCGGTCGACGCGGAAAACCTGGGCGACGCCTCCCGGCCGACCGAACGGGAAGACGGCGAGGACGCCGTCTATTTCCGGATTGCGGAAGACCGGCTGGCGAGCAGACTGCCGGAGCGGGTAAGCGAAGCCGAACTCATGCGGCTCTACGAGCTGCCGCGCAGCCGGCTTTTGAAGATCCTGCACCGTATTGCCGACGAAGGCTGGATCGAGCGGCTACCAGGGAATGGCTGGACATTCAGGCAGACGCTGACATCCAGGCAAAGCTACGAGGACGGCTATGCTTTCCGCGCCGTTATCGAGCAACAGGCGATGCTGCTTCCGAGCTTCGAGCCCGATCTCGAGGAGCTGCAGCGTGCCCGCCAGACACAGACGGTGCTATCGGCCGGCGGCTATCAGACCTGGTCCCGCGCCGAGATATTCAAGGCGAACAACGAGTTTCACGAAATGCTCGTCGGGTGGTCGAAGAACGAGTTTTTCCTGGACTCGATCAGGAGGATCAACCGCCTGCGTCGACTGATCGAGTACCAGATCACCATCGATCGCAGCCGTCTCCCCAAACAGACGGAGGAGCATCTTCACATTCTCGACCTTATCGAGAGCGGTCGAAGAAGCGAGGCTGCGGCGTTTCTCTACACGCACATCATGGGCGCGGGCCGGATCAAGGCCCCGCAGGTTTAGCGTGCAGGCACATTCCGGTAGAGGGTTTTGTGTTCTCCGAATATTGCATTTTATTATCATAATATGTAGAAACGAAGCGAGCGCCGAAGCAGGTTCGGCAGCGAGTTGGATAGCACGATGACAGCAGTCGACACGTTGGAAGCCGAAGGGTGCGTCTATCAGTTCATCGACCTTGAGAAGGAAACCGATGGCAAGCTGAACCAGATGCCCTTCATCCATCGCATCCTGCTCGAAAACGTCCTGCGGCGCGGGGGCGAGGATGCTGAAGCCGCCAAGGCCGCGATCCTGGCCTGGCTGGATACCGGCACGAGCGAAGCGGAAATTCCCTTCCTGCCCAATCGGGTGCTCATGCATGACACCACTTGCGGCCCGGCCCTGGTGGATATCGCCGGAATGCGCTCGGCGCTGGCCGAGGCAGGTGGAGATCCCTCCTTGCTCAACCCGGTGGTACCCATTGACGTATCGACGGACCATTCGGTCGCCGTCGACGCCTTCGGTTCCTCCGAGGCCCTCAATGTGAACATGCAGCGCGAATACGGTCGCAACAGCGAGCGATACCGCTTCATGAAATGGGCGGCGAACACGCTGAAGGATTTTCGGGTGCATCCGCCGGGCACGGGCATCATGCACACCCTTAATCTCGAACGCCTGGCGACGGTGGTCGCGACCGAGGAGAGCGAAGGCCGGCCATGGGTGGTGCCGGATACGCTTATCGGCACGGACAGCCATACTCCGATGATCAACGGCATCGGGGTGCTGGCATGGGGTGTCGGGGGGCTGGAGGCCGAAAGCGTCTTCTTCGGCATGCCTGTCGCTCTTCGCGTGCCGGAGGTTGTCGGGGTACGTCTCACCGGCCGCCTAAGAGAAGGCGTGCTGGCGACCGATTTCGTGCTGACGGTGACCCACGCCCTTCGCCAGATAGATTTGCAAGACAAGTTCGTTGAGTTCTTCGGGCCGGGTGTCTCGACGCTGACGGCAGGCGAGCGGGCGGTGGTGGCGAACATGACGCCCGAGTTCGGCGGAAACAGCGGCTATTTTCCCATCGACCGAATGACTCTGGACTATCTCGTCTCGACGGGCCGCTCGCGCGAGCATGTCGATCTGGTGGAGCGCTACGCCCGTCGGGCCGGGCTGTGGTTCGATCCCGCGGCGGAACCGCGTTACACGTCCGTCGTGTCGATCGATTTGAGCAGGATCGAAGCGAGCCTTGCGGGTCCGTGTCGGCCACAGGATCGGCTCGCCGTCGGCGAGGCTGCGGCATCCCTCGCGCCCTTGAAGAGGAAAAACTCGAAAACTGGAGGGGAGGGCGAGCCGAACGACGGCGCGGTCGCGATCGCGGCGATAACCAGTTGCACGAATACGTCCGATCCTCGGCTGCTCCTTGCCGCGGGATTATTGGCGAGGAAAGCGAGGGCGTTCGGCCTGCGGCCGTCGCATTGGGTCAAAACCTCCCTTGCGCCTGGCTCGCCGACCGCCGAGCGTTACCTGACGCGCGCGGGCCTGCTTGAAGACCTGGAAGCGATCGGCTTCGGCATCGTAGGGTATGGTTGCACGACCTGTATCGGCAATTCCGGACCATTGACGGAGCCGATCGAGCGGGCGATGTCGGAGCGGGATATTCTGCCGGTCGCGGTCCTCTCGGGAAACCGCAATTTTCCAGGCCGCGTGCATCCGCAATTGGAGGCCGGATTTTTGGCCTCGCCGCCGCTCGTCATTGCCTTCGCCCTGGCCGGCACGGTCGATATCGATATCACCCGTGAACCCATCGGCATGACGGCCGATGGTCAGCCTGTGACGCTTGCGATGCTTTGGCCGACGGCAGCCGCGATCGACGAGGCGGTGGCCGCGGCGTCGGATCATGGGGATTATTCGCCGGCTTACGAGAAAGCTGAAAGCAGCCCCGCCTGGCAGGCGCTAGACGCGCCGACCACGACGCTTTTCCCATGGGACGACAAGTCGACCTATATCCGGCGGCCGCCATTCGCCGGCTTCGGCGAGGGCACGCTCCTCGGCCGCTATCTGGCTCATCCGATCATGGTGCTGGGAGACGATGTCACCACGGATCATATTTCTCCGGCCGGGGCCGTTCCCGCCGGCAGTGCTGCCGGGAAATACCTGGTGGAACGCGGCGAAAACCCGCTCGATCTCAATGTCTATTCTTCCCGCCGCGGCAATTGGGAGGCCATGGTCAGGGGCCTGTTCACGAACAAGACCGTCCGCAACCTGCTAGGATCGGACATCCCTCCCGGCTCCACCGTGCACGTTCCTTCCGGGCAGGTCATGCCGCTTTGGGAAGCGGCAGAGAGATATAGGCTCGAACAGCAGCCCCACGTCCTGGTGGCGGGAGAGCGCTACGGAATGGGCTCGTCCAGGGATTGGGCCGCCAAGGGCGTGTCTTTGCTCGGGGTCCGGGCGGTGCTCGCGCTGAGCTTCGAGCGCATTCACCGCTGGAACCTCATCGGCATGGGCATCCTTCCTCTGAGGCTACCAGCGGAATGGGGGCCTTCCGGGCTTGCATTGCAGCCGGGCGACCTCGTCGAGGTGGACGCCGAGGAGACGCACATCGCGCCAAGAAAGCCCGTGCGCATCGTCATCAGGAGACGGAACGGCGAGACGATTTCGTTTCAGGCTACGGCTGCGATCGAAACCTCGACCGAGGTGAAGATCCTGCAAGCCGGCGGAATACTGCCGCTCATCCTGCGCAACGCCCTCGAAAGCTCCGAAAACAGGGAAGTCGTGTAATCAGTCATTCGGGCGGAGGCCGGTCAAGAGCACTGGCGAAGGCGCGGCGTGGCCGACTTTGATCCTGTGAGCGGGTGATCTGCCGCTTCAATGCCTCGCAGAGACCGAGAGCGGCGATCGACAATGGCACGGCTCCCACACGTGTTATTCCGAACTTCTGGATCGACCTTGGGCGGAACGGTCGCTGGACTATGGGAAGCTCTCGAAAGAGATTGGCGTAAAAGCTGCTGATGATTGCCACCCCAAGACCGGAAGCCACGTAGGAACATGCGGAGCTGTTCGTGTGGGTTTCGATCTTGACGAAAGGCTTGACGCCGTTTCGAGCAAATGCCTGGTCGAGGACCAGGCGGTTCGGCCTTTGACGGCCGATGAGGATCAGAGGGACATCGACCAGATCGCCGGGGGTCACCTCTGATCGGGCAGTCAGTGGATGATCTGACGGAAGGACGCACACGTTTTCCCCGGTCGCCACTTCATCGACCACGATGCCGGAGCCGAGGTTTTCTTCCAGCCTCAGTAAGCCGATATCGATCACGCGATGTTCGACAAGCCGTCTTATGGCCGTGGTTGTCTCAAAAAACGTTTCGATGCGAACGCCGGGGAAGTGGTGCGTGAAGTCGATCAGCATTGCGGGCGCAAAGTGTTCCCACATGCTGATCGGCAATCCGACGCGAACCGTTTCCTGACCCGAGACCCCCTTCCTCAGATCTTCCGCCCGGGCCGACATGCGCTCGAGCGCCATCAAGACGTCCTGCGCGTCCTTCGCCAACAATATCGCCTCAGGCGTTGGGATCAGGCGGCCTTTTTCGCGCAGGAAAAGGGTCATCGAAAGATCGGACTCGAGCTGCTGCAAAAGGCGACTGACCCCGGATTGGCTCAAGCCGGTCACTCTGGCTGCAGCAATCGTCGAGCCGGTCGTGATCAGGGCACGAAGGATTTCCAGTTGATTGAGGTTCATTCTCGTCAAGCCTCGCGTCAGCAATGAATAGAGATATGAAGAATCTCATAATATTGCAGGATTTTTGCAGATCGTCATAGTGTCCATACAAAAGCTGCAAGGCACGGACCTGAGCAGGGGAACCAATGTTACGATTTATACTGAACCGCCTGCTTATGGCGCTGCCGACGATCGCATTCGTTTCGGTGACGGTCTTCGCGCTGATCCGTTTCATCCCCGGTGACCCCGCGGCCCTGATGCTCGGCGATGGCGCCGAACCCCATCAGATCGCCGCGATGCGCACAGAACTCGGCCTCGACCAGTCGATGCCGCAGCAATTCCTGATCTGGGCCGGCAATGTGTTGCAAGGAGATTTCGGCCGCTCCATTGTCAACGATGAGGCCGTGCTGCCGCTGGTGGTGTCGCGCTTCATGGTTAGCGCCGTGATCGTCGTCGTGGCGGTGCTGCTGGCCAGCCTGATCGCCGTGCCGGCCGGCGTAATCGCCGCCTGGCGTCAGAACAGCCTGATGGATCTGGCCTTGGTCGGTACCGCAACGGTACTTCTTTCCATCCCCACCTTCTGGCTCGGCTTGCTGTTGTTGCTGCTCTTTGGCCTGAAGCTCGGCTGGTTACCGGTATTGGGTTATGTCTCGCTCGCCGACAACGTCATTGGCGGTATGCTTTATCTCGTGCTTCCGATCATGACGCTGGTGATCCACGAGGCGGGCGTGTTGATCCGCATGGCCCGCGCTTCGACGCTAGAAGTGCTGCGTCTCGACTACATTACCCATGCTCGCGCCAAGGGTCTCTCCGAAGGAGCGGTGCTCTGGCGGCATGCCTTCAAGAACGCCTTCGGACCGACCTGGACGATGATCGGCCTCATCCTGGGCAATCTGCTCGGCGGCATCGCTGTCATCGAAACGGTCTTCACCATTCCGGGCCTCGGCCGGTTAATGGTGGACAGCATTTTTGCCCGTGATTACCCGGTCATCCAGGGATGCCTGCTCTTGGTGTCGCTCTCCTACGTGCTGGTCAACCTTGTCGTCGACCTGCTCTATCCCCTCTTCGATCCGCGTGTTGTTGCCGAATGAAAAAGTTTACGTTCAACGGGCTCATCGGCGGCATTTTGATCGCCATCCTGCTTGCCACTGCCGCCATCGGTCTCTTCTGGACGCCGTTCGACCCGATGAAGCTCTCCTTCACCGCGCGGCTTGCTGCCCCGAGTGCGGAACATCTTCTGGGCACGGACGAGTTCGGCCGTGACGTGCTCAGCCGCCTGATGATCGGTGCCCGGGCCAGCGTCTGGATCGGGGCGTTGACCGTCGGTTTTGCGACCGTCTGCGGTACGCTTATTGGTCTGGTCAGCGGCTATGCCCGTGGTTGGACGGATGGGCTCATCATGGCGGTCAACAACGCGCTTCTCGCCTTTCCTGGCATCTTGCTGGCGCTCGGCCTGCTGGCCGTCTTCGGCGCCAATCAGTACGGCATCATCTTCGCGCTCGGCATTGCCTATACGCCTTCCATGGCCCGCGTCGTGCGGGGTGCAGTATTGTCGCTGCGTGAGCGGGAGTTCATCGAGGCCTCGCGGGTAATGGGCAACGACGAGCTCTATACGATGTTCCGCCATATCCTGCCGAACTGCCTGGCGCCGATCACCGTTCTCGCCACCTCGATGTTCGGTTGGGCGATCCTGTCTGAAAGCGCGCTGAGCTTTCTGGGGCTCGGCGTGCCGCCGCCGGCTCCGACCTGGGGCAACATGCTGGCGGCGGGGCGTCCCTTCATCCAGCAGGCCGTCTGGCTTGGGCTCTTTCCGGGTTTCTGCATCGCGTTGACCCTTCTCGGCATCAACCTTTTGGGCGACGCCCTTCGCGACAGGCTCGATCCGCGCATGAGAGGTCTGAAATGACGACGGAAACACTTCTAACCGTCCGTGATCTCTCGCTGGAGGTCGCAAGAACCGGCCACGCAGTCGTCAGCAACGTCAATTTCGACATTGCCGCGGGCGAGATCTTCGGGATCGTGGGCGAAAGCGGTTCGGGCAAGACCCTCGCCACGCGAGCGCTGATCTCGCTCCTGCCGCAGGCGATCGCCGTTACCGGCGGATCGGTCGCCTACAAGGGGCGCGACGTAATGGGGATGAAGAGCCGCGAGCTCCGACGCCTGCGCGGCGCAGAGATCGGCGTCGTCTTCCAGGAACCGATGACCTCGCTCAATCCGTCGATGACCATCGGCCGCCAGCTGGAGGAGGGACTTGCCCTCCACACGAAACTATCGGCGGAGGAGCGCCGAGAACGCATTCTCGACATGCTGAAACGTGTCGGCATAGGCGATCCGGAAGGCGCGCTGACCGCCTACCCCCACGAGTTTTCAGGCGGGATGCGCCAGCGCATCATGCTGGCGTCCGTCATGCTTCTGAAGCCGGCGCTCTTGATTGCCGACGAACCGACCACTGCGCTCGACGCGGTCATCCAGCGCGATGTCATGGAACTGATGGTGGAACTGACACGGGCGGAAGGCACGGCTGTGCTCCTGATCAGCCACGACCTGCCCATGGTGGCACGGTACACCAGCCGCATGGTAGTGATGGAAAAGGGCGTGATCGTCGAGCAGGGCAGGACCGAGGACCTGCTGGAGGCGCCCAAACACCCTTATACCAAGAGACTACTCTCCTCGCTGCCGCTCCGCGGCGAGTTGCGTGAGATAGACACGTCGAAGGCGCCCATGGTGTCGGCGCGCAATATCGTCGTCGATTATGCCGGTCGCAAGTCGCTTCTGAGGAAAGCCGGGTCGAAACGGGCGCTGCATGGCGTCAGCATTGATATCCACGAAGGCGAAGTCGTGGCGCTCGTTGGAGGGTCCGGCTCGGGCAAGACGACGCTTGGCCGTACCATTGCCGGCCTTGTCAAGGAAAGCGAAGGACAGATCCGGTTCCAGGGGCGCTCGCGCGACGAGGACTGGATCGACTACCGCCTGAACTGCCAGATGGTGTTTCAGGACCCCTATTCCTCCCTTGACCCGCGCATGACGATCGAGGCGCTGGTCGAAGAGGCGCTGAGATTGGTGCCCGGTCTTGACGCCGAGGCCAAACGCAAGCGAGCCCATGAAACCCTTGAAGAAGTTGGATTGGGCGTGGATTACGCCGATCGTTATCCGCACGAGCTTTCCGGCGGTCAGCGCCAGCGTGTGGCGATCGCCCGCGCCATTGCCCGACGGCCCCGCTTTTTGATCGCCGACGAGCCGGTTTCCGCGCTCGACGTAACGGTCCGGGCGCAGGTGCTCGATCTCTTCTCCGACCTGCAGAAGCGCTACGGCTTCTCCTGCCTGTTCATCAGCCATGATCTCGGCGTCGTGGAGCAGGTGGCCGATCGGGTCGTCGTCATGCAAGACGGCCGGATCATCGAACAGGGCGACCGCGATACGATTTTCGACAGTCCGAAGGAGGCTTACACGCGCCGCCTCCTCTCGGCCATTCCCGCCCTTGATCAGAATGCACAGGGTGGCGTGTCACTCAAATGGCGCCTGGAGGCATGACCTTGACCACGAATTCCGAAGCGCTGAAGAAAGCCCTTAACGAGATCTGCGATGCACAGCCCTTCGTCACCCGCTTCATGGCGCGAAATCTTCTGACCGGCGAAACGGTCGGCCGGGGTGAACACGAGGAAACGCCATCGGGAAGCACCCGTAAGACTTCGATCATGATGGCTGCGCTCAAGGCTGCAACGGAAGGCCGCATCGATCTCGAAGAGCGGATCACCTACGAGAAGCGCTTGTCCGAAGAGGTTGCAAGCGGCATGTTCCGCTATCTTACCCCCGGGGTCGTCATTTCACTGCGCGACGCCATCACCGGCATGATGGTGCTGAGCGACAACGTCTGCACCAAGATGGTACTCGAGCGGCTGACGCTTGAGGAAGTCGACGGTTATTGCAAGTCGCTCGGCATGGTCAACACGCATCATCGTTTTCTCATCCCGCCGCTCGCGCTTGCGGTTGATCATCCTCTCGAAACGGTAACGACCACTTCCGCCGCAGATCAGGTTTTGCTTTTGCAGACGATCCTGGACGCCCAAACCTCTCCCGAGGCGCAGCGGAAGCTGGGATGCAGTCCAGACCTGTGCGTATGGTCGCTTCAGACGCTTCGCAACCAGGTGCTGAGATACGGCATCCATTCCCGCCTGCCATTTGAGACGGTCGTTGCAAGCAAGAGCGGCCGCGGCAAGCGCGGACGCATGGATGCCGGCATCGTCTATCGCAATGGCGCTCCGCTCTTCATCATGACCGCGTATACGGACGACGTTCCGTCCGCGCTGCCCGACGGTACGCCCGGATATACGATGGCACTCGAAACAATCGGCAGACTCACGCGCGCCTGCTGGGATCGCTTCTAGTTCTAAACGCCAAGAAAGGGGAACAACATGAGCAAGATACTGCTGGCAAGCTACATGTTCATCGCGATGGCGGCGCCATCGTTCGGCTCCGAAATCATCGTCGCGCTGAATGCCGATATTCGCAGCAACAATCCTGGCGTCAATCGCGACGGGAACACCGACGGCGTGATCCGGCACATCGTGGAGGGGCTCGTCGGGCCTACCGATAACGGCGAGATCAAGCCGCTGCTCGCGGAAAGGTTTGAGACATCGGAGGATGGGCTGACCTACACGTTCACGCTGCGGGATGGCGTGAAGTTTCATAACGGCAGTCCGCTTACCGCCGATGATGTGGTCTGGACCTTCAAGCGCTACCTGGACCCCGCTACCAAATGGAGCTGCCTGTCGGACTTCAACGGCACCAAGAAAACCAAGATCGAATCCGTCGAGGCAAAAGATACAAAGACGGTCGTCATCAAGATCAACTCGCCGAGCGGGGCCTTTCTTGGCAGTCTGTCGCGGCCCGAATGCGGTTATTCGGGCATTCTGTCAAAAGCGTCTATAAATGCGGACGGCACCTTCGCACAGCCGATCGGAACCGGGCCGTTCAGGTGGGGCGAGTGGAAAAAAAGCGAATACATCACGCTGACGAAATTCGACGACTATGTTTCGCCGGCAAATGACGGCAAGCCGGACGGCCTGGTCGGCTCGAAGCGCCCGCTCGTCGATCGGGTGAAGCTGATGATCATTCCGGACGGTGCGACGGTGAAAGCGGGCTTGGAATCTGGTGTCCTGCAGGCATCCGATATTCCCCCGAGCCTCATCCCCGAATACAGAAACCACCCGACCCTGCAGCTCATCGTCGCGCCGAACAACGGCAAGAACCTGTTTTATATGCAGACGAAGGACAAGGTGCTCAGCAATCCGGCCGTGCGCAGGGCGATGGCTGCGGCGCTGGATCTCGATGAGCTGGTGGCCGCCGCATCGAACGGCACGGGCAGCGCCAGCGCTTCGATCATCGCTTCTCACTCGGCCTATTTCAGCGAGGTCCAGAAAAAGCGCATCCCCTACGATCCTGAAGCAGCCAAGAAGGAGCTCGAGGACGCCGGCTACAAAGGTGAGCCGATCACCATCATCGCCAACAAGCGAGGGGATGTTCCGAGCTTTCCCGCCGCGGTCATTGCGCAAGCGATGATGCAGCAGGTTGGCTTAAACGTGCAGATTGAAGTCCTCGACTACGCGACCCAGGTGGAGCGCCGCCGCGCCGGCAATTATCAGGTGATTTCCCAGTCGGTCGCACCGCGCTTTGATCCAGTTTTCGCCTACAGTTTTTATGTGGGCGACAAGTCGAAAGATCCATCGCTGATGTGGGATGATCCGAAAGCGATCGAACTCATGAACGCGGCTTACGTCGAACGCGACGAGACCAAGCGGCAAGCCATTTTCGACGAGTTCCACGAATTGATGCTGCGGGAAATGCCGGGCATCTTCCTCTATGACATGGTCGATGTCTGGGGTGCCACCAAGAAGCTGAAGGGCCTGCCGGTCTGGCAGTCCAATCCCAGGCTTTGGGAAGTCTCGATAGAGGACTGAGCCTCTCTACCGCGCCGAGGCAACACTGGCGCGGTTCACCCAACGATCGGAAACCATCGATCCGGCGCGGCCGCCGGACAGTGCTTCTACGTCCATATCGGAGGCACAAGCACATGGACTTGAGGACATGCTATGAAGCGGGAAGCAATGATGTCGATCTCCGCGGCGATCGACGCGATGAAGCCGGCCTATGCCGCGCTCAGCGACAGCATTTGGGAATTCGCCGAGCTGAAGTTCGAAGAGCGGCGCTCTTCCGAAATCCTTGCCAGAACGCTCGAGGAGAACGGCTTCACCGTTCGCCGGGGTGTGGCGGAAATGGATACGGCCTTCATCGGTGAATATGGCAGCGGGATGCCGGTGATCGCCTTTCTCGGCGAGTTCGACGCGCTGGCGGGCATGAGCCAGGCCGCCGATCTTACGCAGCCTCGACCCGTCAACCCCGGTGGCACGGGACATGGCTGCGGTCACAATCTCCTCGGGGTAGGCTCGCTGATGGCCGCCATCGCGCTTGCCCAGCATCTTGAGGCCAACGGCATTTCCGGCACCGTACGCTACTACGGCTGCCCCGGCGAGGAGGGCGGTTCGGGCAAGGCTTTCATGGTGAGGGCGGGTGAGTTCAACGATGTCGATACGGCGCTGACCTGGCATCCAGCACCCTTCAACGGTGTCCGCTCCACCAACAATCTGGCCGTCCTCGAATATTACTACCGCTTCAGGGGCGTTGCGGCACATGCGGCCAATTCCGCCCATCTCGGGCGCTCCGCGCTGGATGCCGTGGAGCTGATGAATGTCGGCGTCAATTTCCTACGCGAACACATGCCGCAGGATTGCCGCCTGCATTATGCGATCACCGATACGGGCGGCAGAGCCGCGAATGTGGTGCAGGCACGTGCGGAAGTTCTTTACCTTATCCGCGCTCCGGAAATGCCGCAGGCCATGGAGCTTGCCGCCCGCGTGGAGAAGGTGGCGCGCGGTGCCGCGATGATGACCGAGACAGAAGTGGAGATCGTCTTCGATACCGCCTCCACCAATCTCCTGCCCAATATAGCGCTGGAAACAGCCATGCACCGGAACATGGTGGAGCTCGGTCCGATCGCTTTTGACGAGGCCGATCTTGCCTTTGCGAAATCGATCCAGCAAACCTTCACGGACGAGGCGATCAGAAGCAGCATCAAGCTTTATCAGATCAAGGGTGACGTCTTCTCCAACGCCAAGGTCGATGGAAGCACGCCGTTACATCTGGGCCTCAGAGACTTCGATGGTCAGTCGCATTTCCGTGCGGGCTCCACCGATGTAGGTGACGTCAGCTGGGTAACGCCCACCGCGCAATGCTGGACGCCGGCTTGGGCGATCGGCACCAATCCGCACACCTGGCAGGTAGTGGCGCAGGGCAAGAGTGCGGCGGCGCACAAGGCGATGGCGCATGCCGCCAAGGCACTCGCAACCACCGGGCTTTCGCTGATGATGTCGCCGGAACTCTTGGCCGAGGCCAAGACGGAATGGCACGAGAAGACCAGCGGCAAGCCCTATGTCTGCCCGATCCCACCGAATGTGACGCCAGGCAAACATCTTGCGGAAGGAGCAAATCCGTCAAAGGCGGAATGATCCGGTTCGCGCATGCTGGATCGGGTGGAAATCATGCATTTCCCGAAATTGCCCACGCCCCGTCTTCTACCAGCCGATCCCCTTGGAGATTTGCTGCGCCGCATCCTTCAAGAGCACCACGAAACGCTGAAGGTCATCTTCTTGGGTGCGGAATGCGGGTGCGGCGATGTTCAAGGAGGCAACGACCGAGCCGTCGAACGCCAGGACCGGCACCGCCGCTGAAACCAGCTGGTCGCTGACTTCGCCGCGGCTGATGCAATATCCGTCTTTCCGGATAGCCTGCAGCTGAGCGGCCAACCGGACCGGATGGGTAATGGTGCGGGCCGTGAAGCGGCTGAGCTGCTCGGGAAGCATCTGTTTTTGAACCTGCGGCGGGAGGAATGCCAGCAGCACCTTGCTGGAACCAGCATGCAGTGGCCGGCGCCGACCGATCATCGCATGTACCCTCAGATCCCTGGTGGGCTCGAACTTGGCGATGCAAAGGGCTTCGGAGTTGTCGATGATCCGAAGCTGGACGGTTTCGTTCACCTTCTGGCCGACATCTTCCATGATCGGGCTTGCAATTCTCACGAGGTCGACCTGGGTGGACGCCGCCGTTCCGAGGACGAGAATGGCGTTTCCGAGACGGAACCCCCCTTTGGTGGTCTTCTGCACCATTCCACGGTGTTCCAGTGTGCGTAACATTCGAAGGATGCGAGGTTTTGTTTCGCCTAATGACCGGGCAATGTCCGATAATCTGCTGCCAGGATGTTTGGCCACCTCCATGAGTACCGAGATTGCGGTATCAACGGACTGAATTATATTGGGTTTATCGGTCATTCCTGGATCTGTTTCGCTCTTTCTGTGGAGGCGGACGAATGGGAGAAACTGCGTTTTGAAGGGAGTTTCGCACAGCGTAACACAATTTATTTCCGTTTGACAGCCGTGTGACGGATTTCTAACAATTCAGTCAGCGGTCGTACCGCGGAAGCCGGCAGCAAGACCGGCGGCAGGTCGAGCCTATCGAGAGAGGAACAATGACAAACACAATCGTGAAATCGGCAGCCATGGCGCTGCTCGCAACCGTTGCTATTCCCGCCGTTTCGCTGGCGCAAAGCGTGCCGCTTATCATCGGCATGTCGACGACGCCCACGACGCTCGATCCTCACGAGGACAGCTCGGCGCCGAACAACGCGACCTCGCGGCATATCTGGGACAGTCTCATCGACCTGACGGGAACCTCCGCCAATGAGCCGGAACTGGCAACAGAGTGGAAGGCGGTGGACCCTACCCATTGGGAGTTCAAGCTGCGCGAAGGGGTGAAATTCCACGACGGCAGCACGTTCGATGCGCAAGATGTGATCGCTTCGCTGCTGCGGGCCCGTGACAAGCCCAGCCAGGGCTTCGCCTCCTACACCCGCAATATCGTCAACGTCACGGCGAAGGACCCGCTGACGGTGGTCGTCGAGACCAGCGTGCCGGACCCGCTGCTGCTGAACTCGGTCAGCCGTATACGCATCATCAGCGCGGACTGTGCCGAGGCTCCGGTCCAGGATTTCGACAACGGCAAATGCGCCATCGGCACCGGCGCCTACGTTTTCTCTTCCTTCTCTCCCGGCGACCGCCTCGTCCTCAAGCGTAACGAAGACTATTTCGCGGGCGCCTCCCACTGGTCGGACGTGACCCTTCGCTTCCTTCCCGATGACGGCGCGCGATTGGCATCGCTTCTGTCGAACGAGATCGACATCATCGAAGCCCTGCCGGCTGATGGCATGGCACGCGTCGAAGAGAGCAGTGATCTGCAGGTCATCAACGGTCAGTCCTCCCGCTTCGTCTATATCGGCATGGATGTGAGCAAGGATGTTTCGCCCTTCGTCAAGGCGTCCGACGGTTCGGCCCTGGACCGCAATCCTTTGAAGGATGAGCGGGTCCGCCGTGCGATCCTGATGGCGATCAACCGCCCGGCCATCGTCGAGCGCGTCATGCAGAAGAACGGCACGGTCGCCGACCAGTTCGTTGCTAAAGGCTATATGGGGCACTCGGATGCGGTCGAGCCGGTCGGCTACGATCCGGCGGCGGCCAAGGCGCTTCTTGCCGAAGCGGGCTATCCCGAAGGCTTCCGCCTGACGCTTCACGGTCCCTCGGGCCGCTATGTCAAGGATAGCGAAGTCGTCCAGGCGGTCGGCCAGATGCTGGCCCGGATCGGCATCCAGACGCAAGTTGAGGTCCAGCCGTGGTCGATGTATTCCGATGCCTATGCGAACGGTGACTTCAGCATGTTCCTGGGGTCCTGGGGCGTCAATACCGGTGAAACCACGAACCCGACGGTTGCCCTTGTTGCAACCCGCGACGAGGAAAAGGGCACCGGCCGCTACAATGGTGGCGGCATTTCGGACGCGAAGATAGACGAGGTTCTGGCCAAGGCCAGTTCGACGCTCGATGAAGCGGAGCGGCTTCCGCTGCTCGAGGAATTGTCGAAGTTGACTTTCGACAAGCTCTGGCTGCTGCCGATGCATTACGAGAACGTCGTCCTCGGCGCCAAGGCATCCGTCCGTTATACGCCCCGCGGCGACAAGTACACGCTCGCCTATTTCGTGGAACCCGCTCAATAACCGCGGCAGGAAAGGCGGCTGAAGCCGCCTTTCCGTTTCATTCTCAGGAGATCAGCATGCAGGAACTCGGTACGAGCGGTGCTGCCGCCCGGGCACGGGCGATCTATGACTACGGACAGACGGCGATCTTCGCGTCGTCGGCGGATCCGAGGCTTCATCTTCTTCTCTATGTCCCGCCAACGGCGGCAGAGGGGCGAAAGCTCGATCTCCTCGTGGCGGTTCATGGTACTGGGCGGACATCGGCGATCGACTTCCGCGACGGCTTTTCCGAATTCGGGCTTTACAACGACTGCGCGGTGCTGTGCCCGATCTTTCCCATGAATGTCCTGGGTGACGGCGCGCGATCGGGCTACAAATATATGCAGGAAGGCGATATCCGCTACGATCAGGCGGTGCTTTCGATGGTCGCCGAGATGGCGGCCAAGTACGGGCAGGACTGGTCGAAATTTGCGATATTCGGTTTCTCGGGCGGCGGGCATTTCGCCCATCGCTTCGCGATTCTTCACCCCGAGAAACTCTGGGCCGCCTCCATCGGTGCCCCCGGCTCTGTCACGCTTCTCGATCCGAACCGCGACTGGTGGGTGGGAATCCGCGACATCGAGGCCCGCTTCGGCAAGCGGTTCGACGCCGCGGCACTTTCCAAGCTACCCGTGCATATGGTCGTGGGGGATGCCGACCTGGAAACCTGGGAGATCACCCACAAGTCGGGAAGCGCCTATTACATGGAGGGCGCTAACGATGCCGGCGCCACCCGGCCGGAGCGTCTTGAAGCACTCGCCGCCTCCTTCCGCGCCGCCGGTGTCGATGTCACGCTCGACAAGGTGGCCGGCGTATCCCACGACCGCATGAAAGTGCTCGGCCACGTCAAGGCGTTCCTGGCGAAGGTTCTGTCCGAAAGGCGCGCGGCATGAGGAATGCGACAATCGTTGCGCCGCAGCCGGAGGCCGTGGAAGCCGGGGCCGCGGTCCTGGAGCGTGGTGGTAATGCCGTCGATGCGGCACTTGCCTGCGCCTTCGTCCAGGGAGTGGTCGATCCGCAGATGGCCGGCATCGGCGGGTTCGGCTCGATGCATGTCTACATGCCCTCGAAGGGGGTGCATGACATTCTCGAATTCTATGCCCGCGCGCCGCTTTCGGCGACGCCCGACATGTGGGTCGACAAGGTTCAGGGCCAGAGCCGGGACGGTTTCGGATATATCCTAGACGGCAATATTTCTGATATCGGCTACCTGGCGGTATGCACTCCGGGTTCGCTGAAGGGCTATGAGACGGCTCTTCGCGATTACGGCAGTTTCGACTGGGCAGACATCGTCGCTCCGGCGATCGATTATGCCCGCAACGGCTTCATGATCCGCAACCACATGCACTGGTACTGGAGCAAGGATCAGTCGTCCGATGGTTTCGCCAACACGCGCGACAAACTCCAGCTTTCCCGGACGGGACGTAACGTCTACTTCCATCCGGACGGCAGCCTGCGCGATGTCGGGGAGATCCTGAAGAACCCGGACATGGCGGATACGCTGGAGCGGATTGCCGCAAGCGGCGGGTCGGACATCTTCTATCACGGCGAGATTGCAGAACAGATCGCCGAAGACTTTGCCGCCCATGGCGGGCTTATCACGCGCGCTGATCTTGCAGCTTACGAGCTTTCGAAGACCGCCCCCATATGGGGCGACTATCGCGGTCATCGCATCGCCACGTCGCCACCCCCCGGCTCGGGCTTTCCGATGATCGAGTTTTTGCACATCATGGAAAATTTCGATGTCGGCGCGATGCGCCATGGTGGCGCCGAGCATGTGAGAATATTGTTCGAGGCGATGAAGCGCATGACCGTCGACAAGGATGCGCATATGGGCGATCCGGAATATGTCGAGGTTCCGTTCGAGCATCTGATATCGAAAGGCCATGCGGCCGCGCACGCGCATTCCATCCAGGCAGGGGAGCGTGCCGAGGTCAGCCGTCTGGATCGGTCGCAGCGTGACACGACCCATGTGTCCGTGGTCGACAAGTATGGAAACGCGGTGGCGATGACCCACACGCTCGGCAGCCCGTCTGGCGTGATCACCGACGGATTGGGCTTCATGTACAACGGTACGATGAGCCGGTTCAATCCATTCCCCGGCAAGCCCGGTTCCATCGCGCCGGGCAAGCGTCGGCCCAGCTCCGCCGCGCCGACGATCGTCTTCAAGGGCGACGACCCCTTTGTGGTGGTCGGGGCTCCCGGCGGAAGCTACATTGCGCCGACGGTCGCCCAGTGCGTGATGAACGTCATCGACTTCGACATGTCGGTGCTCGAGGCCGTGGTGGCGCCGAGGGTGGTCGGGGTCTCCAACAAGATCGACATCTGCAACCGCATCCGGCGCTCGGTTGAGAAGGAATTGCGCGAGATGGGCTATGACGTGGCCCGCTCGCCGCAGACCTATGCGTTTGCGGCCCTCCATGCGATCAAGATCGAGGATGGCGTGTCCGCAGGCGCTGCGGACCCCCAGCGGGACGGTCTTTCATTGTCGGTGGATTAGGAGAAGGAGGCATCATGGCAGTCTCCCTGATACGGCGGTTGATTCAGGCGATATTCGTCATCCTGGCGATGACCGTCATCGTTTTCGTCGGCGTCAACGTCATCGGCAATCCGGTCGACATCCTGATCAATCCGGACGCCAACCAGGCCGAAAGACTGCGTGTGATTGCGCATTACGGTCTCGACCAGCCCTTGTGGAAACAATATATGCTGTTCCTACAGGGGCTTGTGCATGGGGACTTCGGCAACAGCTTCGTGTACGGGCGTCCGGCGCTTAGCCTCATCCTGGAGAGGCTTCCGGCCACCTTGGAGCTGGCGATTTCCGCCCTGCTGATCGCCATCGTGATAGGCCTGCCCTTGGGTCTCTATGCCGGGCTTTATCCTAACCGCATCTCCTCCCGTCTCATCATGAGCGGCTCCATCCTGGGCTTCTCCCTGCCCACCTTCTGGGTGGGGCTGATGCTGATCATGGTCTTTGCGGTGGAACTGCGCTGGCTTCCGACCAATGGACGCGGTGCGACCGCGGAATTCCTTGGAGCGCAATGGTCGTTCCTGACGCGGAACGGCTTGTCACATCTGCTTCTGCCGGCGTTCAACCTGGCGCTCTTTAAGACCTCGCTCATTCTCCGGCTGACGCGCGCCGGCGTGCAGGAAGTCCTGCCCCAGGACTATATCAAATTTGCGCGCGCCAAGGGTCTTTCCGAGCGGCGGATCGTCTTCGTGCATGTTCTCAAGAACCTGATGATCCCGCTCGTGACGATCATCGGTCTGGAGTTCGGCTCTCTGATCGCGTTTTCGGTGGTGACCGAGAGCATTTTTGCCTGGCCGGGCATGGGCAAGCTGATCATCGACTCGATCAATCTTCTCGATCGCCCCGTCATCGTGGCTTACCTGATGATGATGGTGATCCTCTTCGTCGGGCTGAACTTCATCATCGACGTCTGCTACACATTGCTGGACCCGCGCGTCCGGCTGGATGCGAAGGCTTAAAGACATGACAAAGCTTCCTCTTCCAGACGAAACTGCGGCTCCACTGGAACCCGGTCGACGGCGGCGGCAGTTGCGGGACTTCTCCCGATCGCCCGGCGCAATGGTCGGTGTCATTCTTCTGACTCTGATCGTTGCGCTTGCCGTGCTCGCGCCGGTGATCGCACCGCAGAACCCCTATGACCTGACGCAACTCGATATCCTCGACGGCCGTCTGCCGCCCGGCTCGGAATCCTTTTCCGGCCTTGTCTATCATCTCGGCACCGACAGCCAGGGGCGGGATATCCTTTCAGGCATTCTCTACGGGCTGCGCACCTCGCTTATCGTCGGCGTGCTTTCCGCTTTTGCTGCGGCAATCATCGGAACGACGGTCGGGCTGATCGCCGCCTATGTCGGAGGCCGCACGGAAAGCGCGATCATGCGGCTGGTGGATCTGCAACTGTCCTTTCCGACCATTCTCATGGCGCTGATGATGCTTGCCATTCTGGGCAAGGGCGTTCTCAACGTGGTGATCGCGCTGATCATCGCTGAATGGGCGACCTATGCCCGAACTGTGCGCGGAACCGCGCTGGTGGAGCGCGAGAAGGAATATATCGAGGCCGCGGAGGCCTTCCGGCTGCCGCGCTGGCGTATCCTGTTCCGGCACCTTTTGCCCAACTGTCTTGCGCCGGTGATCGTTATCGCCACCATGCAGGTCGCCCGTGCCATCGGGCTCGAGGCGACGCTCTCCTTCCTAGGATTGGGCGCCTCGGTCACCGAACCGTCGCTCGGCATGCTGATCTCGACCGGCTACCAATACCTTCTCACCGGTCTTTACTGGATCAGCTTCTTTCCCGGCATCGCACTATTGATCACCATCGTTTCCATCAACCTGGTCGGCGACCGCCTGCGCGACGTCCTCAATCCGAGGAATGCGTGATGTCCGCTCTGCTTGAAGTTCGCAATCTGGTCACGGAATTCGGCAAGGGGCTCGGATTGCTTGCCGTCAACGGCGTGTCCTTCACGCTCGATCGAGGCAAGGTTTTGGGTCTTGTGGGTGAATCGGGCTCAGGCAAATCCGTCACGGGCTTTTCGATCATGCGGCTGCTCGACAAGCCAGGGCGGATCGCATCCGGTCAGATCCTGTTCGACGGGGTGGACCTAGCGACCACCTCCGAAGGCGAGATGCGTCGGCTGCGCGGCAAGCGGATCGCCATGGTTTTCCAGGATCCGATGATGACGCTCAACCCGGTACTGACCGTGGGCACGCAGCTGATCGAGGCGGTGCTTGCCCATGAAGCCGTGCCGAAGGAGGTGGCCCGACAGCGTGCCCGCGATGCACTCGGCCTGGTCGGCATTCCGAGCCCGGAGGAAAGACTTTCGGCCTATCCGCACGAATTTTCCGGCGGAATGCGGCAGCGCGTGGCGATTGCGATCGCACTTCTCCATCGTCCCGACCTCATCATCGCCGACGAGCCGACGACTGCGCTCGACGTCACGATCCAGAGCCAGATCATTTCTGAATTCCAGCGGCTTACTGAGCAGTCGAAGACGGCGGTGATCTGGATCACGCATGATCTGGCGATCGTCTCCCGGCTCGCGGACGAGATCGCCGTCATGTATGCCGGCAGGCTGGTGGAGACGGGCAGTGTCGCGCATGTGCTCGGAACTCCGCGTCATCCGTATACGCGCGGACTGATCATGTCCGTTCCCTCACAAAATCGGCGCGGAGAACCCCTTCGGCAGATCCCTGGAATTACGCCTGCGATCAACCGCCTGCCTCCCGGGTGCAGTTTCAGGGCGCGCTGCGATCGGGCGACCGAGGGCTGTTCGGCGATGCCTGAGCTCAGCTGGGAGGGCGCGCGCGCATACCGCTGCTTCCACCCCGTGGAGGGACCGACACATGAGCGATGAGACGATGCCTCCAATGATCGAAGCCCGGAATATTTCCCGCCGTTTTGGGGCAAAGCCGGATCTGGCAACCAAAATAGCTCTTAAACTGCGCCTCGCAAAGCCTCCATCGACGGTCCATGCGCTCGACGATGTCAGCTTGAGCATCCGCAAGGGTGAGGTTGTCGGATTGGTGGGCGAAAGCGGCTGCGGAAAATCCACGCTCGGCCGTGTGATCGCCGGGATATTGGAGCCGAGCGAGGGGCAGATCATCTGGCGCGGCAAGGATCGCAACAGCCTTTCGCCGAAGGAGCGCCATGCCGCGGCTCTCGCCACGCAGATGATTTTCCAGAACCCGATGGCGGCGCTCAACCCGCGCATGACCATAGAGGATATCGTATCGGAGGCGCCTCGTGCCCACGGCCTGATACCAAAGGGCGAGCGTCGGGACTATGTCGACCGCTATCTCCGCTTGGCCGGCTTTGATCCGACGCTGAAGGGCCGCTACCCCCATCAGTTTTCAGGGGGGCAGCGCCAGCGTGTGAATATCGCACGCGCGCTGGCGGTCCAGCCGAATTTCCTCGTCTGCGACGAAAGCGTCGCTGCTCTCGACGTGTCGATCCAGGCGCAGGTGATCAACCTCTTCATGGAATTGCGCGAGCGCCTGGACCTTACCTATCTGTTCGTCAGTCATGATTTGGGGGTGGTGGAACATATCTCCGACCGGGTCGCGATCATGTATCTCGGGCGCATCGTGGAGGAGGCGCCGGTGGAGGAGGTCTTCCGCCGGCCCAACCATCCCTACACGCAGGCGCTCCTGTCGGAGATACCCCGTATCGAGCTGACCAGGCGGCGGTTCAAGGCGATCCAGGGCGAGTTGCCGAGCCCTCTCAACCCTCCCAAGGGATGCCATTTCCACCCGCGCTGTCCATTCGCGATGGAGCGTTGCCGAGTGGAGGCTCCGGCAAAGCGCGAGATTGCGCCTCGCCACTGGTCGGCATGTCACCTGAACGATGAGAACGTCACCAGTGCGGGGATTGGCGCCATCGCGGCTTCAGGCGCCTCGATATGAGATGTTGTTCCTACGGAGTTCGCGGGGCGCCGGCTGTCGGTCGGTAGGAAGTCACCCAGGGGAGAATTCGATGGCAGATATCACAACGACCGCGGACGGTGTCGGCGACATAACATCGGTCATCGCGAATATGGTTGCGGGAAACGAACGTCGTTTCATCGAGATCCGGCGCGAGCTTCATCAGTATCCCGAGCTTGCCTTCGAGGAGGTTCGGACGGCTGCCCTCGTCGCTGAAACTTTGACCGAGCTTGGGATCGAGAATCGCACCGGGATCGGCCGCACGGGCGTCGTCGGATCGATATACGGCGCCAAGCCGGGGCCGACGCTGCTGATCAGGGCCGACATGGACGCATTGCCTATTCAAGAGGAGACCGGCCTGCCGTTCGCGAGCAAGGTCCCCAATCGCATGCATGCCTGCGGCCATGACATTCATACGGCCACCGTGCTTGGGGTCGGGGCCGTCCTGAACAGCCTCAAGGATCGACTGGCGGGTAACGTCCGCCTGGTCTTTCAACCCGCGGAGGAGGCCATCGGCGGCGCTGCGGAGATGATTGCGGAAGGGATCATGGAGGGCGTCGATATGGCACTCAGCCTCCACAATCGGCCGGAGATTCCCGTCGGGCGATTTGGCATCGTGCACGGCTATGCCAACTCGTCGTCGGATGCTTTCGACATCGTGATCCACGGGAAAACCGGGCATGCGGCTCGGCCCTATGCCGCCGTCGATCCCATCGTGGCCGCGGCTCAAATCGTCAACCAGGTGCAGACGATCGTATCGCGCGAGGTTCGGGCGCTCGATTCCTGCGTGGTGACGATCGGCTCCATCCATGCCGGGGATGCCAGGAATGTCATCCCCGAGCGTTGCGAGATGAAGGGAACCGTCCGCTGCAGGCAACCCGAACTCCGAGACCTGGCGGAAGAGAGCATCCGGCGCATCTGTGAAGGGGTTTCGAAAAGCCTGCGCGTCGACTGCGAAATTCTCTACAAGCGCGGTACTCCCCCGATCTTCAATGACGAGCGCATGGTAGAGCATACGCTTGGCGCTATCCACGCGCAGTTGGGCGATGTGGCGATCGACTACGAACCGAGCATGGGAGGCGAGGATTTCGCTCTCATCGCAGCCCTGGTTCCATCCTTCAGGCTTCTGGTAGGCTCTTCCCAGCCGGGTCGAAACGACAAGGTCCACAGCTCCGTCTATCAGCCGGACGAGCGGGCGATAGCCTTAGGGACCTTGGCGCTCGCCCGGACTGCGATCAACATTCTGACTGCGTAAAGAGCCGGCCAGGGGTCGGTGGAACCGCTGATCCCGCGGTACACGGCATCTTTTTCAATGCATGATGCTCGCCAGGAAGTTCTTCGTCCTTGCGTGTCTCGGCGTATCGAAGAACGCTGTAGGCTTGTCCGCCTCCACGATCTCTCCCGTTTCCATGAAGACGACCCGGTCGGCGACCCGACGCGCAAAACCCATTTCGTGGGTCACCACGATCATCGTCATTCCCTCTTCGGCCAGCGCCACCATGGTATCGAGCACCTCCTTCACCATTTCGGGGTCCAGTGCCGATGTCGGTTCGTCGAACAGCATGATCTTCGGCGTCATGCAGAGCGCCCGGGCTATGGCGACGCGCTGTTGCTGGCCACCCGATAGCTGTCCGGGGAATTTATTGGCCTGTTCGGGAATCCTGACCTTGGTGAGGAAGTGCATCGCCATTTCCTCAGCCTCTTTCCTCCGCTTGCCTCGCGAAAGGATCTGTGGGAGGGCGCAGTTCTCCCGGACCGTCAGATGCGGGAAGAGGTTGAAGTGCTGGAAGACCATGCCCACCTCACGCCTGATCGCGTCCAGGTTTTTCAGGCTGTCGTTGAGCGAGATCCCATTGACAGCAATGCTGCCTCCCTGATGCTCCTCCAGGCGGTTGATGCAGCGTATCAGTGTGGACTTGCCGGAGCCGGATGGCCCACAGACCACGATCCGTTCTCCTGGAGCAACGCTGAGATCGATATTCTTCAGAACCTGGAAGTTCCCGTACCACTTATCGAGGCCCGAGATTTCGATTGCGCATGACGGATGGTCGGTCATCGGTAGCTCCTTGCCTGAACGCGGCTCTCGAGCCAGCGGGCGTAGTTGGATATGCCGAAGCAGATCAGGAAGTAGATCATGGCGACGAAGACGTAGCTTTCGACATAGGGCGAGGGCCAGGCGGGGTCGGTTGCCGCTACCCGGCTGGCGCTCAGCATGTCGAAGACGCCGACGATCAGCACCAGGCTGGTGTTCTTGACCATGACGATCGCCGTATTCGTCAGGGGCGGGATGACCTTCTGAAGCGCCTGCGGCAGGACAATGTGCCAAACCGCCTTCCAGGAAGGGATGCCGAGGGCTCTCGCCGCCTCGATCTGGCCCGCAGGCACGCCCTGCAGGCCGCCGCGAATGACCTCGGCGAGATATGCAGCCGCGAACACCGTGAGCGCCGCGAGCGTCCGCCCGAGCTTGTCGATGGACCATCCGGCGGGAAGCAGCAGAGGCAACAGGATCGATGCCACGAATAAGAGACCGACCAGCGGAAGGCCGCGAACGAGCTCGATTGTGATGACCGAAAGCAGGCGTGGAACCGGCAGGACTGACCGTCTGCCCAGAGCAAGGAAGACGGCGAACGGGAAGCCGAGGCCAAGGGACAGGAGGGCCAGCAGCAATGTGACGGGAAGGCCGCCCCAGTTCGAGGTGGAGACGGCGGTCATTCCGAATACGCCGCCCCACATCAGGACGAGCATGGCGGCGACAGCGACGACCCACGCATAGACGAGCCGCGTGCCCCAGAGCCTTGGCGACAGAGAGGCAAGGATCATTGCCAGGACCAGTCCCATCACCAGGAGAGGGCGCCATTGCTCCTGCGGAGGGTAGACGCCGAAGATGATGAAGCGGAACTTGGCGGCTATATATGCCCAGCAGGCTCCGCCTTCGCGGCATGCGGAGGGATCGTCGGTCGTCCAGACCGCATCGAACACGGCCCAGTTGACGGCCGGGATCATCGAGATCAGTAGGGCTGCGGTAAGCACGGTCAGGCAGGATGCGGCGAAGTCGCCGAAGAACAGCCGGATAAGCGACCTGCGGGACGGCCTGGGCGGGCCTGGCGACTCGATGTGGCCGATGGGTGGGTTCATGTCGATAGCGGTCATCGTGCCTCCACCAGGGCCACGCGGGCGTTATACCAGTTCATGAAGAGCGATACTGCGATGCTGATGGTCAGGAAGATCCCGAGCAGCAATGCGATGCTCTCGATAGCCTGACCCGTCTGGTTGATGACCGTGCCTACGACGAGGCCGAGTTCCGGGTATCCGACGGCGAGCGCAAGTGTCGTGTTCTTGACGGTCGAGAGATATTGGGAGGTCATCGGCGGGATGATGATGCGCAGCGCCTGCGGAATGACGACCTTGGTCAGCGTGTGTCGCTCAGACAGCCCGATGGCCCGGCCGGCCTCCCACTGGCCGAGCGGCACGGCGTCTATGCCGCCCCGGATGATCTCTCCGATGAAGGCGGATGTGTAAATCACGAGGCCGAGCATCAAAGCTGCGAATTCGGGAGATAGCCTGAGCCCGCCCGTGAAATTGAAGCCCTTCATCTGGGGAGTGTCGAGTTCGAATGAGGGTCGGATGACTGCCGCCAGGGCGACCGCAATCACAATGGCTATCGCAAATCCGATCCACGTCCGAGCGAACCTGCGGCGGAAGTAAGCGAACAGCGCCAGCACTCCTCCCATCGCACATAGGAAAGCGACGGCGGCGGTATCCAGTTGAAGGGATGGGATGTAGAAGCCCCGAAGTGAGAGGAACACGCCCGGCAGCGGATTGAAGGCCTGACGGGGAGCCGGCAGGGCGATTGTCGCCAGCGCATACCAGAAGAGGAGGTGGACGATCAGCGGCATGTTCCGCATCGTCGTCACGAAAACACCCGCCACACCGGATGTCAGAGGATGCTTCGAGCGCCGTGCGAGCCCGACGACGAGCCCGAGCACAGTCGAGAGAAGGATCGCAAGAATGGAGATCGTGAGCGTATTCCCCAGTCCGGCGACGTAAGCCCAGAGGAATGTATCGGAAGGGTCGTAGGGCAGCACGCTTTCCGAAATCGGAAAGTTGGCGGGCCGCGACAGGAAGTCAAGGCCTACCCTTATCCCGCGGGCGTGGAGATTGGCGACGGTGTTGCTGACGAGCCAGGCGAGCAGGGCGGCAAAGCCGCCAAGCAGCAGTACCTGGCCGCCCCAGCTCCTGAACCGTCTGTTGTCCAGAAGAGCCGAGATCATGAGCACCTCCTCCGAAGCTTATTGGAAGGCCATCGGGAACATGAGGCCGCCGTCGGAGAACAGGCGGTTCGGGCCGCGCTCGATCTTCAAGGGGCTGTCCTTGCCGACGTTCCGGTCGAACATCTCGCCGTAGTTTCCGAGCTGCTTGATGATGTTGTAGGCGAACTTGTCCTCAAGGCCGAGCGCCTTGCCGTTGCCGGGCTCGACGCCGAGGAAACGTTTCACGCGCGGATCGTCGGACTCCGTCATCTGGTCGATATTGGCTTGGGTGATCCCGTATAGCTCGGCATTGAGGAGAGCCTGGATCGACCAGTTGACGATATCCAGCCACTGGTCGTCCCCGTGCCGCACAGCGGGCGTGAGCGCATCCATATACTTGGTCGCCGGGAAGATCAGATAGTCGTCCGGGTTGTTCGACTGGGTAGCGCGCACCGATGCCAGCGCCGAGGCGTCGGTGATGAGCGCGTCGCAGCGTCCCGAGAAGAAAGCCTGGCGTGTCGCCGCAACATTGTCGAACACGACCGGCTTCAGCTCGAGATTGAGCTTGGTCGATACGTCGTTGACGACGACTTCCGTGGTGGAGCCCGTCTGTACGCAGACCGATGCACCTGTCATTTCCTCGACTTTGGTGACGCCGGACGATTTCGCAACCATGAAGCCCGTGAACTCGTAATAATTGGGCGTGGTGAAGTTGATGCCGTTGGCGTCCCGCTGCAGCGTCCAGGTGAGGGTGCGGGGGAGAATGTCGATCTCGCCCGTTTGAAGCGCGGGGACCCGCTGCTGACCGCTCAAGGGGACGAACTCGACCTTGTCCTTATCACCGAACACGGCGACGGCGACCGCTCTGCAGGTCTCGACATCGAGACCTCTCCAGTAGCCCTTGTCGTCCGGCGCGCCGAAGCCGACCGTCCCCTGGCTGGCGCCGCACACGAGATGTCCGCGGGCCTTGACCTTGTCCAGCGTCGGCCCCGCTTGAGCTGCGTTTGCCGAAAGCAGCATGCCTAGGGTGATAGTGGCGATTGTCCAGTTCTTCATGTTCTTCGTTCCCTTTGTTGTTTTATCGCTAGGGTCAGTCAGCCGGTCCTCGCCATCGCAGGTTCTGTCGCGATGAGGTCGACGATCGGCTCCAGATCGGCCCAAAGGTCGTCCTGGTCCTCAAGGCCGATGCTGATGCGCAGGATGGTTCCCGGATGGGCGTTGCTTTTGGTTGCGCGCGTGATCGTCATCGGAGCAAGCAAGCTGTGCGTGCCTCCCCAAGAGGCGCCGATCGAGAACACCTTCGCGGCGGTCAACAGATCGGGCAGCGCCGCCTCGGCGTGCGGAGGGATCACGATGCTGAACACGCCGCTGGACCCGGTGAAGTCGCGCTTCCAGGTTTCGTGGCCTGGTGCGCCGGGCAGAGCCGGGTGAAGGACCAGATCTTCCGGAACACGATCCGCGATCCTCCTTGCGAAATCGAGAGCAACGCGCCCGGAATGGGCGAGACGGACACCCATCGTCTCCATGCCGCGCAATGCGAGAGCGCAGTCGTCCGGAGAAACTCCGAGCCCGATCATCCTCATTGTGGCCTTGAGCCGGCGATGCAGGTCGATGTCCTTGACGGCGATCGATCCCATCAGGAGATCCGAGTGGCCGCCGAGGTATTTCGTGAGCGCCATCGACGAGAAGTCCATTCCGAAGGCCAGCGGCTTGAAGTGGAGCGGCGTCGCCCAGGTATTGTCGCAGCCGGTCAGCACGCCTCTTTTTCTGGCGGCGGCGACGATCGCGGGAATGTCCTGGATCTCCATCGTGGTCGATCCCGGCGACTCCGTCCAGATGAGCTTCACCGTCTCGTCGATCAAACCGGCGATCGCTCCGCCTATCATCGGATCGTAGATGCGGTAGGAGATGCCGCGGGGCTTCAGATAGTTCTCACAGAAACCGGCCACCGGCGGATAGGCGGTATCGGGTATGAGGACGGTGTCGCCCGGCATCAGCACGGACAGGAATACGATCGTGATGGCCGCCTGACCGGAAGGAACGAGGACCGTGCGCAGGCCCTGCTCCAGCCCGGTGATCGAGGCTTCGAGCGTGCGCGAGGTCGGCGTGCCGTGGAGCCCGTAGGTATAACCGTCGGGACCGCGCTGGCTTCGCTTGGCATAGGCCTCGGCGCTATCGAACACGATGGTGGAGGCCCGATAGGTCGGGACTGCGAGGCTCGCAAAGCCTTCATGGGATATATCGGGCCGCTTCACGCAAAGCGTCTTGTCGCGCATTGTCTGTCCTTCATTGTCGAATTTTCCCGACTGTACGCGGGGCGGGGGTAGACAAACAATTGACGAGAACGTCTAAGTCCATGCCAAAAGCTTATAGGATGAGGTTCCATGAACTTCCGGCAGATCGAGGCGTTCCGCGCCGTCATCCTGAGTGGGACCGTCTCCCGCGCAGCCGAGCTGATGGGTGTGACCCAGCCCAATGTCAGCAGGCTGGTCGGCGAACTTGAGGAGGCTGTCGGCTTTGCGCTCTTCGACCGGGTCAAGGGCCGGCTGATACCAACTCCCGAGGGGCAGGCGTTCTACCGCGACGTTGACGCGAGTTTTCGGGGGCTCGATCTGCTGCGCTCGTCGGCTGCGCGGATCAGGGACTTCGGATCGGGACAGATACGGGTGGCGAGCCTCGCAGCCGCGGGGTCGACCATCGTACCGAGAGCCGTGAAGAAGTTCAGGCAGGCGCATCCCGCAGCCGTCGTGACACTCAACATCATGTCTTCGGCAGCCGTGCGGAATCACGTCGTCGATGGGGAGTTCGATCTTGGACTTGCGGCGGACGAGGTCGATCTTTCAGGCGTGGAGCACCAAGTGTTCGGCAGTTTCCCCGCGCTCTGCGCCATTCCTCCCGGGCATCCGCTGGCTTCGCGAAAGGTGATCCGGCCGGAGGATCTGCACGAGGTCGATTATGTCGCCCTTTCTCCGGAAGACAGGGCGAGACTGCAGTTCGACCGACTGTGCGGTGAAGCCGGTTCGAAGCCCAATCTGGTGATCGAGACGCCGTTCGCCATCACCGCATGCGCTCTGGCGCTAGAGGGGGTGGGTGTGGCGATCGTCAATCCGCTTGCCGTCGATGGCTTCGAAGACCGCGGACTTGCCTTGCGGCCGTTGGAGCCTGCGGTCTATTTCAAGAGCTATCTCCTGTTTCGTCCGGACATGCAGAAGGCGAGCCTGGTACGGGCCTTCGTCGCGGCGCTGATGGACGCCAGGAATACGCGATAGACTGCTGCTCGTTCTTTGAACGCCATATCACCTCTGGCTTGTTATTTGTTTGTTTCATGCTGTATGTAGGTAGTTACCTACATGGAGACGTGCTGTGAACATTGTGACCCTTTCCAGCCGAGAGCTGAACCATGACGTCAGCAGCGCCAAAAAGGCAGCAAAAAGCGGCCCGGTTATCATCACGGATCGCGGTAAGCCTTCCCATGTCCTAATGACCTATGATGAATATGAACGCTTGACCGGCAAGCACCGTAATCTTGTCGAAGCTCTCGTTATGCCTGGACTCTCAGAGATTGATCTCAAGCTGCACCGTCCTGAAATCAGACCGCGCGAAGTGGATCTGGATTGAATTATCTTTTGGATACCAACGTCATTTTCGAACTGCGCAAGATCGGTGACGGAAAAGCCGATGCCAACGTGGTAGCGTGGACCGGAAAAGAAGATGCAGCGCGCTTCTTCCTTTCGGTCATAACGATTCTTGAGTTGGAGCGGGGGGTACTTGGCTTGCAGCGTCGGGATTCCGCACAGGGCGCCCGGTTGCGGTCGTGGCTAGACAGCCGTGTACGCCCGGAATTCGCCGGCCGCATCCTACCGGTTGATGATGCGGTCGCTACCCGTTGTGCGCACCTTCACATTCCCGACCGGCGCAACGAGGCGGACGCACTGATTGCGGCGACTGCTCTGGTTCACGACATGACCGTAGCAACGCGCAATATTAGGGATTTCGAGGGTACTGGCGTCGTTCTGGTCGATCCTTGGCAAGGCTGACTACCTCACCTCTGCTTGGATACAGAAGGATCTGCCTAGTATATTTGCAAGCTCTGTTACCGCAAAGTGAGCCGAACGGTTAGAGCGTTTTCAGGCCATCGGTGATCGCCGAAAACAGCGTGTCGATTTCCGCCTCGGAGATGATAAGCGGCGGAGAAAGGACGATTGTATTGGCGACCGGTCGTATCAATACGCCTTGCTCGAAACAATAGTCGTAGACCTTTCTGGCCATCGCCTTGCCGGTGGCGGCGTCCTTGCTCAGCTCGATGCCCGCGAGAAGGCCGAGGTTGCGTATGTCGACAATGCCGGGAAGGCCCTTGAGCGCGTGTGTCCGCTCCTGCCAGATCGGCTCGATCGATGCCGCATGCTCGAACACGCCCTCGCCGAGATAGACATCCAGCGCCGCCAGCGCTGCGGCCGAGGCGAGGGGATGCCCCGAATAGGTATAGCCATGCGAAAACTCGACAGCGCCCTGCGCGGTGTTTTGCATGAGCGTCTCGTAAATCCCGTTTGATGCTAGCACGCCTCCCATAGGCACCGCGCCATTGGTCATGCCCTTGGCGATCGCGATGAGATCGGGCGTGACGGCGAAACGGTCGGCCGCGAACGGGCGGCCGAGGCGACCGAAACCAGTGACGACCTCGTCGAAGATCAGCAGGATGCCGTGCCGCGTGCAGATCTCTCTCAGCCGCTCGAGATAACCCACCGGAGGGATGAGCACGCCCGTGGAGCCAGCGACCGGCTCGACGATAACGGCCGCGACGGTTGACGGATCATAGGTTTGCAGCATGTGTTCCAGGGCGTCGGCGATCTCGACGCCATGACCCGGCTGGCCGCGGCTGAAGGCATTACGCACCGGATCATGGGTATGGGGCATGTGAGCGGCACCCGGTAGAAGCATGCCGAACTGCTTCTTGTGCGGCCCCATGCCGGCCGCCGAGAGGCCGCCGAAACCGACGCCGTGATAGCCGCGCTGACGGCCGATGATGCGCTGGCGCTGGCCCTGACCGCAGGCGTGGTGATAGGCGAGGGCGAGTTTCAACGCCGTATCTGTGGCCTCGGACCCGGAATTGGTGAAGAAGACGTGGTCGAGCCCTTCGGGCGCGATGGATGTCAGGCGATTGGCATATTCGAAGGCGCGAGGGTGGCCCATCCCGAAGGACGAGGCGAAATCCAGCTGAGCCGCCTGCTTCTGGATCGCTTCGACGATCTTCGGATGTCCGTGTCCGGCATTCACGCACCAGAGGCCGGCAATGCCATCGAGCAGCTTCCGGCCATCGTTCGTGTGGTAGTACATGCCGGAGGCGCCGGTCACGATCTGAGGCTTCTTCTTGAAGTCGCGGTTGACCGTGAACGGCATCCAGTAGGATTCGAGCGAATTGGCATTGAGTTGCTGCTGCGTGTCCATGAGAAGCCTTGCCGTCTTTCAAGTGGTTGTCAGTTTCGATGCCGCAAGATCGAGCCTGCGGCCTATGCGCCGGCCGTGCCCGGTATCGGAGGCATCACGTCGTCAGGGATTGGATTGACGAAGGGATTGCCGTCGAGGCGATTTCTATGGTCGGCCTTGGCGGCCTCGATGAGCGCCGGATCGAGGAAGAGTTCTAGCGCGGTTCCCGCCATGGCCTTCGCGGCATGAGCCATGCCCTTGTGAGCGGCCGGCAGCTTGCCCTGGGCAACGAGCTGCCACGAATGGCCAGGCGTGCCGATCGCGTAAGTCGCGCCGCGCATCTGCACGGTCGGCACGACCCAGCTCACGCTGCCGACATCGGTGGAACCGACCATCGATCCGTCGCCGGCGTAAAGCGGCACGATGAGATCGCAGAGCGGTTCGTCCTTTTTCGGTTTGAGATGGAAGCGCGCATAGGACGAAGCGATGTCTTCGGGCGTGAAGGTCGCCTGGAATTTCCGGGCCGTCGCCTTGTCGTCCTCGCTGAAGATAGCGGGGCCGAGGCGCTCGAGCTGCGCGTGCATGCACGCCTCCAGCGGCTCGTTGCCCATCAGGTTGGCGTCGCCGGAAATGATTTCCTGGCGCATGGTCGTTTCGGTCATCCAGGCAGCACCCTCCGCAACACGCTTTACCCGGGCAACCAATGCGAGGAGTTCGGGAAGCGTTCGTGCACGGACGAGGTAACGCACCGTGGCATTGGCCTGCACGACATTGGGCGCCGATCCGCCGGTATCGGTAATCGCATAGTGAATGCGGGCGGTGGTCGGCATGTGTTCGCGTAGGAAGTTCACGCCGACATTCATCAGCTCGACAGCATCGAGCGCGCTTCGCCCAAGGTGCGGTGTTGCCGCAGCGTGCGAGGCGCGGCCGGAAAAGTGGAAGTTCATTTCGCTGCAGGCGAGCGAGATCGGGTTGTTGACCCCGCTGAAGGCGGCCGGATGCCAGGAGATCGCGATATCGACATCATCGAAGACGCCGGCACGCACCATGAAGCCCTTCGAGGAGCCGCCTTCCTCCGCCGGGCATCCGTAATAGCGCACGCGTCCCTTCAGGCCGTTTTCGGCGAGATAATCCTTGACGGCCGCGGCTGCGAGCATCGAGCCCGAGCCCAGCAAGTTATGGCCGCATCCGTGGCCATGTCCGCCGGCAACGATCGGTCGTTGTTCGGCGACACCGGCTTCCTGGCTGAGGCCGGGCAAGGCGTCGTATTCACCCAGGATCGCGATCACCGGGCCGCCTTCACCGGCCTCACCCATGATCGCAGTCGGAATGCGGGCGATATTGCGCTCGATGCGGAAACCCTCCGCCTCCAGGAGGCGCAGATGTTCGGCGCAGGAGCGGAATTCCTCGTAATTGATCTCCGGCATATCCCAGACGCGGTCGCTGAGTTCGAAGAAAGCCGGGCTCTTTTCGTCGACAATGGCCCAGACGGATTCGGAGTTCTTCATCATGCACTCGGTTTTCCAGATATTTGATCGCTATGCGGCGATACCCAAGGTCGGTGTCGCCTCCAGGAGAGCCTGCGTGTAGGAATGTTTCGGGTGATCCAGCACCTGGCCGACGCTACCTTCCTCGACGATCAGCCCCTGCTCCATAACGACGATCCGATCGGCGATGCGCGAGACGGCGCCGAGGTCGTGCGATATGAACAGGCAGGCAAAACCGTGGGTTTCCTGTAGCTTGCGGAAGAGATCAAGGACCTGTTTCTGGATCGTCATGTCGAGCGCGGAGACCGGCTCGTCCGCGACGACGAAGGCGGGATTGCGGATGACGGCGCGGGCGATCGCCACGCGCTGCCTCTGGCCACCCGACAGGGCATGCGGATAGCGTCCGCCGAGCCCGGTCAGTCCGACCTCGTTCAGGATTTCCTTCACCCGCTCGGCCCTTTCGGCGCGGCCGAGCTTGGGGCCATGCGCCAGAGGCTCGCCCACGATCTCCTCGATCTTCTGGCGTGGATCGAGGGAGGAGTAGGGGTCTTGAAACACGAGCTGGCACTGTAGGCGGTAGTCCCGCGCGGCAGCCTTGTCGGCGGAGGCCATCGATCGGTTGCGGAAAAGCACGTCGCCGCCAGAGAGCGGAAGCAGGCCAAGCATTGCGCGCCCAAGCGTCGTCTTGCCGGAACCGGAGCCCCCGACGACGGCGACCACCTCGCCGGGCTGCACGCTGAGCGAAACACCCCTGACGGCGAGTTTCTTCTGTGCCGTGCTGAACATGTTGCCGGCGCCGGAGAAGGTGACCTCGACATTACGCCCCTCGATGAGCGGCGCCGCGGCGGCAAGAGGCTTGCGATCGTGGTCGCGCCTCGGCAAAGCGTCGATCAGCGTGCGGGTATACTGCTCCTTCGGCCGATAGAGAACGTCTTCGACCGATCCGGCTTCGATCAGCTTGCCGCGCTCGAGAACAATCACCTTTTTCGCATACTGTGCAACGAGGCCGAGATTGTGGGTGATCAGCAGGACCGCGGTGCCGAAGGTGCGTGTGAGGTCGACCATGACCTCCAGGACCTCGCGCTGGGTCAGCGTGTCGAGCGCGGTGGTCGGCTCGTCGGCGATCAGAAGTTTCGGCCTCAGCAGCATCACGGAGGCGAGCATGATGCGCTGGCGCATGCCGCCGGAGAACTGGTGTGGATAGGCGGAAAGACAAGCCTGAGGGTCCGGGATCTTCACCCGCTCGAGCATCTCGGTGGCGCGCGCGAGGCCTGCCTCGACGCTGAGCTTTTCGTGCAGCCGCAGCCCTTCGACAAGCTGCGCACCGATCGTCATCGCCGGATTGAGCGATACCATTGGCTCTTGGAAGACCATGCCGATCTCGGCGCCGCGAACCTTGCGGATTCCGCTTTCCGACATCTTCAGAACGTTGCGTCCCTCAAACAGGATCTCGCCCGAGATCGGCTTGATCGCCTTGGGCAGGAGCCGCATCGAGGCGCGGGCGGCAACTGTCTTGCCGCTGCCGCTTTCCCCGACCAGCGCGACGATGCTGCCAGCTTCGACGTCGAAGGACACATCGTCCAGGATCGGCAGGCCGTTCAAGGTCGCGACGTGAAGGCCGCGGACGCTCAGAAGCGGAGAGGAATTTTCAGCGCTCATCACCGTTGCTCCATTCTCGGGTCGAAGCGATCACGCAGTGCGTCGCCGAGCAGATTGATGCCGAGCAGCGTCATCGAGATGCAGATGCCGGGGGCAAGTCCGAGCCAGGGCGCCTTCTCGATATAAGTCCGGGCTGCCGACAGCATGTTGCCCCAGGTCGGCGCCGGTGGCGGCACTCCGAGACCGAGGAAGCTCAGGCCGCTTTCCGCCAGGACGACCCAACCGAACATCGAGGTGGCGAGCACCACGATCGGCGCGATGCAATTCGGCAGGACATGGAAAAACATCGTGGCGGCTTCGGAATTGCCGATGACGCGCGACGCCTCGACATACTCCCGTTCCCTGGCCGACAGGACGCTGGCGCGGACGACACGCAGGACGGATGGCGCATAGGCGATCCCGAGTGCCAGGATGATGCCGTATTTGTTCGGGCCGGAGATCACCATCAGGCCGAGAGCGAGTAGCGTGCCGGGAAAGGCCAGCAGCGCATCGCTGAAGACCATCAATATCCTGTCGACGAGCCCGCGCGTATAGCCGGCGATGAGGCCGGTGATCGTCCCGATGGTGATCGCCAGGGCCACGGTCAGAACCGCGACGATCATGCTCTGCGACGCGCCTGCCATGAGGCGGGAAACGACGTCGCGACCGAATTCGTCCGTGCCCAGCCAGTAGTCCGGCGATGGTGGCTTGAGGCGGGCGACGAGCTTGATCGCCGCCGGGTCATAGGGCGTCCAGATGAGGGCGAGAAGCGCCATGCCGCCGATGAAGATCAGCAGGATGGAGCCGATGATCATGTTTGCCGGTTGCCTGATCATGAGGCGGTGACCCGCGGATCGAACAGGGGATAGCAGAGATCGACGATCAGATTGACGATCACGTAGATGACGGCCGTGAACAGCAGGCATCCCTGCACCACCGGATAGTCGCGCGCGAAGATCGCATCGACGAGAAGACGTCCGAGGCCGGGCAGGGTAAAGACGGTTTCCAGCACCGCGATGCCGCCGAGAAGACCGCCGAGAACGAGGCCGATCATCGTCCAGGTGGGCGCAAAGGCGTTGGGCAGTACATGACGCAGCAGGACCTTGTGCTCCGATAGCCCTTTGGCGCGGGCATGCATGACATATTCCAGCCGCAGGATTTCGATGGCGCTGGCGCGCATCATGCGAGTAAGCACGCCGACCTCGATCAGCATAAGCGTCACGACGGGCAGGATGACATAGGTGATCGCGGTCCAGGGATTTTCGGTAAAGGGCACGAAGCCGACCACGGGCAGCCAGCCGAGCTTCAGCCCGAAGGCCAGCAGAAGGACGAGACCGAGCCAGAAGCTCGGGACCGACATTAAAAGCGTCGATACGGCGACGACGGCGATGTCGACATGATCGTTCTGCCGCCAGGCGGCAATCAGGCCGGCGGGGATGGCGATAAGGGTCGCGAGCCCCACGGCCACCAGGACGATGGTGGCGCTGACCTGAAAACGGTCCAGCATCAACGGCAGCACGGCGGCGCCATTGGAGATCGATTGGCCGAGATCACCTTGAATGACGTTGCCGAGCCAATAGACGAACTGGACCGGAACCGGCTGGTCGAGGCCGAGATCGGTGCGCAGGCTGGCGACTTCTTCCGGGCTTGCCCCATCGCCCAGGATGAGCTGAGCGGGGTCGCCGGGAATCATCCGGACCAGGAAGAACACCATCACGGCCACGATGAGCAGTGTCGGAAGCGTCCATAACAGGCGCTTCGCGATATATTTCGAAAGGGCATGCATGGGCTCAGTTACCTGGAGCGAAGGACACGCCCCACATGCGCGCATAACCGACCGGCCAGGTCTTGTAGCCTTCCACATCGGAGCGCACCGCGCCGATACGCGTGCCGGAATAAAGCGGGATCAGCGGTACGTCTTCGCGGATCATGCCCTCGAGCTTGTCGAAAATGGCCTGGCGCTGAGCCTGGTCGGTGATCGTCGTGCTTTCGGCGATCAGCTCGAGGCCTTCCGGATTGTCCCAGACCTTGTTGGGACTCTTGTCCTTGTTGCCGCTGACCATGTCATAGGAGAGCGAAGGATCGAGGCGCGCGGAATAGGTAAACGACATCGCGCTGTAATTGCCGGTCGTATACCGGTCGAGCAGGGTCGCCCAGTCGAGCGTTTCCACCTCGATATTGATCCCGGCTTCCTGCGCCATGGCCTGGACGAGTACTGCGGCGTCAAACAGCGACGGATAGTGCTTGGTCGTGAGCCATTTGATCGGCTGGCCGTTGTAGCCGGCTTCCGCGAGAAGCTTCTTGGCTTCTTCGACATTGCGCGCCGGCACCTCCTTTTGGGCTGCGCCGGAATAAGGGCTCGGCCCCGGAACGACGGAGGCGCTCGCCGGTGCCTGACCATTCGTCAGCGCCTCTGCGATCTGCGGAAGATCAAGCGACAGAAGCACGGCCTTGCGGATCCTGACGTCCTTCAGCAAAGGATCGCGGGTTTGAAACAGGAGGGCGGTCAGGCCCATGGCGGCCGTCTTGTCGACCTTTATCTGCTCGTTTCCGGTCAGTTCCTCGATATCGGCATTGTTGACGTCTGCAATGACGTCGATGTCGCCGGAATAGAGCGCGGCCTTGGCGGCAGCGTCGTCCGGAACGATCATGAAGCGCACGGCATCGATCTTCGGCGTCTTGTCGCCGACATAGCCGGTCCGCTCTCCGCCGGGGGAGATATAGTTGGGGTTGGCCGCGAGCTGCACATACTGGCCGCTGCGCCACTCCTGAAGCATGAAGGGGCCGGTTCCGATCGGCTTCACCCATTTGCCTTCGGCGTCGAGCGAGCTCTTGTGGTAGATGCCCGTGCCGCCGCAATCGGTGCGGGCGAGCGTCGCCAGGAAGAGAGCGGTCGGTTTTTCCAGGGTAAAGACCACGGTCGATGCATCGGGTGCTGCCACGTTCGTGACATTGGCGACGCCGGAGCCGGTCACGTCTTTCAGGCAGCGCCATGCCGTCTTCGGATCGGTGTAGCGTTGCCAGGAGCTCAGCACGTCCGCCGATGTCAGCGGCTCGCCGTTGCTGAACTTCAGCCCGTCGCGCAGCTTGAACGTATAGGTCTTGCCGTCGGCCGACATGTCGATCGATTTCGCCAGCAGGGGAGCGACCGATGCGTCGTCGCGATACCCGACGAGGCCTTCGACCATATGCAGGACGACCGCGTCGCTGTTGGCGTCTCGGTTGACGCCCGGATCCGTCGAGCGGATGTCCGCATTGATGCGCACGCGCATCGTCGACGTTTCCTGCGCGACCGAGGTCTCCGCCGCTGCCGTAGCAAGCAGCGCTGTCGTTGCCGTCATTCTCAGCAGATTAGCGTATTTCATCAGAAGCTCCCGTTTTTGTTCCCTTATTGGTTCTTGGTCAGGCCGCGTCAGGTTGTGCGGCCACCGCCTGATCGATCGGCTTGACCTGCATATCGAGATCGTAGCTCCAGAAGTGGGCCCCAAGTGCTGGCAGCAGGGCAACCTCCAGGCGGCCTTCGCCAGGAACCATGACGATCATCGCGACGGTTGCGGACTGGTTGTTGGAAAGCGACCTGCGCGGAGGACGGCACACCGACCACGGCGTTTCGAATGTATCCGAAAGTGCGTTCTTGACCGTCTCTACCGTGACCTGGCCGATATGCGGCTCGATCAGCTGGCGCACGCGCAGGTCGCGGTAAAGGCTGTCCGGCATATTCACCACGCCCTTGTCGAGGAGCTTCGACAGCGCGACCTGGCTTTGGAAATGATTGGCATGGACGAGGACGCCGTTTGTTGGATGGATCAGGAATGTCTCGTCAGGGGCGCATTCGAAATCGATCGCAATCCCATGGGCGTGGCCCACCATCATGTTGTTCGATGCGGATTTCCGCGTCCCATAAACGGCCTGCATCGACATTGCGAGATGCGGCTGCTCCAGCACTTTGCGGCGGATGATGGCAAGCGGCACGCCGAGTTCGCGGTAATCCCTATCTGTTTCGAGATAGTTGCCGCTGATCGAAATTCCGGCGGAATTGAAGCCGGTGCGGGCAAGGCCGCCGGCTTCGGTGAAGGTGATGATGTCGGGGCCATCGTCGCGCTTGATCTTGAGCACGATCGCGGTTTCGGCGCACTCGGTCTTCCAGTCCCAGTTCTGCGCGTGGATGAACACGTTGTCGCGGCTGACGGACGGCATGACGAAGACGCCGGTGCAGCCGTCCGACTGGATGAAGTCCTGCTGGCCTTTTTCCCGGCGGCGGGCAAGCTTGAGGATTTCCGTTCTCGCATTGAGCAGGAGTACCGCGGAGAGATCCTTGTTCACCGCGCGGGCGATGCCCTGCATTTCCTCGATATACTGGCTGCCGTAGTCTGCGATCGCTCCGGCGAAGCGGTCGATGATCGTCGCAAGGTCATCGTCCTTCAGTCCGGACGTTTGCAGCTGGTCCTTGTAGTGGCCGATGCCCTTGAGGATGCGCTGAGCCGCCTGCTCGCCATATTGTTGACCCCGCTCGAATGGCGTACCAGAAACCTCGATAAGCGGGCAGGAAAGGGGCGCGATCATGACAGTCTGTTCCAGCTAACGAATGATGGGCGAGGCCGGTTGATTTGACTTCGCCAAAAAAGTATTTTGCAAAACAAAAACCAAAACTCATCGGAAGGCAAGCGGAAAATGTCCGACATGGGCACGCCTCTTCAGCAGGATTTGATGCGTCGCATCGTCGACGTCATTCACGAGGATGGCCTCAAGCCTGGAGCCAGGCTTCGCCAGAGCCAGCTTGCCGACCGATTGCGCGTTTCCCGAACGCCGGTGCGGATCGCATTGGAGCGTTTGGAGGAAGAGGGCTTCGTTCAGCACGAGCCCAATCGGGGGATGATGCTTGCGGCCATTCCTCCTCGTATCGAGGCAGTGGAAGCGCCGCCAGCGGGCGAGGAGCTGCTGATCGCGATCGCCAAGCTGCGGCGGGAAGGCAAGCTGGCGGAGCAATTTGCCGAACTCGAGCTGATGCGCCTGACGGGGCGCGAGCGCACACCCGTTCGCCAGGCGCTGATCAAGCTCGAAGGGCTCGGCGTCATACAGCGCAGGAAGGGCTATGGCTGGCAGTTTTTCGATCCGGTGCGCGACATGCGCGCCAGGGAAGAGAGCTATAATTTTCGTCTGCTGATCGAGTGCGCGGCGATCCTGTCGCCCGAGTTTTCGCTTTCCACAGATTGGGTGAACTCGATGAGGAAACGGCACGAAGCCATGCTCGCGAACCCATGGACGGAGACCTCGAGCGTTACGCTGTTCGAGATGAATGCGGAATTTCACCTGGGGATCAGCGCGGCCTCAAAAAATCGCTACATCGAAGAGGCGATGCACCGCCAGAACCAGCTCCGGCGTCTGTCGAACTACAATTGGCAGCATGGGTCCGACCGGGTGGCTGTCACTTGCAGGGAGCATCTGGAAATCCTCGATCGGCTGGAGTGTGGCGACAATGAGGTCGCAGCCGCCCTCATGCGGAAGCACCTGACAGGCGCGAGGGAAACGGTGAAAGTTGCATTTTGAATTTTGTGAAATGAAATGCTTATGATTGATCGTTGATGGTGGCGCGGAAAGCGCCACCCTCACAGGCCTTGCTCACCAGGCGCGATTAGGTCGGCGTGGCGCTTCGCGGCACGAGCCAGACGGGCGCCGGGCACGGGTGGCTCGATCAGCGCCTTGGCAAAGCGCACCTGATCCTCGCCGGCGAAGAAGACTTCCGCTTGCGTCAGTTGTTGGGCGAATGAGAAGCGCGGGCGCAATGGCGGCGCAAGTCACACGCTGTCGTGCCATAACGAGGGTTACGCCGCCAAGCCCAGTCGTTGATTCCAATTACTGAGGGCGGGATCGACGGCGGCAATCCTCGTCAGCGGATGACGCGTAGCAAGGCGGGTTCGCCGCTCGATGACGCACGAAGGGGCGCAGGTGCCACGTTCTTCCCACGCTTTTCCGCTAGGTTCAGAACTGTTTATTAATCACGACTTCAGATCAATATGTTATTTTTTGATAAAGCAGAACCCATGAATTCCGGTAGTAGACGGCGAATCGCCTTTGCCCTATCGATGGGATATGAAATCGAGCCTCGAACATCTGCCCGAGAAGAAGCAGCGGGAACTGGCCCGCGTCGTCGAGATCATCCACGAGGAGTTTGCCGATACACTCGCGGGAAGCTCGGCCGCCTTCAAGACGCGCGGGCGGATCCTGAAGATCATCCTGTTCGGCTCCTATGCCCGCGGCACCTGGGTGGACGAGCCGCATACGATGAAGGGCTACCGCTCCGATTACGATATCCTGGTCATCGTCAGCTCGAAGAAACTGGCCGAGCCGCAATACTGGGACAAGGCGACCGACCGGCTGCTATGGGACAAGGGTGTCTCGACGCCGGTTGGGCTGATCGTGCATGGCGCCCGGGAGGTGAACAACTTCCTGGCCGACGGGCAGTATTTCTTCGTCGATATCCTGCGTGAGGGCATCGTGCTCTACGAGCTCGACGACCGGCCGCTGGCCGAGCCGAAGCGGCTTTCTCCCGCCGATGCGCTCAGGGTGGCGAAGGAGCATTTTGAGAGAGTCTTCAGATACTCAACGTCGTTTGCCAAAGGCGCCAGGTTCTATCTTTCAGAGGGGGAGCTAAACCTTGCAGTGTTCGAACTCCACCAGTCTGTCGAGTCCGCCTACTCGTGCCTTCTCCTGACCCTCACCAATTACAGCCCACCTTCTCACAATCTCAAATTCCTGCGTGCTCTTGTGGAGGATCACGACCGCCGGCTCATCGAAGCCTGGCCGCGCGACCAGCACCGCTTCACCGCCTGGTACAACATCCTCAACGAGGCCTATGTGAAGGCGCGCTATTCGAAGCACTTCGAAATCACCGAGGAGGCGCTTGCCTGGCTTCTCGAGCGAACGGAGCATCTTCACCGCCTTGTCGAAACGATCTGCAAGGAGCGGTTGGCGGAGTTGGAGCGGGCGAGCTCCGATCCTTAGACAGGATCAGGACAAGGAGATTGAACCACGGCTGGTATGAGGGGGTGCAGTAGAGCATGCCCGTTTATACGCCGGGGGAGAAGACTCGGTCGGCGCCTTCAGCATTCAGAAACAGCACATCGCCTTCTATACTGGCCGACCGCCCTCACTCGCTTCGAACATCGTTTGAACGGCCTCAACCATGGCAAAGGCTGCGTCCGATACCGTTGGCCGGAGCAGATGGATTTCGCGGTGATCAGCGACATGCTCGACGACATCCAGGCTCGCGGTGGACTGATGTGCTGAAGCCTGAGCTTCAGCCACGCGGCGCTGCGCGCAGCGATAACAGTCGCGCAACTCACAACTTCAGGCTCGGGCTTTTTTTGATCGTATATTTTTCGCCACCGTCGGTTGGATTCCGCGTTGCAAAAACAGCACTAAATTAGCCGTTTCCTGAAAAGCATGCCGAAATATATCCAGAAACCTACGGATCCTGCAAAACACCTACGTATCCTGAAAGACAGTTTTTTTGATTTCTGCGCTCCTCGGCTTGATTTCGGTCAAGTCCGATTCGCAGCACGGGGTGACATCAGTACGCTGTGAAAAGGCTCGATCGAAGACCTGACTTCGAGGGAGCCTTGCATGCGGAAGCCAGTTTCGCTGCGCGATGTCGCGCGTCTTGTCGAACCAGTCCGCGAGGATGCTGAAAAGCACGCCACTCGCCTTGCCGTCGATCCACGGGAGAATGCGAGGCCCCGGAAGGCAAGGTTACAGGTGTCGCGCTCCGAGCGCTTTTTCGGTCTAGCGTCGGCGACCTTGCTTGCGAACGTGGCGCTTTCCGCGACGGCGCTGGCGGCTCCAGGAACGCCTGGTGTACCACAGGCTCCCATCAACATTTACACGGATAATTTCCAGAATCGCCCCGGCCCAAACCCGATCGTAAAGCTGAACGCCTATACCGGCACAACTGGCCAGACCTATTCTGCCAATCCAGCATGGTTGACGAGCTGCAACGGCTGGATCGCGTCAGCTAATCAGTCGGTCACCGCTGCAGCTCCAGTGGCGGAATGTACGACCCAAAATATCTGGAATATGACGCAGCGCCTGTCGTGGGCACTCGGCCTGCACACGGGACAGAGCCAAGCTGTCGCACAGGGAAATTATGCGGTCTCGGCATTTACATCGGGCAATCCTGGCGCGGGGCTTGTGGAGTTCCAGACAGCCACGAACATTGCGTTTCCCACAAGCAACCGCTTCCTGTCATTCAGCGTCGATGTCGCCGCCGTCAATTGTAACGTGTCCGCACCATTGCTGCAGTTCTCGTTGGTGAACGACAGTGGTGTCGCCACGGCTGCCGGATCGCAGATCAATGCTTGCACCGGGGGAACAGCACGGAACGTGCCCGCTCTCGGGGTCGCTGCCGCGGGGGCGATCAACACCGGCACATATACTTCGAACGGCGCCGTATTGATCAGTGGTTCTTCGTTCGGCGTGCGAATGGTGAACAACAATGGCAGCGGAACCGGCAACGATCACGCCTTCGACAACGTCAGGGTCCTCGATACAACGCCACAGTTGGACAAATCATTCTCTCCGACCAGTGTTGCCGTTGGTCAGACTTCCACATTGACGTTCACGATTACGAATACAAGTGAGCTCGGCGCCAAAAATGGGTGGTCCTTCACTGATGTACTTCCAACGGGTCTGACGGTTGCACCGGGCACTGTAAGCACGACGTGCCCGTCGGGTGTGATTGAAGCACCGGCAGGCGGGGGAGCGATCAGCGTTTCGGGGAATCTAACTGCTGGCTTGGCTTCTTGTACCGCAACCGTGCCCGTATCGGCGGCTACTGGGGGGGCTTATACCAACGGTGCATCAAACATATCGTCCTCCGTCGGAATAAGCCCGCCGGGCAACGCGACCCTGACTGTCGATACGCAGCCGAGCTTCGGTGCCTGCACCTCGAGCATGTACCTGACGCAGAATAGCCCTACGGGGCTTTACCGTCTGGACGCGTCGTCGAACCCATTCGCTGTCCAGTCGATCGGAGCAGCCACCACGGATTACAACGCCACAGCTTACAATCCGGGCGACAACTATCTCTACGCAATTGTCGTTGGGACGAACAGGCTGCTGCGTATTGGTAGCGACGGCAGCACTGCAGATCTCGGGGCTGTGGCAAACTTGCCGACCGGAGTCACCTATAATGCCGGTGAGATTGGGGCTGACGGCACCTTTTATGCCTACAGCAGCTCGAGCAACACCAACACGCTATATCGCATTGATGTTGATACCCGGACAGCGGCTCCACTTTCCTTGACGGCCGCTCCCGGAGGCTTTGACCTGGCCTGGCATAATGGGCTTCTCTACACGCAGGACGCCGTCAGCGGTCAATTCTACTCGATCAATCCTGGTTCGGGCAGTGTCACGGCGATCGGTGCACCACAGGCAACGCGCGTCTTCGGCGCGATGTTCGGCGCCTCTAATGGCGTCTTCGGGGGCAACAATAGCGGCGGTTTCTACAGGTTTGATGTCTCAAGTGGCGCTGTCACACTGATCTCTGATTTGCCTGGTTCGGGTAGCAATGATGGTGCCAAGTGCGCGATCTCCCCGATGGAGTTCGGTGCCGATCTGTCGATCACCAAGGATGACGGCGCCACCACGTATACGCCGGGGCTTGATGCGTCCTACACTATCGTAGTCACCAATGATGGCCCGTTCGGCGTTCAAGGTGCGCGGATCAGCGATCCGCTGCCGTCCGGCATCACCACCGCGAGCTGGACCTGCGGCAACGCGACGGGCGGCGCCCAATGCGGTGTGGCGAGTGGCACGGGGGCGATCGACACGACCGCCGACCTGCCGGCGGGCAGCTCCGTCACCTATACGCTCAGCATGGGCATCCCGACCGAGCAGACGGGAAGCCTGACGAACACGGCGACCGTCACTCCACCTGATGGAACAAGCGACCCGGACACCAGCAACAACACGGCAAGCGACACCAATACTGCGGCGCCGCCACCGACCTCCGGAGTTTGTTCGCCGGTTCGCGTCCTCGGCAACACCACCTTCAACGGTACGCCGCTACCCGTTTCCGGGTCGGTGCAGAAGTCAGGTGCGCCGAATGGTTGGAACGCCACCTCTCCATGGAGCACGCTCGGCGGCAACTACACCTTCCGCTGGACGTTCTCACAGCCGGTACCGGCCAACTGGATCCAGTTCATCGTCAGCGATGTCGGTGCCACCAGCTATCAGAGCACGCCGGCCAGGTTCACCATCAGCCTTGGCGCGGGGAGCACGGCAAACCTGTCCGACTTCTCCTTCGTTCCCGGCTGGCACCCCACCTTCACCAACCTGAACTACAGCGGCGGCGTGCTGAGCTACAATCCTTCGGGGGACGTCAAGCAGGCTGGCGCGCTGCAAGGCAATTCGGCCGACACCGTCACCTCCATCACCATCACCACCAGCAACGTCGATAACGCCGACTATATCGTCAACCTGCTCTACGTCCGTCCTGCCTGCTTGACCTTGCAGAAGGTGAGCGAGGAAGGAACGGGCAGCTTCAACTTCAACATGAGCAATGTGATGCAGGCGAACGGCACGGCCGTGCCCTCGACCGCGTTGACCACGACGACGGCCGGCACGGCGGTTTCCTCGCCTGCCTACAATTCCATTCCGGGTACCGAGCTTGTCCTGAGCGAGGTGGTTCCGGCCGGCTGGAACGCCAGCGGGGCGGTGTGCACCGACCAGAATGCGGGCAATACCGGCAATCCGACGGTGATCGGCAGCTTTGCCACGCCCACGCTCACGATACCGGCCGCCAATGTGCGACCTCAATCGGCTATTCAATGCCTGTTCACCAATGAGATCGCCAATCCGGCGCTGACCACCGACAAGACCGGCACACTGAACGATCTGGACGGTGACGGGCTGATCGATGTCGGAGAGACGATCACTTATTCCTTCCTGGTGACGAATACGGGTGGGGTGACGCTGACCGACGTCACGCCGAACGACCCGCTGCTGACCAATGCCGGGATCTCGGTGACGCCCGGCCCGCAGACGCTGGCACCCGGTGGTACCGCCACCTTCACGGCGACCTATACGCCGACGCAGGCTGAAATCGATGCCGGCCGGGTGGAGAACACCGCGACCTCCACCGGCACGCCGCCGTCGGGCCCGCCGATCGAAAGCCCACCCGATACGGTCACTGTGCCCCCGGATCAGGGAACCGGGCTCAGGACCGAGAAGACCGGTGTCCTGAACGATCTTGACGGCGACGACCTTCTCGATGCGGGCGAGACGATCACCTATTCCTTCGTGGTCACCAATACCGGTGCGGTGACGCTGACTGATGTCACGCCGAACGACCCGCTGCTGACCAATGCCGGGATCTCGGTGACGCCCGGCCCGCAGACGCTGGCACCCGGTGGTACCGCCACCTTCACGGCGACCTATACGCCGACGCAGGCTGAAATCGATGCCGGCCGGGTGGAGAACACCGCGACCTCCACCGGCACGCCGCCGTCGGGCCCGCCGATCGAAAGCCCACCCGATACGGTCACTGTGCCCCCGGATCAGGGAACCGGGCTCAGGACCGAGAAGACCGGTGTCCTGAACGATCTTGACGGCGACGACCTTCTCGATGCGGGCGAGACGATCACCTATTCCTTCGTGGTCACCAATACCGGTGCGGTGACGCTGACTGATGTCACGCCGAACGACCCGCTGCTGACCAATGCCGGGATCTCGGTGACGCCCGGACCGCAGACGCTGGCGCCTGGCGGCAGCGCGACGTTCACGGCGACCTATACCCCGACGCAAGCTGAGATCGATGCGGGCGAGGTCGTGAACACCGCGACTTCCACCGGCACGCCGCCATCGGGCCCGCCGATCGAGAGCCCGCCGGACACGGTCAACGTGCCGCCTGACCAGACGCCCGGTCTGAGGACCGACAAGACCGGCAGGCTCAACGATCTCGACGGTGACGGGCTTATCGATATCGGCGAGACGATCACCTATTCATTCGTGGTGACCAATACGGGCGGGGTGACGCTGACGGATGTCAGCCCCAATGACCCGCTGCTTGCCAATGCCGGGATCTCGGTGACGCCAGGACCGCAGACGCTGGCGCCCGGTGGTACAGCGACGTTCACCGCGACCTATACGCCGACGCAGGCTGAGATCGATGCCGGCCGGGTGGAGAACACCGCGACCTCCACCGGCACGCCGCCCTCCGGTCCACCGATCGAGAGCCCTCCGGACACCGTCGTAATACCGCCCGATCAGGCGCCGGGGCTTAGGACCGACAAGACCGGTGTGCTGAACGATCTTGATGGCGATGGTCTTCTCGACGCGGGTGAGACGATCACCTACACCTTCCTGGTGACAAATACGGGTGGGGTGACGCTGACCGACGTCACGCCGAACGATCCGCTGCTTTCCAATGCCGGGATCTCGGTGACCCCCGGACCGCAGACGTTGGCGCCGCGGGGCAGCGCGACGTTTACGGCGACCTATGCGCCGACCCAGGCCGAAATTGACGCGGGCCGCGTGGAAAACACCGCGACCTCCACCGGCACGCCCCCATCGGGGCCGCCGATCGAAAGCCCGCCGGATACTGTCATCGTGCCGCCGGACCAGGCCACGGGTCTCAGGACCGACAAGACCGGCACGCTCAACGACCTCGACGGTGACGAGCTCATCGATGCCGGCGAGACGATCACCTACACGTTCGTGGTCACCAATACTGGCGCGGTGACGCTGACTGATGTCACGCCGAACGATCCGCTGCTGACCAATGCCGGGATCTCGGTCATGCCTGGTCCCCAAACGCTCGCCCCAGGTGCAAACGCCACCTTCACGGCAACCTACACCCCGACCCAGGCTGAGATCGATGCGGGTCGCGTGGAGAACACCGCGACCTCCACCGGCACGCCGCCGTCGGGCCCGCCGATCGAAAGCCCGCCGGATACGGTCGTGGTGCCGCCGGACCAGACGCCTGGACTTACAACCGATAAGACGGGCAGGCTCAACGACAGTGATGGCGACGGGCTCCTCGATCCCGGCGAGACGATCACCTACTCGTTCCTGGTCAGGAACACCGGTGCGGTGACGCTGACCAATGTCACCCCCAACGACTCGCTGCTGACCAATGCCGGGATCTCGGTGACGCCGGGCCCGCAGACGCTGGCACCAGGCGGGAGCGTCACCTTCACGGCGACCTATACGCCGACGCAGGCTGAGATCGATGCAGGCCGGGTGGAGAACACCGCGACCTCCACCGGTACGCCGCCGTCCGGCCCGCCGATCGAAAGCCCGCCGGATACGGTGGTGGTGCCGCCGGATCAGGTGCCAGGGCTCAGGACCGACAAGACCGGCACGCTCAACGACCTCGATGGCGACGGGCTGCTCGATGCGGGCGAGACCATCACCTATTCCTTCGTGGTGACCAATACCGGTGCGGTGACGTTGACCAATGTCACCCCCAACGACCCGTTGCTGCAGGAGGCAGGCATCTCGGTTACGCCCGGTCCGCAGACCTTGGCGCCCGGTGCAAACGCCACCTTCACGGCAACCTATATGCCGACGCAGGCTGAGGTCGATACCGGCCGGGTGGTCAACACCGCGACCTCCACCGGCACACCGCCATCGGGACCGCCGACGGAAAGCCCGCCGGATACGGTCGTGGTGCCGCCGGATCAGACGTCCGGTCTCACGACCGACAAGACCGGCGTGCTGAACGACCTCGATGGTGACGGGTTGCTCGATGCGGGCGAGACGATCAGCTACACATTCGTCGTGCGCAACACCGGCGCGGTGACGCTGACCAATGTCACGCCGAACGATCCGCTGCTGACCAATGCCGGCATCTCGGTGACGCCAGGTCCGCAGACACTGGCGCCCGGCGGTACGGCGACGTTCACGGCGACCTATATGCCGACGCAGGCTGAGATCGATGCGGGCCGTGTCGAGAATACCGCGACCTCCACCGGCACGCCGCCGTCGGGCCCGCCGATCGAAAGCCCACCGGATACGGTGGTGGTGCCGCCGGATCAGGCAACTGGTCTCAGGATCGAAAAAACGGCCACGCTCAATGACGGCGATGGCGACGATCTTTTGGATCTCGGCGAGACGATTACCTATTCGTTCCTGGTGACCAACTCCGGTGCGGTGACGCTGACCAATGTTACCCCCAATGATCCGCTGCTCGCCAGGGCGGGGGTCTCGGTGGATCAGGGTCCGCAGACATTGGCTCCTGGCGCCTCCTTCACCTTCACGGCGACCTATGCGCCGAGCCAGGCCGATATCGATACGGGCAGGGTGGAGAACACCGCCACCGCAACCGGGACCAATCCGGGTGGCGATCCGATCGAAAGCCCGCCGGATACGGTTGTGACCTTGCCGCAGCCTGCAAGCCTGCGGCTGCAGAAGACCGGCCTCTTCAACGACGTCGACGGCAATGGGCATGCGAGCCTGGGTGACACGCTGACCTATACCTTCACCATCACCAATGATGGCGGACAGACGGTCACGAATGTCTGGCCGGTGGATGTCGGGCCGACCTTTAATGAGAAGCCGGCTGAAGGCTCGCTTTCGAGGTTTACGCCAGAGCCTGTCACTCTCGCGCCGAGCCAGGTCCAAGAGTTCACAGCGACCTACACGCTGACGCAGCAGGATATCGATAATGCGGCCGGTGCTTCGGACGGCGTTGCCAACTCCGCGACGGCCGGTGGCCGGATAAGCACCGGTGAGATCACCTCGGATGAATCGACCTCGGTGATCACGATGCCGGCGGCGGCGCCGACCGACATCACCGTCAGCAAGGTGGCCAATCTTCGGTTCATCCGCCGCGGCGAGCAGGCGCCCTTCACGATCCGCGTCACCAATAATACCGGGGCTCGGGCATCCGGACTGACGGTCATCGACACCATGCCGGCCGGCTTCCGCTTCGTGGAGGACACGGCGACGGTCGATGGAGTCAAGGTGACGCCGGAGATCGCGGGGCGTCAGATCCGCTTCCCCGATGTCGCCGTTGACGGCCGCTCCGAGATCGAGATCAGGCTCAGGCTGCTTGCGCTCAGCACGGCCGGACCTGGCGAGCATGTCAACCTCGCGCATGCGGAGGACCAATCCGGCCGGCGGATCACCGGCCAGGCCCGTGCAGTGGTCGAGATCATCGTCGAGCCGGTCTTCGACTGCGGCGATATCATTGGCAAGGTCTTCGACGACAAGAACCGTAATGGTTATCAGGACAAAGGCGAGCCGGGCCTGCCTGGCGTTCGGGTGGCGACCGTCAAGGGTTGGCTGATCACCACCGACAAATACGGCCGCTTCCACGTTGCCTGCGCCGATCTGCCGGATGCGCGCATCGGGACGAACTTCATCATGAAGCTCGATACCCGCACCCTGCCGACGGGCTATCGCCTGACGACGGAAAACCCGCGTGTCGTGCGGCTCACCGCCGGCAAGATGACGGAGCTGAACTTCGGCGCCTCGATCGGACGTGTGGTTCGCCTCGACCTTGCCGATGAAGCCTTCGTGCCGGGCGAAGTGGAGCTCGATAAGCGCTGGGCGGAAGGCGTCGGCCAGCTCGTCGACGTGCTGGCCCAGGAGCAGTCGGTGCTGAGACTCACCTATCTCGACACGGGCAGCGATCCGGATCTGGCCGAGGCGCGTGTCAAACGCATCAAGGAGCTGATCGCGGAGAGGTGGCGACAACGCAAACGATCCTACCCCCTGGAAATTGAGACGCGTGTGGAGGCGGGACAATGAAGAGCGTTGTAACGAGCACGGAGCGTGGCCGGAAATCCAACCTGCGTCTGATACTGCTGGCGAGCACGGCATTCATGGGACTTGCGGCAGCACTGCCAGCGGCAGCCCAGGAAGCGGGTCAGCAAGCAGCAGGCAAGGGTGGCAGGGTAGCCGCCGTCAGCGCGGTGCGTCCGCTGCCGATCGGTGCCAATACCGAAGCGGAGACACCGGCCGACCAGCCGGCCATACCCTTCATGATCAGCGTCGATGGGGAGACCGTCGACAAGAGCGCCGAGCTGGAGGAGGGCAATAGCTCGGCTACCAGGACCGGCCAGCCGGCGCTCAAGGCTGACCGGGTTGGCGCGGCAAAGCCGGCCATTCGCCCGGTCGACCAGCAGCGGCAGACGGATATCGATCTTTCCGCCGTCGACATCCAGGTGAAGTTCGACGGCCTGGAAGCCGGCACGCTGCTGAATGTCTCGACCGTTCCGGTCAAGCGCACCTACAAGGCCGGCGAGGAAGTCCGCTTCCTGGCCACCTCCAACTATCCCGCCTTCATCGAGCGGTCCGAGATCCTGATATTCGATCGCAAGGGCGGCCGGGACAGGAACAGGCCTGTCGCGATCGTACCGGTCGCCATCAACGGCGAAGCGGGCTGGATCATGCCGGCGGCCGAGGAGGCCGATTTTGCCTATGTGCTGCGCGTCTACGATGGCAAGGGCCGTTTCGATGAGACGGCGCCACTGACGATCGCCCGCACCAATCGCGATTTGCGGCCCGATCCGCAAGGGGAGAAGGCCGTGGCGCCCGGCATGGGCGAGGATCGCACCGCGATCAAGAATATCCCCGTCAGTGGCGGGGCGGTGACCGTCTATGGACGCAACGTGCCGCCCGGCCATAATGTCCAGGTGTTCGGGGAAGCCATTCCGACCGACCCTAACCAGGCCTTCGTGGTGCAGCGCATTCTGCCGCCCGGCGACCATTCGGTCGATGTCGCGGTCAAGGGCGAACCGAAGACCGGCGGGCTCTCCTTCAGCCGCGACGTCAACATTCCCGATAATGACTGGTTCTACGTGGCGC
>NZ_JBHFJG010000051.1:0-55131 GCF_057559155.1 Rhizobium moroccans | reverse complement strand
GCACCGGTGACGCCCGGATCGAAGAGGTGCGCCCCGGCGAATATGACGACGTCTATACCAAGGGACGGCTTGCCTTTTACCTGAAGGGCAAGATCAAGGGTCAGTATCTGCTGACCGCTGCCGCCGACACCGGCGAAGACGACATCAATGAACTGTTCAGCAATCTCGACGGTCAGGACCCGCGCCAGATCCTGCGCCGGCTTGATCCGGACGACTACTATCCCGTCTATGGCGACGATTCCACCTTCGTGGAGGATGCCCCCACCAAGGGTAAGTTCTATGTGCGCCTGGAGCGCGGTGACAGCCACGTGATGTGGGGCAATTACAAGACCCAGATCACCGGCACGGAATTCCTGCCCTCGGACCGGGCGCTTTACGGCGCATCCGGTGTTTATCGCTCACAGGAAACGACCTCGTTCGGCGAGCGCCGCACCGAAGTGACGGCCTATGCCGCCCAGCCCGACACACTGCCGCAGCGCGAGGAATTCCTGGGCACTGGCGGATCCGCTTACTTCCTGAAGCGTCAGGACATCGTCCAGGGCTCCGAGACCGTGCGCGTCGAAATCCGTGACGCGGTGACGGGCCGGGTGATCGAGCGGCGCGCGCTGACCTACGGCGAGGACTATTCCTTCGATTATATGCAGGGCGTCATCATCCTGCGGCGGCCGATGTCTTCCATGACCGGCACGTCCGATCCGGTGCGCAATGGCGCGCTCGGCGGCGGCAAGACCTATCTGACGGTCCAGTACGAGTTCGAGCCGGTTGCAAGCGACGTCGACGGCTATGTCTATGGCGGGCGCGCCCAGCACTGGATCAACGACAAGGTGCGGGTCGGCGTCACCGGCATGGACGATTCCACCGAACTTGCCGACCAGAAAGCCTATGGCGCGGATGTCACCCTCCGGCATTCGGAGAATACCTTCTTGAAAGCCGAGGTCGCTCACTCGAGAGGACGGGGCTTTGATCTTTCCCAATCCTCCGACGGGGGCCTGACCTGGGGCACCAATGAACCGGGCTATTACGGCGATCCGAACGACGACAGGGGATCGGCCTGGCGTGTTGAGGGGCAGGCTGATCTTCAAGAGATCGGCGCCGGTATGAAGGGCAAGGTCGGAGGATATTACGAGCAGAAGCAGGCGGGCTTTTCCACGCTGTTCGACGACGTAAGCGTCGATCAGCGCATCTGGGGCGCCCATGCCGATGTCGATCTGACCGGCAAGACCGGGCTGAAGCTCACCTATGACGACTTCACCGACGATCGCGGCCAAATCCGCCGCGACGGTTCCGGCAGCATCAGCCATGCCTTCGACGAGCACTGGAAGCTTTCCTTCGGCGTCACCTATACCGAACTGATGTCGCCGCTTGCCATCAATGCCGGAAAGTCCGGCTATGACGGCTCGCGGCTGGATGCGGGCGTGCGCCTCGACTATCGCATCGACGACGACCGGCTCGTCTATGCCTTCGGGCAGGGCACGCTTTCCCGCTCCGGCGACATTCACCGCAACGATAGGGCAGGGGTGGGCGCCAAATATCAGCTCACCGATACGATCGGGCTGGAAGGAGAGGTGTCCTACGGCACCCACGGCGTGGGTGGATTGGCGGGCGTCACCTATGATCCGAATGCCAACAGCCAGTATTATCTCGGCTATAAGCTCGATCCGGATCGCGCCTTCGATCTGCACAATACCCGTGACCTCTTCGGAGACGACAAGGGCACAGTCGTGCTTGGCATGCGCCGCAAGATGAGCGATCTGCTTTCCGCCTATAGCGAGAGCAATTACGACATGTTCGGGCAGCGCAATTCGCTGACTCAGACCTATGGCGTGGTCTACACCCCTGACGACATGTGGACGCTCGACGGCGGCCTCGAGGTCGGCCAGGTGCAGGACGATACCGTCAATCCCGCCACCGACGCCCAATATGAGGACTTCGACCGCTACGCGCCCTCGCTCGCGCTCGGCTATAAGGACGAGGAGCGAGGCATCAACGCGCGGCTGCGCGGTGAGGTCCGCATCGAGCGGTCGGACAACCACACGCGCGACCAGAACACCTATCTCCTGACCGGTGGCTTTGCCTGGAAGACCGATCCGGACTGGCGGCTTCTTACCCATTTCGACGCTGTGCTTTCCGACAGCCAGGGCTCGGAGACTTATTTTGCCAATACCGACTATGTGGAAGCCTCCGTCGGCTATGCCTATAGGCCGGTCGACAACGAACGTCTCAACGCGCTCTTCAAATATACCTGGCTCTACGATCTGCCGGGCAACAACCAGACGATCAGCGGCGCGACGGGCGATGAGTTTGCGCCCGCGCAACGCAGCCACATCCTCTCGGTCGATGCGAATTACGACCTGACGCCGTGGCTGACGATCGGCGGCAAATACGGCTTCCGCTTCGGCGAGGTGCGCTATCGCAGCGGTGACGGCGGCAGTTCGGGCTTCGAGAAGGAGTGGCAGAAATCCTCCGCCCATCTGGGGATCATCCGGGCCGATCTGCATGTCATCAAGAGCTGGGATATCCTCCTCGAAGGACGGGTGATGCACATGCCTGAGGCCGACACCACCGACTTTGGTGCGCTCGCCGCGATCTACCGCCATGTCGGAAACAACTTCAAGGTGGGCGTCGGCTACAACTTCGGACGTTTCTCCGACGACCTGAGAGACCTCACCCTCGATGACGAAGGCGTATTCCTCAATCTCGTCGGGAAATTTTGAGCCAGTCAGCTCTCCGCACCAGCGGAGAGCACCGGCATTGAAGCGTACCTCCGGGGGCGGCACACACATCATGCGAAACGTCAGGACGTGGATCTGCGACGCTTGCGGCCGTGAGCAGGAGCTGCGGAAAATCGACACGCATCGCTGGGTGAAAAGCGGTGGTCCGGGCCAACCGCAGCTATACCGCATAAGAATGCTGCAACTCTGCCCCTCCTGCCAGATGCGACTGCTGCGAGGCGTATCTCAAACTCCTCAAGCGGCTGGCGAGGGATAGATGGACTCAACCAGCAAACGGCAATGAGAATTCATTCCTAAGAAACTATAGTGGCCGGGTGTGATACCTGCCGTTAAAGTTCAACCGCTGCGATAGGCAGCCAGTGGTTTGGCGGGACTACTTTGTTGAAATGGACAGGAAAATTGCTGACGCTAGTCTACTAGCGCATGTACCCGATCATGTCGGGCCACGAAAGATGGCGTTCCGAGGTGGGGCGGTCCATTGGCGACAACCACCGGGATCAAGATCCCTTCTCGGCACGGGCCACAGTACGGTAATCATGCTTGCGCCGTCGGAAGGCGTCAGCCTCGGGTTTGAGGGCGAGCGCTCCAGAAGATCGGACGTGACGTCAGGAATGCTTGCGATCCGTCCTGCCAATGTCGAATGGAAGGCGAGCTGGGATGGCGCCACCGAGTGCATTGTCGTTGGTCACTCGGCAGAAAGCATTCTCGAACTTGCACGCCATGAATTCGGCCGCGTTGATGTCGAGCTCAGACCCACGCATATGACGTTGGACCGTGCCGCGTCAGAGTTCGCGAAAATGATCAGGAGGGAACTGAACCACCCCGACCATTCGAATGAACTTTACCTCGATTCGCTCATCACGCTCTTGGGCATCCATGTGCTTCGAAATTACTCGAGCGAAAGGAAGCCTGCAAAGTCCCCCAAGACGGGGCTGACGCCAGCGGTCGCCAGCAGAGTTCGCGACTACCTCCACGAGCACTTTTTGCGGAAGCTGACAACTGCCGAGCTTGCGGCTATCTGCGGCCTTTCCGTGGGGCACTTCACGCAGGCTTTCTCCAAGACCTTTGGCTGTCCGCCTTATCGCTACGTCCTGGAACGTCGGCTCGATTTTGCGGAAAGACTGCTCTCCGAAACGACGATGCCGGTGGCGGAGGTGGCGTTTCTGAGCGGGTTCTCAAGCCAAAGTCATTTGTCGAACCTCATGCGCACCAGTAGGAACAAGACGCCTAACCAGCTCCGTGAGAAGACGCATGGATGATCTCGACGAGCTGATGAAGGCACTCCCTGAGGACGAACGGCGCGCCGTCGCGAAGCGCGCCGACGAGCTTGTCACGGCTGACAATCGGCGCGAACTGCGGGCAGTGGCCGGATAGACGCAGGAAGACGTATCTGCTTGGACCCGGTCGATGCGAACTGCGACCTTACGCCGTGGCTGACGATCGGCAAATACGGCTTCCGCTTCGGTGAGGTGTGCTATCGCAGCGGCAACGACGGCGGTTCGGGGTTCGAGAAGGAGTGGCAGAAATCCTCCGCCCATCTCGGAACCATCCCGGCCGATCTGTACGTCATCAAGAGCTTTTAGGTAATAAGCATGGACAGTGCTCACGTCTGCACCGACTAATTGGGTGGGATCGCAGGTGTATGCAGCAGGGCGCCTGCCTTTTCAGCTGCTGCTGTTAGACGTTTGTCTCTGGTCCATAAGCTCGATCGCCCGTCAAGCAACGTCGAAGCCAACAAGTGGGCGTCGGTGTAACCAATGCCCATGCTGAAAATCGAATGCCGATCAATCATCGTCATGACCTCGGCGTGGGTGGCGACGAATGCTTCGCGCTGTGCCGCTAAATACGCCATTACGGCATCACGGTCCCGCAAGCTGCCAAGCGCCAATTCGCCGATAATTGCAGGGTGGCAGAGTAGCAGGTCGTCCTCAATGATTCTGCGTAGCTCCGAGTCTCCGTGGCGAAAATGATCAATCCAGATGGACGTGTCTACAAGGATCACTTTGCCGCTTCGCTCCGGCGGCGAGGAGCTGCTTCTGCATCGGGCATGGAGCCCCCGAGCGCGAGGAGCCGCCTTCCAGACTCGACTCGCACGAGCGTTTCCAATGCTTGGCGAACAAGCGCGGCCGTTTCCTTGGTTCCGGTAAGGGATCTTGCTCGTTCCATGAGGTTATCGTCGAGATTGATAGTCGAACGCATGAAAAAACTCCCATATTAAAGCGGCATTTATAGCACCATTTGGTGCCAAAATCTACGCCGTCCTGTTCTCTATAATATGGCAACTGCTTATCGATCAGAATTGTCTCAGGGATTTCGGTTCGAATCCCATCAACTGCGGAGACCTGAACAAACCTGGTTTTCGTCCTCATTATTGAATCCTTGAAGCCTGATGACATTTAGCATATTTTGATATCAAAGCCATCATTCCTATGGGGTTGATATCAATGCCGGCGGTCACCATTCGAAATCTTTCTGACGAAACACATCGTGCTCTGCGGCTGCGAGCGGCTCATCACGGCCGAAGCACCGAGGCCGAGATCCGCGACATTATTGAGGCCGCGGTCCGTCCCCCAGAGCGTGTTAAGCTTGGCTCGTTACTGGCGGCTATTGGCCGCGACGCTGAGCTTTCCGACAGCGACGTTGAGGCCCTGCAGAAAAGTCGCGACAAGACGCCCGCTGAACCGATGACCTTCGAATGATCTTGCTGGATACCAACGTTATATCCGAGCCGTGGAAACCGGTTCCTGACGAGGCAGTGGTTGCCTGGTTGGACGCCCAAGCCATCGAAACGCTTTTCCTCTCTGCAATAACGATCGCCGAACTTCGCTTCGGGATTGCTGCTATGCCCTCAGGGAAACGGCAAACTACCCTTCGCGACCGCCTTGAGGGAGAAGTGCTGCCTCACTTTTCCAAGCGCATCCTGCCCTTCGATCTGGCGACTTCACAGTTCTACTCGGAACTGATGGCACGCGCTCGAGTATCTGGGAAGGCGATCGGCCCGGCTGATGGCTACATTGCCGCCATAGCAGCAGCGAATGGTCTTGCAATCGCCACTCGCGACACAAGCCCGTTCGAGGCTGCTGGGTTGAAGGTGATCAATCCCTGGTCCCGATAACGACAATGTGGATCCAGGTGTCGTAGGTTCGCATCCGTTCAAGAGCTGCGGGCTCGTCTAGCGGCACCGCCACCACGATGAGGGGACGTCCCATGACCTTACTGAGGGAGGCAGGTCCCGCACGGGCACAACGCGTCCAGCCCCGGCATGGTGAATTTGCAGTAGCTGATGAACAAACCGCGCGACCAGGCCGGCCGGCTCGCCAGCTTCATGGGTCGGCGTCAGGGCCGACAATTCTGCGTAACTCTCACGTAATTTTCGGTGGCCATACGTTTCCCCGTTAGTGCTTTGCAACGATTGACAGACGGCCCTTGTAGCTTTGGATCGGGAGGGCAGCCGGGCCATCCTTATTTTCGGCGGGAAACGTCAGAAATGATCGCGTCTCATGCTCTATCCATGCCAATTTTGTTTGGCGTGCGCTCAACTATGGGGAGTTGCTCTTCATGGAAACTTTTTGCGAAACCGTGGTCGTACCGTGTTGCGCTCGTCCCTTGAGGGTCAGGTCTATTCCGTTGATGACGAGATCCAGTCGAACTCACTGGAACTCAATATGTCCCGCCTGCGCCGAAAGTTGGCGAAGCGGAGGCCGAGATTGTTATCAAAGACATTCGTGGAATAGGCTACTATCATCATGAGCAGAAATAAGGCGGCCGGTTCATCCCTTCGCTGGCGATTCACATTTGGTTTTATTGTCCTGCAGCTCTGCGCGGTTATTACCTCGCTGGGCCTGGTTTTTTATCTCCTTTCCGGCCTCAAGCCCGATGTCGCTATCACATCCATCTGGCTGTCTCAGGAAATCGCAGACTCGGTCCGTCTTGAGCCGAATGGCCGGACCCATCTGGCGCCGACGGCCAAGCTTCAGGAGATTATGGAGGACGCTCCTGACCTGTGGTTCGTAGCAGATCTGGGCAAAGATATTGTCCTTGCACACGGCGCGCCTCCCCGGAAAATTGCCGACAACATGCCATTCTTGCGGACGTTCAAAAGTCTCGAGCTCCATGGCGATCTGAATGATCCGTTGAGTGTCGCCCGCATGCAGCGCTTCGACACCCCTGCCGGGGAGGCAACAATTTTTGCTGGCGGCGTTTCGATGTCCCAATATGGTGTGACCGTGCTGTTGGGGAACCTTGCAGTCGGCGTGCCGGCACTGATCCTCGTCGCCATTTCCCTGATTGGCGTCCCGTTTGTCACACGCTGGGCTTTGCGGTCCTTCAGCGATCTGACGACGCGTCTTGACAGGATTGATCTCGACACACGTGGCGCCCTGGTGGAAGAGCGTGGCTTGCCCAATGAGGTGCTTCGCCTGGTGCGCGACATCAACAGGGCGTTGCGCCGTCTTGATAGTGGCTTTGAGGCGACGGAGCGCTTCTTCGTCAACGCGGCGCATGAACTTCGAACGCCAATCGCTGTCCTGCAGGTGAGGATAGATACGCTTTCACCAAGTGCGGACAAGACGCACCTGCAGACGGCCATCAAGCGACTAACGGCCATCGCGAACCAGCTTCTGGACACCGAGAAATACCGGCAGAAGCCCCAGCAGAATACACCTGTCGATCTCAACAGCGTTGTGTCCAAGGTGGTTGCCGACCTTGCTCCCCTGGCGATCTCTGAAGGCTACGAGATTTCGTTCGACAGCGACGCGGAAGACGTGTTCGTCCCTGGTGATGCCGAATCTTTGGAGCGTGCATTCGTCAATCTGGTTCGAAACGCAGTCCAGTACGGTGGAAAGGGACAGATATCGGTCGGTATTGAGGCTGACGGCAGCGTGACCGTCGCCGATCAGGGTTGTGGAATCGCCAGCGACAAGCATTCGCGCATATTCGAGCCTTTCTACCGGGTCAACCCTCACGGCTCAGGTGCGGGACTGGGGCTCAGCATGGTCAACGAGATCGTGACCCGCCATGGCGGTTACGTCGAGCTTTCTTCCGCGCCAGGCAAGGGCAGCACCTTTACCATACGCTGGCGCGAGAGGCGCGTTCTTCAGCAGCGGTAGGGCCGTCTTCATCCGTCGATGTTAGCTGGCACGGTCGCGATTGCCGATGCCTGGCGGGCAAACACTGGCACGCCGTCCACATTGCAAGCACTCTTGTCGATCGGTTGATTTTCCAGCGCGTGCCTGACGGGCCAGGCACGACGACAGCTCCCCGTAATTTTGGGGTAACTCTCGTGACAGAGAAAGCCCGCAATTTTGAATAGCGTGGACCACGACTTGATGACACGACACATTACCCGCAAGCGTCTGATCCTGGCGGCAGTGACCCTTGTCGGTCTGCTGGTTGTCTGGAACCTGTTTCTGGGTCCGCCTGCAAAGCCTGAACTGGTGACCACGCGGGCGAGAACAGGTGACATTGAAGAGGTCGTGTTGGCGACAGGGGTTCTCGAACCGCTCGAGCTGGTGCGTGTCGGCGCCCAGGCGTCGGGTCGCGTTGAGCGTCTGGCGGTCGAGATCGGTGACGTCGTCGAGGCTGGCCAATTGGTGGCCGAGATCGATTCCCAGACCCGGCGCAACACCTTGCGGGACCGCGAGGCCGCCCTGGCCAACATCCGCGCCGTTCACGCCGCGCGTATGGCCGGTCTAGTGAAAGCCGAGAAGGATTTCGAGCGCGAGCGTGAGTTGCTGGCAGGTGGCTCGACGCCGCGCGCCCAGTACGACGCCGCGGTCGCCACGCTAGACAATGCGCGGGCGGAGGTCCAGGCGCTGGAGGCTCAGATCACCCAGGCGCAGGTCGCGCTCGAGTCCGCGGGTGTAGAGCTGGGCTATACCCGTATCACTGCCCCGATCGCCGGCACCGTAGTGGCGATTGTCACCGACGAAGGTCAAACCGTGAATGCGCTGCAGACCGCGCCGACCATCGTCATGATCGCACGATTGGACACAATGACGGTGCGCGCAGATATCTCCGAGGCTGACGTCGTGCGTGTAAGCCGTGGCTTGCCGGTCTGGTTCAGCATTCTTGGCGATCCGAAGCGCCGCTTCGATGGAAAGTTGCGACAGGTGGAACCGGCCCCAGCCTCCATCGCTAACGAAAGCAACGCAGCCGCGAGCGGGATTGGCTCAACCAAAGGCGCTGTCTATTACACCGGACTGATCGACGTGGCGAACGCGGACGGGGTCCTGCGGCCCTCCATGACGGCGCAGGTGTCCATCGTTCTCAGCCGCGCCAGCGGCGCCGTGCTGGTTCCGCTCAGCGCAGTGGAGGGGGCGCCGCGAGCCGGCGATATGGCACGTGTCCGCATACTGGACGCGGTGGGCGAGGTCCAAATCCGGCAGGTCCAGGTCGGTATCGACAACGGCGCGGACATTCAGATCCTTGGCGGTCTTCAGGCAGGCGAGACCATCGTCCTGGGAGCATCCACGGACGAACGCGCGGATGGCCAGGCTCAACTGGCCGCGGCGAAGCGGTAGGGCGCGCCATGACGGAACCACTGATCCGTGTACGTGGGGTATCCCGTGCTTTCCCCGCAGGCGACGAGATGGTGAGGGTGCTGAGAGACGTCGATCTCGACATCGAGGCCGGCGAGATGATGGCTATCATAGGCGCCTCGGGCTCCGGCAAGTCGACGCTGATGAACATCCTTGGCTGCCTCGACCGTCCCACGGCCGGCAGCTACTGGATCGAAGGGCGCGAGACGTCGAAGATGTCCGTGGACGAACTGGCGGCGCTACGTCGTGAGCGCTTTGGTTTCATCTTCCAGCGCTATCATCTGCTTGGCGACCTCAGCGCGGCCAGTAACGTCGAGGTGCCAGCCATCTACGCCGGACGCAGCCGATCCGACCGGCACAATCGAGCGATCTCATTGTTGACCCGACTGGGCCTGGCCGAGCGCACGGGCAATATCCCGGGCAAGCTTTCGGGCGGCCAGCAGCAGCGGGTGTCGATCGCCCGCGCCCTGATGAATGGCGGCGAGATAATTCTGGCCGACGAACCGACCGGAGCGCTAGATACGCACAGTGGCGCCGAAGTCATGAAGATCCTGCGCGAGCTTCACGCCGAAGGACACACCATCATTCTCGTCACTCACGACAAGAAGATCGCCGAACACGCGGATCGGGTTGTAGAGATCAGCGACGGCCTTATCGTTTCAGACGAACGCAATATACCCAAGTCCGCCGCGACGGCTCGTCCCATCCGCGAACATGCGCCAGACGCTGGCTGGCGTGGCGCAATTGATCGGATGACCGAAGCCTTTCGTATGGCAGGCTCGGCAATCTGGGCGCACAAGATGCGCTCGCTCCTGACCATGCTCGGCATCATCATCGGTATCGCCTCGGTGGCGGCTATCTCGGCACTGGGGGCCGGCTCACAGCAACAAATCCTGAGCAGTATCGGTTCGCTCGGCACCAACACGATCGAGGTGCGTGCCGGCAAAGGCTTCGGTGACCTGGAAGCGGGCAAGATACGGACGCTGGTTCCCGCCGACGCCGAAGCGCTTATGAACCAGCCCTATGTCGACAGCGTGACGCCTACCGTCGCGACAAGCGTGACAGTTAAGCGTGCTGCCGTGGCTGTTAATGCGACAGTCACCGGAGTCGGCGCGGACTTCTTCCGCGTACGAGGCCTTGAGCTGGCGCATGGACAACTGTTCGACGCCCAGGATGTTACCACCTACAGTCAGAATGTGGTGATCGATGCAAACGCCGCGCGAGACCTGTTTCCCAACCGGGTAGAGCCGGTGGGACAGGTCATCCTTCTGGGCACAATGCCGGCGAGGGTCGTGGGGGTGACGAAACGGGAAAACTCCTTCGGCCCGGCGATTGATACATTGACGGTTTATGCGCCTTACACAACCGTCATGGGCCGCATGCTGGGTCGTCCGAACGTCGATGGCATAACCGTCCGTATCAGCGACGATGTCGATCCGGGCAACGTCGAGGCCGCGGTTTCGCGCCTTATCGAGCGTCGGCATGGCGCGAAAGACTTCTTCCTTACCAACTCGGCGACCATTCGGGAGACAATCGAGACCACCACGCAGACCTTGACGTTGCTGATTTCGTCCGTCGCCGTGATCTCGCTGATTGTCGGCGGTATCGGCGTAATGAATATCATGCTGGTGTCCGTGACAGAGCGCACCAGGGAGATCGGGGTTCGTGTGGCCGTTGGCGCTCGCCGCAGCGATATCCTCTCCCAGTTCCTGATCGAGGCCATTCTGGTCTGCCTTGTCGGCGGCTTTATGGGAGTGATGCTCGCCCTCGGGATCAGCGCTCTTTTCAATTTGCTGAGCCCCGACTTTAAAATGGTCTTCTCTTCTGGCTCCATCATTGTGGCCTTCGCCTGCTCCACCCTGATCGGAATCGTCTTCGGCTTCCTTCCCGCCCGCAACGCAGCGAAACTTGACCCGATTGAAGCCTTGGCGCGTGACTGATGACCCGCAAACGTCTGCTCATTAGGTATGCAATAATATCCGTGTCCAACGTAGATATGATCGCAAAGGGCAGACTGGACGGCAGATCAACTCTAAGCGTGGCAATCCGGCGTTGAGCGTTTCAGTAGCCGATACAGCAGCGCGAGGCTTTGATACCGATGGTGGTTCAAGAGCGACAGGCATTATGCTCGCCCTGTCAGTCTATGATGCCGCGGCCTTAGGGCGCTACTTTTAGCGCGAGCATGGCGACCGCCACCACGTAGTCCATTGCAATTGCGACGAGCGGCAGGACAGGTAATCCGAACTGTCCTTCTCGTCTGCCAGCCGCCGGCATCATCAGATCCCGCGCGCTCCCGTATAGCTGCCGCAGCAGGATTAGGTTCGTCGGAGGAAACATCGGAAGGAGTAGCGCGATAACGGCAAGCCGCAGATTGCCGTCCATCGGGGCGCTTTCTGCATATGGCAGTAGGTCGCGACCGGAGACAATGATGGTCGCCGCCGAGGACGCAAAGAGAAGTGCGGCCGAATACCGGCCATGTATGTTGACCGACGCGATGGGTGCTAACACGATCTCCGCTGTCGCCTATGACGTCGGCTACGAGAGCATCTCTCAATTCAATCGTGATTATCGTCGCTTGTTCAATCTGACGCCAAGCGACGATGCCGCAAACCTTAGAGCAACGCTAAAGCTCGAGGCACGCCGATCTACTCAGCAGTAGGAGTGTGGTGAAGTAGCTACGCTAGTCCCCGAAGTTCAGCCTCCGCGGGATGAAGGGTGGCTTGTTGTCAAAGGCAAACTTTAGAGGAGATTGGCCAATGCGCATGCGATCGAGAATCCGCTTCGGGCGGATTGGTTTTTTTCCTCTTCGTCTTAAGTATGGCCTCGATAGACGCCATGGTGCCTCTGCTGGCGGTTGAGGGCCATGGTCGGGCCCCTCCAGAGTTTTCAGAGATTGATGTTGACTAGACGGGATAGGACAGACGCTGGCGATGACCCGTTTCAGCGGCCTGTGTGATCGCCTCGAGCACCCGATGACGATTGAGTGCGACTGCGAAGTCCGGCGCATCTGCGGTTCCGTCGCGGAGGTCGGCGGCGAGCTGGGCGTAGAGGCGGGCGACACCCGCCGCGGGCGCCTCAAGTTGCAGGTCGGGAGCCGCATATGCGGGCGGAACCTGTAGCTGCTGGACAGGCTCGCTACCGCGGCGCAACGTGATGGTCACGTCGCCGAAGTGGATGTAACCCGACGCCGTCTCCACGTGTAGACTGCCTTCCGTGCCCTGGATCTCCCACACCAAGCCGGCGGACTGCCCGGCACTGTAGTGCAGCGAAGTGACGATCCCGCCTTCGAGAACACCGGCGACGATGATCTCGTCCGGCGCGTCCTTCACGAGGGAAGTGCCATCCGAGAGGCGGATGCCGTCGCCGCGCTGATTGGCCACGACGGCGGACAGGCTCTCAAATGCGCCGAGTACGTGCGCGAGCGGTTGGAGCGCGTGGCCGAGCATGATGCTTTGAAGCGTGGCGCCATTTTCTGCGCGAGCCATGTATTCGAATGGCCGGTCATATCGGCCGACCCACATTTCGTCGTTCAGATGCGCCCGAACGCTCGTGCTGAGCGGCATGCCGATCACGCCTTGCCGGACGAGGTCGCGGAGATAGCGGATCGGCGGGTGGAGGCCGCCCTGCAACCCGATAACCGTGCGCAGCCGCCGTTCGCGGGCAACCCCCTCCAGCACTTCGGCTTCCGATAGGTTTCGCGCGAGCGGCCATTCGCAGTAGACCATCTTGCCCGCGGCGAGCGCGTCGGAAACGATCTGCTTGTGATCCGGCACCTTGACCGCAACCACCACCAAGTCGACCTCCGGCCGCAGGACCAGCGCCTGATGTGTGTCAAAGGCAAGATCGGCGCCCAGTCGGCTAGCGGTCGCGTTCGCACTCTCCATACGAGTTGTGCTGACAGCGCGGATCTGGAATGCATCGAGCGCCCGCAGCGCGGGGACGTGGGCAATTCCGCCCCAGCCTCGATCGGCACTGGCGCCGATGATGCCGACGCCAATCCGGGTGATTGCTGAGTTTGTCATGTACGCGTGCTCCTGTCTGGTGCAGCCTGGGCAATGCTCGCCGTGCTGCTTCACCATGGTTTCGTTTTTGGACAAATGCTCGGGTGCTTAGCGAGTGACCAAGCATTGCCGTTCGCGTTGCGGCTGCGTGGGGTTGAGCCGAAGTGATGCAGCGCAGAGAGTTAAACGTGGGTCCAATGGGTCTCGAGTTCGCGCGCAACATCGGCCGGGCGCTCTATCATTGGCCAATGCGAGGCGCGCAGCTTCACGACAGCGCGTGCGTGTGTGGCATTGCCGAGCTCGTCAGCGAAGCGGTGCGGCAGGAACGGATCGTCCAGGCCCCAGATCACCAACGCTGGCGCAGTTATGCTACTCAAACCCGGTTTCCACTCCGCCCCGACCTCGATTGCGGAACGGTAAAGTGCGAGAATGCTCGCCCGCATGGTGGCATCGAGATGCCGAACCGATTCATCCGCCGCATCTTTCGGCATCTGGGCCTCGACGAGTTTCGCCGCAAATTCCTCGAGGTCGAGCTCCTTCATCCATTGCTCGCCCTCACCTGGGGTCTGCCAGATCTTGGCGAGATAGTGCCAGGGATATTCCGGATCAATTGGCCCGCTGATGCCGGTCCAGGTCCGCACCAGATCCGGTCGGATCGACGTGAGACGGCCTGTCAGCAGGCAGCCCCAGTCATGACCGACCAGATCTACGGGTTCGCCGATCTCAGCGATCCGGTGGATAAGCCAGTCGAGATACTCTTCCTTTGTTGACTTGAAGTCTGGCGGCAACCGATTGCCAAAGCCGGGGAGATCGATCGTAACGATATCCTTGCGTTGAAGATAAGAGCGGACGGTGTCCCAGAGTCGGTGGGTATCAGGTACGCCGTGGACGAGTACTGCGGGCATGTCGGGATCTCCAAATTATCGATGTCAGGATGATATCGATACCCGGGTGTCGCAGAAGCCGCCATTTGAGGAACCCTACGTTGTTATCTCCGGAACCCACCCAACATGCGTGTCACTCCCCGTGCAAGTTCATGTTCCAACATGGCATATTGGCTCTGACCCATATGTGGAGCGGCCGGTTGGCAAGGGCTTCAGCGCAAATCGCTTTCAGAGGGTGTAGTCAAATGTCCGGCCTGTGAGTGCGGTCACAGACCGCTGGCCACGTTGAGAACTGCAATCGGAGTGTTTCACCGAACACGATTCCGAGGCGGGTGTACCCCAGCCGATGGCCAGTCCGTTCCTGAAAGACGCGCGACTTAGACGCGGTTCGATCACGCCATTCGATCCAATGCTCCAAAGCCACCTCGTGGAGTGAGAGTGGAAAGCTAATAGTTGATGATACCGGGCTAGCCCCCACTCTGAGACCTCCTACGTTACAAGCCATGGATCCGTCGGCATGTCTTAGGTTAGCGTGCCGCCATCAACTGTCAGGATGGTTCCGGTGATTTGCCGGGCCGCACCAGATGCGAGGAATGCCACTGCAGCCGCGACATCCTCCGGCTCGCCGTACCGGCCGAGCGGAATCAGAGCACGCTGGAAATCTCCGAACTCGCCCTCGGCCGGGTTCATTTCCGTGTTGGTTGATCCCGGCTGAATGAGGTTGACAGTAATGTCACGGGGGCCAAGTTCTCGCGCCAGACCGCGGGTAAATGATTGGAGTGCCGATTTAGTCATCGAATAAACCGTCGATGGTCCGACAATGCGTTCTGCGCCTGCGGAACCGATTGTGACGATCCGGCCGCCTTGGCCGAGATACGGCATCGCGGCCTGCGATGCCAGGACCGGGGAGCGAGCGTTTACGGCGAAGAGGGCGTCGATCTCGGCGACGGTGAAATCCGCCACATCCTTGTAGATCGCGATAGCCGCATTGTTCACCAAGATGTCGAGGCCGCCCAACGCCTGCGCCGCCTCATCAACCGACCGCTTGACCGCATTGGGGTCCATGCTGTCAGCCTGGATAGCCAACGCTTTGCGCCCTTTGCCTTCGATCGTTGCGACAACTTGCGCTGCCCGATCAGCGGCGCGTTCATACGTGATCGCTACGTCGGCGCCTTTTTCGGCCAGTGCGATTGCGATCGCGGCTCCGATGCCGCGGGACGCACCTGTCACAAGCGCACGTTTACCTGCTAATTCACTCATCGATCTATTCCTTTCTTTATCGACAGGGGAAATGTTTCGCCGGGCCGCCTTGCGGCGGGCGTCCGTGCGGCCTGCCGCCGCACGATTATTTTCGGAATTACGCGATCAGGACCGGCAGACCGCTCAAGTGGCGGTTGTCCATGTCGTCATGCGCGCGGGCTATCTCGTCGAACGGATAGCGGACGGTTTCGAGATCACTGAAGATGCCTGAGCGCAGCGCATCCCATAGCTGAGAGGTTGCGATCTCGACTGTCGGTCCCCGGACGTATTGCGGGGCACCGCCGCTGCGGACATCAACGCCTCGTCGCACAACATCAGAGGCCGGCGCTGGCTGACCCGACGCGGCTCCGATCGCGGCAATTACACCACCATCTCGGACGCTTGACACGCCCAACGAGAAGGTCGCCCGGCCGACGAAATCATAAACGACGTCGACACCGTCAGGTGCGATCGCACGGATCTTGGCGGCGATATCTGGTTCGCCAGCGTGGAAGGCATGAGTAGCACCGGCCGCGACCTTGTCGAGCTTATCCGGCGATCCGGCGACGCCAATCACTGTAGCACCCAGCGACTTCGCCCAGCGAGACAGGATAGCACCCACGCTTCCCGATGCCCCAAGTACCAGCACTGTGTCGGTGGATTTGAGATTGTGGAGACCACGCATCCCCATCCAAGCCGTCCCGCCCTTTGCCAGGTAGGTCGCCGCGATCTCGTTCGAGATATCGGCGGGCAGGCGGACGAGCGGCCCGGTCGGAATGATCCTCTCGGTGGCATACGCGCCTTCCGAAAAGAAGTAAGCGACTCGATCGCCGACCGACAGCCCCTCGACGCCGGATCCGACCTCGGTGATCGTCCCGGCCGCTTCAAAACCGGGGACCGCTGGCAACGCCATCGGATACTGACCTTTTCGTACCATCGTATCGACGAAGTTGAGGCCGATCGCATCTTGAATGAGCCTGACCTCGCCGGCACGGGGCGCGCGCAGGTCTTTCTCGATGACTTCCAAGACTGACGGTCCGCCGGCCGACTGCATTTGAACGATTCTTGTCATGATCTTGTCTCCGTATTCCAGATGGCGCGGCGTTCCGATTGCAGAAGGAAGGAGCGCAGCGATGTTCAATCGAACTTGACGAGGTTGAGAGCGGGCAGCGGGCCGCCGGGAAACTGAACCAGCTGGCTGCCGACCGCGAGCCCGCCGAGATCGATCCCGAAGAAGCCGAGGCGATCAATGATGGCGGCGACCTCAGCCTTCGCCCTCATATCGTTGCCCGAGTAAAACAGGACGCGCCTGCCTCCTTCAGAGCGGGGGTCGCCCGACAGTTGCTTTGGCGTCAGGTGGTTGAACGCTTTGACGACGCGCGCGCCTGGCACGAGGGCGGTGAAGATATCCGTAGAGGTGCGGCCGCCAAGGTCCGCCGGCCGGTAAAGCGGCGCTTCGATAGAGTTGTTGGCATCGATTACGATCTTGCCGTCGAAGTTCAAACCGGCGAGCGCACCAGGTATCTTTGACCACGGGACAGCCACGAGAACGATGTCTTGCGCCGCGGCCTCTTGCAGGCTTCCAGCCCGGATCGTGCTGCCTAGCTTCGAAACAAGCATCGTGAGGCTTTCCGGTCCTCGGCTGTTTGCGATCACGGCTTCGATTCCCGCCTTGCCGAGCGCAGTGGCAAATGCACCCCCTATATTGCCGGCTCCGATAATTCCTACGGTCATGACCCACTCCTTTACGGTTCGTGAGAATTTTGTCTGCGAGGGTCGGTTTTCCCGCTGCATCCTGGGCCTGATGCGGTTGGCGTTGCAGAAAACCGGTGCTGCTGTTGGCTGGAATATGGCTGGCAAATACACGCAGCATAAGTCATAAATGAATTGTTTTAGTTTCAATCAACGTTTGAAGGTTGCGTTTTATGGAGACACTGGCAAACCTCGAAGCTTTCGTTCGAAGCGCAGAAGCGAGCAGCTTTTCTGGGGCTGCACGGCGTCTCTCCATCACACCGGCCGCAGTCAGCCGGAATGTTGCAATGCTGGAACGGAACCTCGGTATACGGCTGTTTCACCGCTCAACGCGGAAGCTGACCCTGACCGAGGCGGGGGAGTCGTTTCTGGCAAGCATCGGCGACAGCCTGAACCACCTTCAAAGGGCAATCGACGGCGCATCACAAACGAAGGGCGAGCCCGTCGGCGTTTTGAAGCTCAGCATGAGTTTGTCGTTCGCGATGGGATACGTTCTCCCCGCACTGCCCGACTTTCTGGCCCGTTATCCGGGCGTCAGACCTGACTGGCATTTCGACAGCCGCAAGGTCGATCTTATCGCCGAGGGTTTCGACGCCGCGATCGGCGGTGGTTTCGAACTCAATCCTGGCATCGTTTCGACGACGCTCGCACCCATACACGTTATTGCGGTCGCATCGCCCAGCTATTTTGCTGCACGTCGCCGGCCGGCCAGCCCCGCCGATCTGGCCGATCATGCCGGAATCTTGATGCGGTCCTCGAATTCGGGCCGGATCAGGCAATGGTTGATGCGGGACGCTCAAGGACGCGAAGAGCGCGCGCTCCTCAACGAGACAATTGTAATGAGCGACGCCGCGCCCATGGTGCAGGCGGCAATCGCGGGGTTGGGCATTGCATTGTTGGCCGTACCCGATGTGCTGCCGCATATGGAAAGTGGCGCGCTCGAACGTATCCTTCCGAAGTGGTATGCCGATGCCGGATCTATCTCGCTCTACTACTCAGGCCGCGTGCTCCAACCGCTAAAAACACGCGCTTTCATCGACTTCTATACTGAATATTTCCGTCGCGAGCGCCTCAGTGCCCGGTTTGCAGGCAGTCTCGGCTAATGTCCACACGTCCTTGTTAGCTTCTTTGAAAAGCGTGGTAGTTGGACTGCATTGAATATCCCATATTCAACACATGCTTGAATATGATCCAACCGATATTACGCTAATAAACTAGGATAGGAATGGGCAAATATATCACTCCACAGACACGTAAAAGGAGTGAAAAAAATGACTGAATTAACCTCGTCTCGATATCTTCCACTGAGCGGCAAGATCGCACTTGTCACCGGTGGATCACGATCTATCGGCGCATCAATCGTCCAGCGTTTAGCAGCCGACGGCGCTCAGGTTGCCTTCACCTATCGCGGATCACCTGCGAAGGCTGAGGAAGTCTCCGTCGCCGTAGAGAAAGCGGGGGGTCGCGCCCTGGCTATTGCAGCTGATGCCGCTAATCCGGATGCGATACGAGCCGCCGTCGCCGAGACGGTCGATAGGTTCGGCGGCCTCGACATTCTTGTAAATAATGCAGGGATCGCCTTCGCCGGTCCGATCGACGAAATCGCGTTCGATGACTATCAGGCAATGCTCGCCGTCAACGTAACAGGCGTTTTCGTTGCTACGCAGGAAGCCGTACGTCATATGAAGGATGGCGGCCGGATCATACAGATCGGGAGTTCAATTACGAAATATGCCGGGGTTCCTGGGCTCTCAGCATACGGCCTCACCAAGGGGGCAGTCGCCGGCTTCAATAGAAGCCTGGCTCATGACCTCGGGCCACGCGGCATCACAGTCAACACAGTACATCCGGGCCCAACCGACACCGATATGAATCCTGCAGATGGCGAGTTTGCGGCTATGCAAATCTCGCGTATCGCGGCTGGCCGCTATGGAAAGCCTCGGGAAATTGCGAGCGTTGTCGCATTCCTTGCAAGTCCAGAGGCCTCCTTTGTAACGGGTGCCGACATCCGGGCTGATGGCGGTTTCACATCCTGAAAAATGCCGCAGCGAAGTGCAAAATTCGCTTCGACGACCCCATCGATATCGACGCCTCACCGACCAATCAACGGCTCAACGCAGGCTTTCACAGACACGGTTGCAAGACGCCGCTGGATGGTCGCCACTTGGTGGGACCGAAAACAACCACGCTGAGGAGGGTCCGGCATAATCCGAAGGAAATCCCTTGTCTGAGCTAGCGAATACAAAAGAGCGCGATGATCTGTTTGACGAGCCGCCCGCTGCGTGGCTAGCCGTATTATCGCTTGCATTCGGAGCATTTTGCCTGGTCACTGCGGAGTTCTTGCCGATCAGTTTGCTGACGCCGATAGCGAATAGCGAATGAATTGGGTGTTTCCAAGGGTGTGGTTGGCCAGGCTATTACGGCTACAGCCGCCATCGCTGCAATCGCCGGGCCATCTCTTATTTTAGTGTCAGGCAAGCTGGACCGACAGAAGATTGTTTTTGGCCTGACGGCGATGCTTATCATTTCCAACATCCTTTCGGCCTATGCACCCAGCATCACAATACTCTTGGCCGCTCGCGCGATTCTGGGCTTCGCTCTCGGTAGTTTCTGGGCCATGATGGCGGCGCTCGCTTTGCGTTTGGTCCCTGCCGACAAGGTGCCGCGGGCAATTTCGATCATCATCATGGGTATCTCCCTCGCGTTAGTTTTTGCTGCACCGCTGGGCACTTTTCTTGGAGGACTATGGGGCTGGCGCGCCACTTTTCTCGCTGCGTCCGGCATCGGTTTGGCTGCGCTGGCGATCCAGGTACTGGCCCTTCCCAAGCTACCTGCTATGGCCGCGCCCGGTCTGAACTCCTTTAAAACGACGCTGTCGCGCCGTTCGGTGGCGATCGGTTTTGTAACGGCATTCCTCGTGATGTCAGGGCACTTCGCCGGCTTCACCTTCATTCGCCCCTTTTTGGAGGAGGTCCCGCGCCTCGACATCTCGACCGTCTCGCTCGCTCTCCTGGTCTTCGGCCTTGGGGGCTTCATGGGAAATTTCGTCGGCGGAGTCATCGCCGCGCGCAATCCCGCATGGGCCGTCGCCTTATTCTCACTCCTGATAGCCGGTGCTGCATTCGCGCTCAGCCTTTTCGCCATAATCGCAGGAGTTGCGTTCGTGGCGACTGCTCTTTGGGGCGTTGCCTTCGGCGGTTTCCCCGTGGCGATCTCGATCTGGAATGCGCGAGCAGCGCCCGATCACGCCGAAAGCGCTGGTGCGCTTCTGTCGTCGATTTTTCAGGTCGCGATAGCGACAGGCGCGGGCAATTGGCGGTCTCATCGTCGAGGGCTTCGGCTCGACTGGCGCAATCCTCTATGCGGCTTCGGCGACGCTTACTGGCGCGATGGTCATCCTCGGGTTCAAGAGGCAGTGAGTGAAGAGGGTCGATCTACGGGTCTATAATTGGTAGATAAATATTATACGGCTCTTCAAACGCGAGAGCGCAAAATGAAGCCGGTTTCCTTCAGCCACCTGCAGCACTTCGTTTCGATCTTCTAACGGCTCCGAACTCAGTCCGCCCCTTGCGTTTGATCGAACTGTTTACGTCCCAAGGTCTTTTCTGCCTCGTCAATCCATCAGATCGTGACATCATGTCGTTCAAGCGCAAACGCTGCCGATTCGGTATGAACTCGTGTTCACGCGCGCATCGGAACCGCACATCAGGTATATCGACCGTGATCGAGGATGTTTTCTAGCCCTTTATCCCAGTAGGGTTGATTGCCGAACCGATTGACAAGCCAGTCGATGAACACTCTCACTTTCGGCGCCAGTTCGCGAGAGCTGGGATACAACGCCCAAAGTGTCTGTGTTGAGATTAGTGGATATTCTGGAACGACTGGAACGAGGGCGCCAGATAGCAACTCGTTCGATGCGCACCACGTGGCCATAAGAGCGATGCCAAGTCCGGCAGAAGCCGCGTCGCGCACTGCAGTGCCGTCATTGATGCGAAGGCTCGGCGTGACACGCCGCTCGATCACCTCCTCACCTTCCCCTCGAAACGTCCAGAGATCCAAAGTGCCGACGACGAGACAAGAATGTTCCGCCAGCTCGTCGGGCGTCGTCGGCCGCCCGCGCTGCTTGAGATAGTCGGGTGACGCGACCAGCACCCGATTGTCCGGAGCAAGTCGTCGCGCGACAAAGGATGAGTCGCTGAGCTCGGTATAACGAACTGCCACATCGAAGGCACCCTCGACCAGATCAACGATGCTGTCTGAAATGCGCAAATCAAGTGCCAAGTCGGGATATTGCCTGCAGAAGTCGGGCAGACCCGGCACAATATGCATTCGCGCGAACGAGGCGGGGGCGGCTACTCGCAAGGTGCCGCGAGGCGCAGCTTGCTCTCGACCAAGCGCCGCTCGGGCAGCCTCCGCTGCGAGCACAATATGTTCCGCATGTGGCAGGAAGGCGAGGCCGTCCTCGGTCAATGACGCTTGCCGCGTGGTGCGATGGAGAAGCCTGGCGCTGAGTTTCCGCTCAAGAGCGGCCAGTTTGGCGCTAGCGCCAGCGGGCGTCAAACCCAAATCGCGGGCTGCGGCACTGATGCTGTGCAGTTGGGCGATACGCACGAAGAGACTCAAATCGTCCACGTCCATGAGATGACTTCCAAATTTTTGTTGAAGCTGATCCTAAAACGGAGGTGCTACCGAAGACAATCGTGAGAGATCAAATAGAGCCAACCAGACGGCGCCATAATGGGTGGGCCCGTCAAGGCTACTATTAAAGGGATATCACCATGACCAAGTCCATGAAAGCAGCCGTCCTCACTCGCTTCGGTGGCCCGGAATCGTTCGACCTTTCCGACGTGCCGAAGCCAGTTCCCCAAGCGGGACAAGTCCTGGTTCGCGTCCATGCCACGTCCGTTAATCCCTTGGATTATCAGGTTCGGCGCGGCGACTATTGTGACTATGTGCCATTGCCGGCCATTACGGGGCATGACGTGTCCGGCGTTATCGAAGCGGTGGGAACGGGCGTGACGATGTTCTCGGTTGGAGACGAAGTTTGGTATACGCCGCAAATATTCGATGGTCCGGGAAGTTACGCCGAGTACCACGTTGCAAACGAGAATATCATTGGAAGGAAGCCCGGTGCGCTCAGCCATCTGGAAGCCGCCAGCCTCAGCTTGGTCGGCGGAACAGCCTGGGAAGCCCTTGTCTCGCGTGCCTCCCTCAGGGTGGGAGAAAGCATCCTGATCCATGGTGGCGCGGGAGGGGTAGGGCATGTGGCTATCCAGGTCGCTAAAGCCATCGGCGCGAAGGTCTTCACGACCGTGCGCGAAGAAAACTTCGAGTTTGCGCGAAGTGTCGGGGCAGATGTCGTCATTGACTACAGGAAAGAAGATTATGTCGACGTCATCATGCGGGAAACCGAAGGCTTCGGGGTAGACGTCGTGTTCGACACCCTCGGCGGCGACACATTGTCCCGCAGCCCGAAGGTGCTCGCGCACCTTGGTCGCGTTGTCTCGATCGTGGACATTGCACAGCCGCAGAACCTCATTGAGGCATGGGGTAAGAACGCGAGCTACCACTTCGTCTTCACGAGGCAGAACCAGGGCAAGCTTGACGAGCTGAGCACACTGGTGGAACGCGGTCAGCTGCGGCCGCACGTAGGCGCCGTCTATTCACTCGCCGACCTTCCGCTTGCCCATGCGCTGCTCGAGAAACCCAATAACGGTTTGCGGGGTAAGATCGCGATCGCCATTGGCCCGTCGGCCGACACAAAGGTGCAACCATGATTTATGAGATCGCCGTGCTGCCCGTCTATGAGGACAAGATCAGAGAGTTCAGGCAGGCATTCGAGAGCGTTGTTCCTCTGCTCACACGTGCGCAGGGGTACCGCGGTCACGTTCTGGCTCAGGGGATCGAAACGCCGAAGGTCTTCAACCTAATCGTGCGATGGCGCTCGCTTGAGGATCACACTCCAGGTTTCGAAGCGAGCGAAGACCATGAGGAGTTCATGAGAGGCATACAGGCATATTTCTCGGAGGAACCGTCGGTCTATCATCTCGAGGGCGGCGCCCTAGCCGCAAACGAGCACGACAAAGGCGAGGTCGCTGTCTAACACGAGCGACCTCTGCCATGTGAAACAACAGAGCGTGTGCCACAGAAGCGCAGGGGAGGCCTCCAGTTACATTCGGTACCCGATCCACCCGTCAGAAGTATAGGAGGTGACTTCGTGGAGCTCTCCTGCGGCAGCATTATCTTACTTTGGAAGATCATGCTCAGAAGCGACATAGGACGTTTGGGTTCCGTTTCTTTCCGCAGTCAGTCCGGTCAGCCGTTTGATGCTCTTTTGAATGTGAAGCTTCTCCTCGCTTTGCGGCAAGGTGTCTGCACGGACCTGAACTATGGCGAGGGGCGTGCGTAGTTCGTGAGCTGCGTTAATGAAAAAGCGCTCTGTCTTCTCGAATCCGGCGTCGAGCTGATTGAGGGCGCGATTGATCTCCCTGACGACCCGCAACAGCTCTCTGGGCAGTCCAGTTTCGTTTACTACACCGCCCCGGGCTTCAAAATCGACTTTGTTCAATCGGTCGGTGAGCTTCCCGAGGGAGCGAAGCGACCATTTTGTCACCCAAGGGACATCGACGAGGGTGACAAAAAGAAGTATGAGGGCGGGCACGCCGATCGTTATCTGACCTACGACAAAAACGAGCTGGTAAAGGGACATCGAAACGCCACCAGCCATAATCGTCGCTTCACCTGCTGCGGTCTGAATTTTATCAATCGTGGCCTGTCGATCGGGGGCATCGACGTAGCCGCGCAGTTCGACGCTGCGAAAATTGTCAAGAAAAGCAGCGTTCTCACCGATGTCCCTCGAGATCACCCCATGGGTGAGTGTTGTGCCATCCGCAAGACGAACCGCAAACCATGATGTAGGCCGCTTAGCCATCACAGTTCGGAGTGCCTGCGTAGGCCGGACCGCCACGACGCCATTTTGGTCAATTGTAACGGATTTCGCTATCTCCTGCGGGTACCACGTGGATGGGACCGCCCCACGGGGAGCACTCAACGCCGCGATGTATAGAACGACCCCGAACGAGGCGACAATGGTGAGGAGCTGAAGTGTGATGAAGCCGAGAGTGAAGCGCCAGCGGAGCGAATGGTGAGACTTGCTATTTCTGCTCATGGAGGAAATATCCGACGCCGCGAATGTTACGGATGACGATATCCGCACCAGCATCCGCCAGTTTGCGCCGCAGGCGCGACATGTTGGCTTCCAGCGAATTTGACTGGATCTCGTCGTCGAACGAGTAAACGCTTTCCTCCAATGAAGACCGCAGCACCGTTCGTCCGAGATTCTTGAGAAGCGACTCGATGATCAAAAGCTCTCGTCGAGCGAGTTCCTGCCGGATGCCATTGACGTACAGGTCTCGTGTCACCCGATCATAACGGATATTGCCGGTCGTGATGATGTCTGCCTTGGCTTCAGGCGTTCGGCGGGCCACTGCGTTAAGGCGGGCGACCAGTTCATCGACCTCGAACGGCTTGGGCAGATAGTCGTCGGCCCCGCCGTTAAGCCCGGCAATCCTGTCTTTCGTGGATCCCATGGCAGAGATGATTATCGAGCGCGGTGGATTGCTTGTTTGCCGGATCTCGGCGAGCAAACTACTCCCGTCGCCGTCTGGAAGCTGCCGGTCGATGAGAACAACATCGTATCCTTCGACGGCGATCGCTTCTCGCGCCATGGCGAGATCCGCCACCGCCGCAAGTACGAAGTCATGCCTCGAAAGCGCTGTCCGAAGCGCTTCGGCCATTTCGGGATCGTCTTCGACCAACAAGATTTTCATGTTGCTAATTGAAGTACCTCACGAGATTGATGATTTCAAAGGCTTCGTAGACCGCGCCCAAGAAAAGGAGCGGGGACGATAAGCGCGTGAAGCGTTAGGACGTGAGTGGCTGCAGCCCCGTATCTTTTGCCGACCGACCGCTTTCCTCCCGCCACAGAAGGAAGATGGTGCGACCGGTTAAATGGGCGCCGAAGGCCGCTACGATATAGGCCTGGAACTCAATCAGGACCGTGATGGAGTGAGGGATCATCGCAGCCGCATAAGGACCAATCGGAACCAGCGTGACACCATAACCGCCGCAAAAATCATCGCGAACACGACGCCGAAAGAGGCACAAGAAACGATGGGATCGCAATGAGCATTACTTCGATTCCGAGGTTGACCGCGACGGTTGCTGATGCTGCATTGAGGACGTTTCCGCTGAGATAGACCTGCACGGCAAGATCTGTGCGCACTATCCCCGATATCGCATCCAAAACGGCTGGCTGGATTCCGCGATTCAGCAGCGTCACCGCATCGTCGTTACAAACAGGCAAAAAAAGCTGCATTCACAACAATAAACTGCGTTCTGTGGCGTTGGATAAGGCGTACGCAAGGGCGTTAACATGAGCAGTTGGTTTCCGATCTTTGGGGTTCGATTGGATGCGGATTCCGTAGAGGGGGCGCATCAGTGGTGAGAGGCTTGAGGGCAAACGTCTCGAGACTGGCCTTCATCAGCCGGCGGCCGCTTCAGTAGATCGGTATTGATCGGTTCAGCCTCCCACCGAACTCGAAACTAGTCCCGCCGTCTCTCTCTTTTCATGCGCTCATGCTGCCGGCGCGCATCTTCTGCCATGATCTGGCTTAGCCTAGCTGCCTCGAGGGTCCGCAATTGCGCGTCGTCACGACGCTGCTGCTGCTGTAACATGCATCCGGTATGAGATGATGATCCGTATCGCGCGCCCATTCCAGAGCAGGTGTCGAGATCGGCGTAGCGTTCCTGTTCTGGTGTCTGGCAGCCGGTCAGGATAAGGAGGCCTGCGAACACCGTTCCGACAGATAAGCGTCGCATGAAAACGTGATCCGGGGAGTCTTTGCTCATTTGATGTACCTTCTTCTCGATAAGTTCATTGGATTGCGAGAGCGAAGCGCGTTCCCGCCGGACGCTTATGGGTTTTCACAGTTACGCAGAAATTACCTGATTGCCGGACCAAGCTAGCTTTCACGGTTGACCCCGACGCGACGTCATAGTTCAGGCAGTGTGTCGATATTGTTTGAGTGTGGGCGGCCCGCGAAGGGTCCGTCGACGATGCGAGGTTCGACATGACTGCACCTGATCTCATCCCGATTGAAACGCTGTTCGGAACGCCAGAATTTTCGCGGGCGCAGATTTCACCCGATGGCCGGCTGGTGGCCTATCTTGCGCCCTGGCGTGGCCGGTTGAACATCTGGGTGCGGCCTGTCGGACAAGGCGCGGCGCGGCGACTGACGGGCGATGACACGCGCAATATCGACGGCTTTAGTTGGACGCCTGATGCTCGCTACATTCTCTTCGTGCAGGACAGCCGGGGCGACGAGAACTGGCACCTTCAACGCGTGGAGGTGGACGGGGCAGAGACGGTTTGCGGAAAGGCGACAACTGTCGACTTGACGCCCTTTGCCGGCGTGCGGGTGATGGGACTGGACTTTTCCGCCGCGCTTCCGGGCAAGGCTTTCGTGCAGATGAACCTCAGAAGTCCGGGCCTGATCGACCTATACGAGGTCGATATCGAAAATGGTGAAACCAAGATCGCTGCAGAAAGTCCTGATCGCTTCGTACGCTGGATCGTTACACCGAACAGTCCGATGCACGCCTTTATCATCGACGACGCCGGTGACCACGAACTGGCTCGCTACGAGAACGGGGTTTTCATCACGTTGGCCAGACTTAAGGGGCGTGACCAGCCAATCGGGCCGATGCCGCTGATGGTTGCGGCGGATGGAAAGAGCATCTTCGTCGGCTGCAATACGGGGAGCGACCACACCTATCTTGCCGCCATCGACCTTGCGACGGGCAGGCAAAGGGTAATCGACAGCCAACCCGATTGCAGCCTCGATACGCCGCGACCTGAGGCCGATCCGCGCTTTCCGTCCAGCCTGATCACCAATCCTGTGACAGGCGAGCTGCTGGGACTACGGTACCTTGGCAAAAGACAGCAGATACGGCCGCTGAACCCGCATTTTGCCGCCGTTCTAGATAGCTTACAGCGGCTGTCAACCGGGGAAATAGGGCACATTTCCTGCGATGCCGGTGGGGGAAAATGGGTGATCGAATTTTGGGATGACCGACATCCCGGCACGACATGGTTTTACGAACATGAGAGCGGCGAAGCGTATGTGCTTGGCGAGCGATTTTCAGAGCTCTCAGCCGAGCGGCTGGCGAGCGTACGACCCATCGATGTGACGTCGCGCGACGGATTGACGTTGCCGTGCCATGTCACGCTGCCCGTCGGGTTCGACGCCAAGGATCAGCCGTGTGCGCTGCCGACCGTGCTTCTGGTACATGGTGGGCCGTGGTATCGCGATGCCTGCATTTATGATCCGGAAGTGCAGTTCCTCGCCAACCGCGGCTATGCCGTGCTGCAGGTGAATTTTCGCGGCTCGACCGGCTACGGCAAAGCGTTCATGCAAGCCGCGATCGGGGAGTTCTCCGGGCGTATGCATGACGACCTGATCGACGGGCTCGACTGGCTAATCGGGCAGGGTATCGCTGACCCGGCGCGGGTGGCGATCTACGGTTGTTCCTATGGCGGTTATGCCGCGCTGGTGGGCGCCAGCTTTACGCCCGAGCGCTTCGCTGCCGCTATCGACTATTCCGGCATGTCCGATCTCCGCGTGCTTGTGGATGGGGCCGTCCCATTCGTGCAGCCTGCGCTGATCAACACCTACCTTGCTTACATGGGCGATCCGGACATCGAGACGCAAAATCGGGACATGCTTGCGCGCTCGCCGGCAAGCCGGCTTGATTGCATCTCCAAACCGCTTTTGGTGGTCCACGGCGCCAACGACGTACGTGTCGCACAGGCACAGGCGGATCTGGTGGCGGAAACGGTACGCGCCAATGGTGTGGAGGTTGACTATCTTCTGAACGAGCGCGAAGGGCACTGGTTCATCAATGAGGATAGCAATATCGAACTTTATCAAAGGATCGAGCGCTTTCTGGCACGGCATTTGAGGGGCGAGCACTGAGGGGGGCTCATGCACAGCAAGGAGATAGCAGGACTGGCGGGCGTGAGTATCCGCACGCTGCGGCACTACCACCAGATCGGACTTTTGCCGGAGCCGCCAAGGACGGATAATGGGTATCGCATTTACGGCCTGCCGCATCTGATCCGGCTGCTGCGTATCGTTCGATTGACCGCGCTCGGTATTTCGCTCTCGCAAATCCCAACGCTTCTCGACGATCATACCGGGATGAGCATAGGCAGTTTAGAGGCTCTTCATGACGGGCTGACGCGGCAGATCGAACTTCTCGATCATCAACGCCGAATTGTGGCAGCGCTGCGCGACGGCAAAGGACCGCCCGACATGGCACCGGAATTCGCCGCGTCGCTGATGGCGCTGGAGGCGGGACGAGAGCCTACAGCGGTCCGAGCCGGTCGAGAGCAATCTGTACTCCTGTCACACCTTTTGGATAAAGAGCAGCGCGCAGAACTGGCCCGGCTCTACGACCAACTGGCAGATATCGAACATGGTGCTGCCGTAAGAGAGCTGGGGCATCGTTTCGATGCATTAGGGCCGGATAGCGACGACGGCGAGATTTCAGCGCTTGCCGACGATTACATCGCACATCTCGGGTCATGGATGAGAGACTTCGACAACGCTCTAAGCAGAAGTGGGAAACAGCAAGCAGCAGCGCTGCTCTGGCTTCATGCCCTCGATAATACGAACAATCAGCAGAAACGATTACTGACGGAAATCAGAAGCAGGCTGGCATCCAGCCGTTGATCGCCGTTTTGCGCTGGTCCACTCGCAAGATGATTGACCGATTGCGGTGGGCAGACACACTAAATTTTGGCGGTTTGCCGCTCCCAAACATCATCACGCCATATTCTAAGCTTTTGGTTATGGCCGGGGAAGATTATAACCAAGAGCAATATCATGGATATCAACGTTGCCTTGAAGGCCTTCATCCGCACCGTCGAGAAGGGTTCGATTACGGCTGCGGCACGGGACCTCGGGGTAACGCAGCCGGCGGTCACGAAGCATATTTCGAACCTCGAACGGCACGTTCAAGCCAGGCTTCTGGAGCGGTCGTCGAAAATCGTTCGCCCGACGGCGCATGGGCTCGAATTGTACGAGGCCAGCCGCGTTGCGATCGCGTCGATCGACGCGGCGCTGGAGGGCGTTCGCATCAACACAGGTGAGATTGAAGGCAATCTGAGAATTCACGCCCCATCTTGCATTGGTGTTGGCCATCTCGAACGGATAGTCGGGGAATTTCAGGATGAGCATTGCGGGATTTCAGTCGAACTGGCTCTCGACGAGCGCACAATCGACTTGGTCTATGATAACTTCGATTTGTCGCTTCACTACGGAAAAATCGAGGATCAGGAGGTCATCGCACGCCGCATCGGGTGGGTGGAGCGATTTCTCGTCGCGTCCCCTCGTTACCTGAAACAGGTGGGGGAGATCGAAGACACACAACGGCTTTCGGAGCTTGACGTCATCGGTACCCCGAAGATGCTCGCTCAGCGCAGCACCATTTCCCTGTTGGGACCAGGCGGGCGCGCTGAGGACGTTGTCGTCAGGCCGATACTCACAACGAACAATGCGCATGTGATGATCGCAGCACTTTTACGTGGTCGGGGCGTTGGACTGGTGCAGAAGAACCTCGTATCGGAGTTGCTGGCCAGCGGCGAACTTGTAAGGGTGCTTCCCGAATATTGGCTCCGATCTACCGAAGCTTTCCTTGCTTATCCGTCCACAAAGTTTATGCGACCGGTCGTTAGAGCATTTACGGACTTCGTCATGCCGCGACTCAGAACCATTGAAGGGATCTCAGCGGAGCAGCGGTAGCGGTCACGGCATAGCCGACGGTTATGAGGGCTATCACTCATGCAGATATGGAATGTTCGGTCGGAGGGGGGATACTGTGCAATTCAAGCAATGTATGCCAGGCCCAACCCGAAGGTCACTTTCCATAATGCAGAATCCAAACAGTTTCATATCTCGCCGTACGTTCGTACTCGGCTCTCTGGCGGCGCCGGCAATACTCGGCGGATGCACAACAGTGCAAGAAAGATCGGCGTCGAACTCGCCTCAGCGAATTACCGATCCAATGTCTTCACCGATCGACCCGGAACTCGCTTCCCGTTACGCCGCATTTGAAGACGGCGGACATTTCGTTCCCGCAGTTCCTTTTGAGCGAATGAACCCGGAATATCTCAGGCAGCGCGTCGCTGACCCGACCGGGGAGGCGCCAGGAACTGTTGTCGTCGATACGCCAAGGCGATTTCTCTATCTGGTGGAAAACGGCGGAAGCGCGTTACGATACGGCGTTGGCATCGGCCGCGACGGATTTTCGTGGGAAGGGAACGGATATATCCACTGGCGCCAGCATTGGCCAAGATGGAAGCCGCCAAGCGAGATGATTGCCCGGCAACCCGAACTGGAAAAATACTCTGTCGCAAACGGAGGGATGGATCCTGGTCTCCATAACCCCCTAGGCGCTCGGGCCCTTTATATTTTCCAAAATGGAGAAGATACGCTGTATCGTCTCCACGGCAATCCCGAATGGCAATCCATCGGCAAGGCTGTTTCATCCGGCTGCGTCCGCCTTATGAACCAGGACATCGTTGACCTTTACGACCGCGTTCCTTTCCATGCGCCAATCGTCGTGCATCAGACGCCGATGGCTGTGTGATGCCAATTGAGCGTTCCGCGTTCTGAGCTGCTTGGCGGCGATACGGATGGCCGCCTAATAGTACTGCTGGGCAAGATCGCTGCAGATATTTTCTGAAGCGAGCCACACGTGGGGAAACGCGGCGAGCAGACCGTTTCTCAGCCACTGCTGTGCCGGGTGCCCGTCATTGCGACGATGCCACGACAGCACGAATGGTATCGGGTTTAGGGGGAGCGGGAAATCGAAGACAGCGAGACGCTCTGCAAAGCCTGAATGAGCAACGACGCTTTCGATGACTGTCGCAACCATATCCGACGCTGCAACCAATGCCGGCGCGGCATGCATATGGGGAATGGTCACGGCCGCGCGCCTCCTGAAATTCTTCGAAGCCAATGCGGCATCGGCAACATCCAGGCCCTCATTGTCGGGGGCGACCAGGATATGTGTCAGAGACAGAAACATCTGGGCATCGAAAGGGCGGCCGAGGATTGGATGATCCTTCCTCAGGATACAAACGAATCGCTCCTGGAAAAGACGGGCACTCAGGATCCGGCTCGTGGGCGCGGGAGGAATTCCGACCGTCAGATCGACGCCGCCGCTATCGAGCAGGGAAATCGCATCATCGCGGCTGCTATAATCCCTCACCTTGATATCAATGCCGGGGGCTTTTTCCTCAAGCAGTGACAGGAGGCGCGGCAATATGACTGAACCTGCATGTGCTGAAACGGCAATGGAAAAAGACATGGTCGATTTGCCGGGATCAAAACCCTGTGTGAATTGCAATGTCCGCTGAATTTCCCGCAAAGCAAGCGAGATAGGTTCGGCAAGTTCTACAGCGCGCGGTGTAGGTTGAAGACCGGTCGGCCCACGAACGAACAATTCGTCGCGCAGCAGAAACCGCAATCTCGATAAAGCCGCGCTCATGGCCGGCTGGGTGCGGCCGATACGGCTTCCGGCACGTGTCACATTGCGCTCGGAATTGAGAGCATCAAAGGCTACCAGAAGATTGAGATCGATACCATGTAAATTCATGGCATGGATCATTAAGCCCATCCTTCATCGATCTCAAGCATATTCTCTATGTCAGCGCGAGTGTCCGTTTTCGGCGTTCAGCAACCAGCCAGGATACTCGACGGGAAGACGGCTGACCGCATCGAGCTTCGCCATGTCGTCATCGTCCAGGTCAATCGATGCGGCCCGAATGTTTTCCTGCAATTGCTCGACGCGCTTGGCGCCGATGATGACGGTCGAGACGACGCTTTGCTTCAGCAACCAGGCGATCGCGATTTGTGCCGGGCTGGAGCCGTGTTTCTCCGCGACAGCTTTAAGGACCGCGATCAGCGGCTCTCCCCGGATGCGATCGATGGGTGGAAAATCCAGTTCCGTCTGTCGACCGCCTGCTGCGTTGCCACCGGAAGAATACTTTCCGGTGAGATAGCCGCCGGCAAGCGGGCTCCAGACCATGAGGCCAACACGTTCCGATGAGAGCAGCGGGCCGATCTCGCGCTCCAGATCGCGCCCGACAAGCGTATAATATGCCTGCAGTGACGTGATAGGTGCGAGGGCTCTGGCGCGTGTTATCCCGATCGCCTTCATGATCTGCCACGCGGCCCAGTTCGAAAGGCCGATATAACGGACGTCCCCGGCCCGCACGAGTGTATCGAGCGCCTCCAGCGTTTCCTCGATCGGTGTCGCGGAATCGAATGCGTGGATCTGGTATAGATCGATGTGGTCCAGACCCAGCCGGCCGAGGCTTGCCCGACATTCGGAAATTACATGCCCCCGCGAAGCGCCGCGATGGTTTGGTCCGTCACCCATGGCGGAGGCGACTTTGGTGGCGATCACGACATCCCGGCGCGACACACCAAGGTTCTTCAGCGAGCGTCCCAGTATTTCTTCGCTGCGTCCGTGCGCATAGACGTTTGCCGTATCGAACAGGTTTATGCCGGCGTCGAGAGCGGCCTTGACCAGTGCATCGGCATCCCCCTGTCCAAGTCTTCCCACCTTTCCCCATAATCCGTCAGTTCCGCCGAATGTCATGGCGCCGAAACACAATTCCGACACGAACAACCCGCTTTCACCCAGCTTGCGCATTTGCATGATGTCGTCCTTCTTTCTGGTATCTCCGAGATTGCCGGCGCTCGCTTTGTTGCGCGCGTTTCCACACTGATTGCGCTCACGGCCGGCTCGACATTCGTTGCGAATGCCGAGCCTTTCTGCGGCGCCTTACACGATGTGCTGCCGTTCGCCAGTTCTTGCCGCAAGCTCGACGGCCGCGATCAAACGGCTGTTATGGCGGGCATGGTCGAAACCGGGAGTGGTGTATGTACCATTCGTCAGATCGCGCCCCAGGGACGCATAGACCTCCCCGACATTGATAGCGGCTCCTGCCCAGAAATCGGCCGCTGTTGGGCCGACACCGTTCGCGACCGGCCTATCGGGCGCAGCGAATTCCAGGCTCGATGAAAGTAAAATGTCTCCGACCTGTACGCCTGCCAGATGATTGCCGGTCAGCTTCAGCCAGCCCTGCGAACCACGGATCTCGAATACAAAACTCGCCTCATCAGCAGGTACACCGGCCAGAATCTGCACGGATACAGGCGCACCGCTTGCCGTCTTGGCGATCAGATCGAGATGATCCGGAATCTCTCGCTGTGAAGTCTCGCCTGTATCGACGATCTCGATCTCCGGCCAGAGCAGTTCCGTGCGCGCATCGACCTCCACAATGTTGCCGAGCACAGCCTCGATGACGTCCAGCACGTGGCCTGCCGTAATCGTCATGAAGCTGGCGCCAGAAGCGGCCTTGTTGAAATAGTCGTACATGCTCGGAGATTGCGGACCGTAGCCGAACGTGGTTGCGCCGACACGCGCTGACATCAGGCGACCGAGCTTTCCTGACGCGACCAGTTCCGCCGCACGCCGGACGGCGGGATTATGCCGGCCTTGCAGGCCGATCGCGGTATGTAAAGACCCGACTGCTGCCGCCATCTCGTTAGTTTCCGTCAGCGTTGCGCCCAGAGGCGCTTCGCAATAGACGGCTTTACCCGCCTGCAAGGCCGCCATCACAAGATCCTTGTGCGCCGGCACCTTCACGGCGACCGTGATGACGTCAATGGTTTCGTCGCTGATCATCGCGTAGGGATCGGCAAACCACAGTTCTGCGCCGAATGCTTCGGCCGCCGCCTTGGCGCTTTCCTCGCGTCGGGTCGCGACTGCCGCCAGCGTCAGGTGAGCTTGTGACGCCAGAGCTGGTACATGCGATGCGCCTGCCCAGCTTGCGTGAGTGTCTGCTCCAATAATACCCACACGAAATTTCTTATCCGACATCTGCAATGCTCCAAATCACGTTACGGGACGCTACCTGCGTCCTGAGCAAGATCTAGTCGACCCCGGCACTGCGACGAAATCGATAAACGGTATGGGCGGACATCCACGCCATGGATATCGCCTAGCGCCCCTGCGGCCACACTGCGACCAAAAGAAGTATTGCCCCGGTTGTCGCGACAGCGCTCAAGACCACGCGTGCCTGAAACGAAAGGGTCGGCGGGTGCCAAGGCATTCCTGACTGCCGCTTAGGCGGACCAACCTGATTGAAAGGGGCAGCACCGCTAGTGGACACCTGTTTTTCCCGGCGGATTTCCGCCAGCTTATGGCGGATACGAATTGCGAGGAGCACAGCCAGATAGGCCGCGGTGAAGAAAGCCAACACCGCTGCCAAGCGCAAGGCGTTCTGATGGGCAAGGACCCAATCTCGCGAAACAGTCGCGATGCCGTCGATATAGGCTACGAACAAGGCCTGGCCGGTGAGGGCGCCAATCGAATTGATCGCCCCAAACAGGACGATAAAACTCAAGAGTTCTCGGCCGCCTTTCTGCAGCGCGCTCGTGATGCCTAACACCAGTGCCGGCCCGAGAAAGAACATGGCCGCGAATGAGATCACCGCTTGGGACAAATAAAACCAGGGCAGATGCTCAAGACTCGTGGCGGAGCTGTCGGCAAGTGTCGCGGCAGCTATTGCGGTGACCGCCAGCATCATGGGCATCACCAGTTTTTCGACATTCACCGTGATTGCGCTCGCGATCACGCCGGCAACAGCGCTGACAAAGTTGACGATCGAAAGTGCTCTGATGTGTTCGTCGCTGCCTCCTAGCGCCGTCAGGAACTTGGTTGCAACATTCTGTTCGGCAAGGACGATCCTGGCCATGAGAATTGCAAAAGCAAAGCGGACGATATCACCGCTCCCGAGCCAGCGCAGGTTGAGGAGAGGTGCGGTCCGGCCGTTCTCGAGTATCAGCGCGCTGATGATCATCGGAAGCGCGAGCGACAGAAACCAAATGATCCAAGGCGTCTCGATCCATCCCTCCAATCGTCCGAGCCCCAACACTGCTGCAATCAGAGCGAGGCTACCACCCAAAAGCAGGAAGGTGAGGAAATCCATAGGTTCGAAGACCCGCTCTCGCTCGGCGGGTGGCAGCCGGAACGCCCCGACGGCGGCGAAAGAGAGAAATGCGAGACCGGCTTCTAGCAGAAATATCGACTGCCAATGCGATCCGGCAGACAGCCATGGCGAGATGACGGTTGCAAGCGGGAACGCGCATTGCGAGATACCAAGGCCAAGTATCAGCCCCCTGACGCGCCAACGGCCCGGAAGGGCCTGCATCGCGTAGAACAAAGACAGCGGCGTTAACGCCGCCGCAACAAAGCCGCTTGCAGCCCTGATGGCGAGTGTGAGCCAGTGATCTGCGGTCAACAGATAGGTAAGGGAGAGGAGAGCATACAGGCCGAGGGCAACCAGCGTGAATACACGCAGACCATACTGCTGGCGGAACTTGATCAGCAGCAGATTGGCAGAAATATTGGTCATGGCATAGGCCGTCGGCAGCCAGGCCGCCTGAACGGAGCTCAACGCCAAGCCCGTTTGGAGCTCCGCGATATTGACCATGACCAGTGCGTTGCCCAGTCCGCCTGTCAGGCCGACCAGAATTGCGACTAGGGCATAGGCGATCCGCAGCGTCAGGACATGCTCTGGCGTCGCCGGCGACCCCGCTGCCACTGGTCTTTCATGCTCGGGAAAGTCCCATGCTTCCTCACGGAAAAAGCTGCGAACACGCTGCGTTAGTCTCATCATCGTGCTCTCGTTGTTGGTTTGTCAGCATCAATCCGCAGCAGCGTAACGCAATTCAGGTGGCCTGAGGCGTTGCTGGTTTGGCAACATAGGGTTCGGGGGATCGTGACTTGTTGCGAGCGGTGCCTCGTTCAAAATCACTACACATCCGTTGACAGAGCGGACAGGTTTCACCTCTCAACTTCACGAGTGCAGCAAAAATGCTTCAAAGGTCCATCAACAGGACTACGACCACACCGCCTCTCGGGCCCGGTTTCGCCGGCGAGCGGCACAAAGCAGCCCTCGTCATCGCGCCGGGAGATTTTTCCTCGACCGATCCGTTCTTCTTAATGGCGGACGACCATGTGACCGGAGAGGGGCAATTCGGCGAGGCCCACCCTCATGCCGGCCTGGAGACTGTCACGTTCATGCTTGACGGCACGATGGCAGATGCCGGTGGACGTCTGGCCCAGGGCGACGTGGAGTGGATGACTGCCGGAAGCGGCATCGTACATTCGGAAGATACCCAGGTTTCAACAGGGATGCGTCTGTTTCAGCTATGGCTGGTTCTCCCCGAGCGGGACCGCAACATGGCGCCAAGGGTGCAGATCCTGAGACGGGATGAAATGCCGGTACACCGCGGCGACGGCTTCGAGACGACCGTTTACAGTGGCTGTTCGGCAGAGATCATCGCGTCGACGAAGAATGCCGTGCCTGTAACCTTGGTCGAAATTCGGCTTGAGCCAGGCGCCGAGTTTGAGCAGGTTCTGCCGTCATCATATAATGGCTTCGTCGTGGTCATCGCGGGTGAAATCGAGGCAGGCGCCGGAGCGACGGCTCTCACTACGGATAAGGTCGGTTGGACCAATCCGCTGGCAACTGACGGTGAAAGCGCAATGAGGCTGAAAGCGGGCGAGAACGGCGCGCGCGTGCTTTTGTATGCAGGCCAACCGCAAAACATCCATGTCGTGGCACAAGGCCCATTTATCGCAGGCTCCAAAGAGGAGCTTGCCGGCTACTATGCCGCATACCGCCAAGGCAAATTCCCGAATGCCGGCGAGATGCGGCCTGTCTGATCTGACTGTCCAGCTGCCATGAATCCACAAAGGGTTTCGCTATCAGCAACCCGACGTTCCGCCATTGCTGTCTTTAGCCGTTCGACAGCATGGATATGTTCGCGAGCAACAGGCCCGCAAACGGTCTGAGAAAACCAGCCGCTTCACCACCGCTCGTCCAAAACTCAAGCGGATCGGATCAAGCCTATCCGAACACGGATCGCCGCCGGTCCGTGCGCGGGATCACTCGTCCCAGTATCCGAAATCAGCCCATGGAGGAAAAGATGACCCAATCAGCCACCGCAGCCGTACTGGAAGAAAAAAACGGCCCCTTCATTCTTCGTGAAGTGAAGCTTGAGGCACCGCGCCCCGACGAAGTGCTCATTCGCATGGTTGCTACGGGTATTTGCGCGACCGATGCGCATGTCAGGCAACAGCTCATGCCAACTCCGCTGCCGGCGATCTTGGGCCATGAAGGCGCCGGCATCGTTGAACACGTCGGATCGACCGTATCGCATCTCAAGCCCGGCGATCATGTCATTCTTTCCTATCACTCCTGCGGCCATTGCAAGCCCTGCATGTCTTCCCATGCGGCCTATTGCGACCACGTCTGGGAAACGAATTTTGCCGGCGCCAGGCTCGATGGAACGATCGGCGTTGCAGCGCCCGACGGGAACAGGCTCCATGCCCATTTCTTCGGCCAATCCTCGTTCTCGACTTATGCTCTTGCCCACCAGCGCAACACCATCAAGGTGTCCGACGATGTTCAGCTCGAATTGCTTGGACCGCTCGGTTGCGGCTTCCAGACCGGTGCCGGCTCGGTCTTGAAGGCGCTCAAAGTGCCGGTAGGCGCCTCTATCGCCATTTTCGGGGTAGGGGCAGTGGGGCTGGCGGCGATCATGGCTGCCAAGGTCGCCGATGCGGCCGTCATTATCGCCATTGATGTCAATACCGAACGGCTGAAGCTCGCTTCCGAGCTCGGCGCGACGCATTGCGTCAACCCACGTGAGCAAGCCGATGTTGCCTCGGCGATCAAGGATATCGCGCCTCGCGGCGTCGAATACGTTCTCGACACGAGCGGTCGGAAGGAGAACCTCGACGCCGGCATCGGCGCTCTTGCTCCGATGGGGCAGTTCGGTTTCGTCGCCTTCAATGACCATTCGGGCGCGGTCGTCGATGCCTCCCGGCTCACGGTAGGGCAAAGCCTCATCGGGATTATCCAGGGCGATGCCATTTCCGGCCTGATGATTCCGGAACTGGTCGGTCTTTACCGAAGCGGCCGTTTCCCGTTCGATAGGCTGCTCACCTTCTACGACTTCGCCGACATCAATAAGGCATTTGACGATGTCGCGGCAGGGCGCGCGATCAAGGCCGTCCTACGCTTTCCCCCGCAAGCAGCTTAGCCACCCACTTTCTTTCGATATGAAATCATCATGGAGGATTGATCACATGTGCGACCGACACCAGAAGCTGATCAGAGCGACCGACGAGCCGAACTTTTTCGGGATCGACCATTACGGCTTTCCGGAGGCCGGGGAACACCCCGCAGATCCGCCGGGGTACTATCCTGAGTATTTCTCTTCCGAACGCTTCCAGCGGCTCGGCTACCATGTCGAGGAGCTTCGTGGCGGTTTCTACTGGGTCACCAGTGGAGGCTACGATGCAGCCTTCGTCGTGACCAGCGACGGTGTCGTCGCCATCGACGCACCGCCGACGATCGGTGAAAACATGCTGGCCGCGATCGAAGACGTCACGGACAAACCGGTAACGCATTTGATCTACAGCCACTGGCACACCGATCACATCGGCGCCGCCTCTGTTTTCGGACCGAATGTCGAGATCGTCGCACACGAAATCACCAGGGAACTGCTCGAGCGGTTTCCTGATCCAAACCGACCAGTACCGAGCGCGACATTCGACAAGGATCATCTGCTTGTCGTCGGCGGGGTGACGCTCGAACTGTCCTACAAGGGCGAGAACCACTGCCCCGGCAACATCTTTATCTATGCGCCAGCGCAAAAGGTGCTGACCGTCATCGACATCGTCAGTCCCGGCAGCGCCACCTTCATGCATTGCGACGCATCGCAGAATATTACCGGCTGGTACGAAGCCCAGAAGCAACTGATGGAATATGACTTCGATTTCCTCGTGGCCGGCCATCACATGAAATACGGGACGCCGGAAACGGTCGCAGCTTCAATCGAGTATTTCCAGGACGTCCTCGACGGAGCACAGGCAGCCGTGGATCGCTTCAGCCGGTCGGATGCGCTCGTCAGCATCCTGGAGGGCGCCGGCTGGGACCAGGTGTTTTCCGGGACCGAGAACTGGATCAATTCGATGGCCAATTTTGCCACGAAATATGTCCTGGAAAAGAAGAGTAGCAATGGCCAGCTCTGGTCCGAGCGGCTTGCGGGCGTGACGACCCAGACGAAATACCACGCCTATACCGTGCTGGAGTCGATCCGCCTGGAAAGGCCGCGGCCGAACTACCGCCTGAGGGGCGAAAATCCCCCACCGTTCCTGACCTGAGCCGGGATCGTCCTCCGGCACACCTCGAAATCGAGTGGGCATTACCCCGTTGTGTCCGGAGGCCGCCGGTGAGCGCGGGCCGGATCTCGCGCGCCCTTGCAACATCAGAAAGGCAAGTCAATGACGACGTTTTCCGCAAGCAACTGGATCGACGGCACCTTTGTCTCGTCTTCCAAACGCGGCCGCTCCATCGATCCGGCGACATATGAGACGATCGGAGATTATCCGGACGATGGCGGAGCGGCCGCGCACTCTGCCATCGAAGCCGCAAAACGCGCATTCCGCGGAACCGCTTGGCGCGACGATGCTGAGCTTCGGGCAAGGGTGCTCGATCAGATGGCATCGGCAATCGAGCGAAATCGCGAACGCCTGATCGACATCCTCTCGCTTGAAAACGGCAAACTGCTCGGCGAGGCGGCGCTGGAGATCGACGGTAGTCCGAGCAAGCTTCGATACTGGGCTGCTATGGCGCGTACGGAGGCAGGGCGAGCGACATCGCCCAGGCCCGGCAGCCTCTCCGTGATTCTGCGCCAGCCGATGGGAGTGGCGGGGATCATCGTCCCTTGGAATTCTCCCGTCATATTGTCGGTTCGTTCATTCGCTCCAGCGCTCGCCGCCGGCTGCACGGTCGTCATCAAGATGCCCGGTCAGACGGCGCAGATCGCCAGTGTTCTAACCGAGGTCCTCGCGGAAGCGACAGACCTGCCGGAAGGCGTCGTGAACATGTTCGTCGAGAGCGGTGCGGACGGCGCTGCGCTTCTGGTTGAAAGTCCCGATGTGCCGACGATCAGCTTCACTGGAAGCACACAGACCGGGCGAACCATCGGGGCTATCGGTGCGAAGAGAATGAAGCGGTTCGGGCTCGAACTCGGCGGCAAGACCCCAATGATCGTGTTTGACGATGCCGACATTGAAGCCATGCTGCCTGTTCTCGAAAAGGCTCTCACCATCTTTGCTGGTCAGTTCTGCATGACCGGCTCACGGCTACTGGTGCAGAGTTCAATCTATGAACTGGTGCGCGACGGCCTCGCCGAAAGGCTGCGTGCTGTCAAAGTCGGGCCGGCATCGGACCCAGCGAGCGATATGGGGCCACTCATTGACAAGGAGAACGTCGCCCGTGTCGACAACGTAGTGAAAGATGCGCTGTCGAAGGGTGCAACTGTGGTCGTTCGAGGCGGTCCCGTGCCAGAAGGCCCTTTGGCGAAAGGTGCTTTTTTCCGCCCTTCGATGCTGGAGGTATTCGACAACAGCCTGCCGATCGTGCAGCAGGAAACATTCGGTCCCGTCATAACAATCCAGCGGTTCTCAGATGAGCGGGAAGCCGTCGTGCTGGCAAACGATAACGACTATGGCCTGTCCGCCTCGGTCTGGACGCGGGACCTGGATCGCTCGTTACGGGTCGCACAGGCGCTTGAAGTGGGAAGCGTGTTCGTCAACGACTGGGCCAAAGTGTACGACGGGACGGAGGAGGGTGGCTTCAAGCAATCCGGTCTCGGGAGGCTGAACGGCGTTGCCGCCATCGAGGACTTTATCGAGTATAAGCACATCGCTCTTAAGCCTGGTTTGCTGCGATAAAAGGAGCCAGTTGGTCTAAAGATGTTCCTCGCGGCCGGGATTACTGGAGGTTAAACGGAAATTTGCATGCGGTCTTGCGACGTAATTCCCACTTAATGTTACCAATCCAGTCTGGCTGACCAATGGAGATATCCGATCAAACCGGTTGGCATCTCCTCGAGTTGGATGCAGCACCTTTCGAAAGGATAGTAATTTGCAGGACAAGGTCGACGCGGTGAAGCAGGCGGAAAGAACTATGATGGATGCGATACATGCAGCTATCACCCAGGCGGCAAAGGAATCGGAGGCTGCATTTCGGTCACTTGGACCGCGCACCACCGCCCAAACTTACTTCGCGGACGTCGCCACGCGTCGGCTATTTTTACACCTGTGTGGTGCTGATGCGGATACGGCCAAGGGTGGTGATCCAGAGCGCGCCTGGGACATACTCTATGTGGGGCGCGGTACAGCCCGCTATTGGGAAAAAGAACAAGGAATTCGGTCGAGGCGCCGAAAGACGGAGAGCCATGCGGAGCTCGAAAGGGAGACGCGCGACAAATCCGCCCTCCTGCAAAGCGCCCAGAAATTTGCAACGGATACGGCCATACATGCGCTGATTGAACATGCGAGTAAAGCCGACCCGACCTTGCGCGACCGCATATCATCTGCGGTGGAAGCGCGTGTCAGCATCACCGATCAACTGTCGCAGGTCGAGCAGGATTTCGCCGATTTGGCGAGAGTTTCGATCGCCCGCCTCGTTGGCACAGGCACTTGAAAGACATCGGCAAAACGTTGTCGAGTGCGCTCCGTCCTACGGTTAAGATCATCTGATCTTGCGGTCTCATGGTAGGCCCTGGCCTTCGAAGGTCAACGATGGGATCGCGAGCCTCGTCGTTTCAACTCCTGGCATCACGGCCTCAGGTTTGTGCGATGGTGAAGATGTCTCCATTGCGCCATACGACCGCGCGGCTTCAGTCTATCCGCAAGCTTCGCGATTGTTCCTGAGGCCATAGCTTCCGAGGTTAGCGTGTGGGTCGCCACCCGTCCTCGATCACCAGTCCTGGCGCTCCAACGCGCGGCCTATAGCCGAAGACGCCTTCGCGATCAGCATGTTCCGCAAATTTATTGGCCATGGGCGAAGCCTAATCCGCGAACGAAATTGCATCGAGCAATCGCGCAGTCGCTGCTGGCAGACCATCAGGTTTATCAACTCCTGTGCAAACCCCCGGGATAGGACCGATTGCTGCTTAGACGATTTCGGAGGAGCAGGTGACGTGCGCCGTTTCCGGCACCGTTATCACCCTGCTTCAAAATTGCGCTTTGTGAGCGTCTGAGAACTTCGATGCCTTCATGCTTCCGCTCCCTTTCCCAGCCGGGAAATACAGCGAGAAATTCCAGTTAGAAGGTCCAGTTTAGGGGATCAGACCATCGCCGAATTCGGCGCCTCTTGGGATGGGCGCCTACATCAAGCGCTCAGAATCAGCGAAGGCCAGCTGCAGAGCCGCTGGCCTTCGCTTTTCCTTGGTGGTTATCGCGGACGCTCCACTCCCTCGTAATGATCACCGCTATCTGCATTGGGTTGCGTGTCTTGCCGAAGGACGTAACCGCGGTCGCCCACGCTGTTCGTCGGCATGCGGTCAATGTGGTTATCCGCGTGCCTGGAAGCACCTGCGTAGTATTCGCCATCCGCGATCGCGGTGCCCGCATATGCGAAGAAGGCTGCGAGAGCGGCAATGAAATTGAGAGACTTGGTCATCTGATCGATTCCTTGAAGCTATGGCTTTCGTGCCAAGTTGCTACCTGCGCGCGGAATGCCGGGGTTGTGAATGATCTGCTTGTCTAGAGCAATTCCGGCGAAACCCGGCTCACCGGAATTGCTCTAGATTCCTGTTTTCCCTGCGTTATCCGACGCCGTAGCGATCCCGCTTCGGCTGGAAATGCTCTAGATCGGGCGGCTTACGCCGTGGTAGTAATCGCCGCTGTCGACTGTCTGGCCCGATGTCAGCAAGAGAAAGTCGCTACGATTTACGTTGTGGTCGCTATTGCTGCTGGTCTGCAACGGGTCACTGAAAGTTACTTGCTGGCCAGCGAATCCCTGGTAGTAGTCGCCTTCAGCGATTGCGGCGCCGGACGCAGAAAATGCCAGAAGGGCAGCGGCGGCGGCGAATAGTGTTTTTGAGTTGAACATTTTGGTTCCTTGTTCAGTTGGAGCGAAGCGTTCTCGCTTGGCTGAAAACGATATTGAACGCATCTTAGCCATTTGAAAGTATGGCTATCCGGAACGTTGAGTTCAGATTCTGGCAACACCGGAACACTGAAAGCGTCGTTTTGCGGAGAATTTTCTTTTCCAGCTCTTGCACTATTCTGCCGCACGCGCACTCGACACGAAGGGCGTTACCCAGCTACAGAAAGTAAGGAACTCTTCGGCCGCTTTCCCGCCTATCGCGACCCTCGGGAGCGCATCGCGGTCTTAGTGGAAATAATCCCTAGCTAATTTTACGGGGAGAACGCCGTAGAAAATGACAGTATTCTCCTGGTGAGTTTGCGTCAGGTCGTAGCGCCAATGCGAGGAAAACCACGAGTTATCGAACTCGTAAGGCGGCAATTCCATCAGATCTCACGTTCGAATTTCTCATACAAAAAGTTCACAAGTGCACGCACTCGAGCTATTCCGGCGCGCGCCGGTGGCATCAAAATGTGGAGATCAGCACCTTCGTGCTGATAACCGGGCACGACGATCTCAAGTTCTCCCGTGTCCAGGGAACCTTGAACCATGAAGATCGGCAGTACCACGATACCAAGTCCGCCGCGCGCGGCGGCTAGCATCATTTGACCATTGTCTGTGCGAAATTGTGAGTTCACACGGACATGTTCCCACCCATCCGGACCATGAAAACGCCAGCTGACCGTATCTAAGGTGTAGAGTATGGCGTTATGCGCAGCCAGTTCAGCGGGCTTTGAGGGGCGCCCACTGGCTTCTAGATAGGAGGGACTGGCGACAACAGCCCAACGGACCTTTGCAAGTTTTCTGGTAATCAGCACGGAATCAGGGATGCTTCCGATCCTTATCGCCAAGTCATACGCCTCGGCGACAAGATCCGGCTGACGGTCTTCAAAGCGGACATCGAAATGGATCCGTGGGTGGAGGAGGGCGAACTCGGCCAGCAGCGGAGCGAGACAGAACTCTCCGAAAGCTACGGGAACGGAAACTCTAACCTGGCCAGATGCTTCGGTAGTCGATCTTACAACCATCTCCTGCGCGGACTCTAATTCGGCCAACCCAGAAGCTGCTCGTACATGATACTCACGGCCAACATCTGTGAGGGCTGTTCCCTTTTGGGAACGTGTGAGGAGCGTTGCACCTAGAAAATTTTCCAAGCGACTGACGCGGCGACTGACGATCGATTTAGCGATCCCCAAACGGCTAGCCGCACCCGCGATACTCCCGGTTTCGACGACCCGAATGAAGGAGATCAAGTCCAAGATCTCAACAGACTCAGGTTCCGCCATTAGCAACTCCATATTCCAGTAAATGCGACTACTGCAACACGGGGTGCGGATTATTGTCAAGTTCCCAATCCGCTAGGCGCTCGCACTAACGTACTACAGCAACCCTATGGCCGAGCTGAATAAACGAACCAAGTAAGTTGCAATGCCGGGTAAAAATCGCGGCCCACCGTCGCCCTTGGAGCCGAGCGGTATCACTGCTGCAGATCAGTGGCGAGCTCTGCCGCATCGACCTAACCCCTCCGGATCGCATCAACGCGGCGAGGGGCGCTGGCATCGTTCTTTTTTCCGCAACAATGGGTTTCGCCATAGCGGCCTATTGCTCCGACGATCCAAGCCGCATGATTGATTCAACCAAAAAGCCAGGAGATTAAATTGGTCCTTCCAACCGATAATCCGGATAGCCGCAGTGTGACGGTGCAACTTCTTGCAAAACGTCGGACACAGTATTTTCTCGGCAAAAACATCGCGTTCTCTGACGAAGAGATTGATGCACTTATTCGCGAGGCGGTTCGCCTGTCACCCTCAGCCTTCAATTCGCAAAGTTCGCGGATTGTGATCCTGCACCGCGATGAAAATCAAAAACTCTGGAACATCGTGAAGTCGGAGTTGAGTCATGTCGTTGAAGGAGAAGCGAAGATGCACTCCTTCAGAAAAATCGATAGCTTCGCTGCTGGAGCAGGTGCTGTTCTTTTCTTCGAGGACCGAAATGTGGTCAGGATCTTACAAGATCAGTGGCCTTTGTACGCTGATCACTTTCCAGATTGGTCCGAGCAAGCCTCTGGTATGGCGCAACTTTCGGTCTGGATCGCGCTTGCTGGCGTGGGAATTGGAGCCAGTCTCCAGCATTATAACCCGCTGGTTGACGCAAAGATCAAAAGGCATTGGGACATACCGGAGACGTGGAGATTACGCGCGCAGATGCCGTTCGGCTCCAACGAGGCGCCTTTTCCCGCAAAGACAGTCATCTCCGATAGTGACCGTTTTCGAAGCTTCTTTCGCTAGACCTGCGGAAGAAAGACGGATGCCTCTTAGTGTATTCATTGGGTTAGGTTGTTGAGGGGTGCGGATAGAAAGTTGGACTGCTTCATAAGTTCAGGCCGAGGCTCTGACGATACTCAACCAGGCTGAGCGATCCCAGCAAGATCCTGCCCTCCAGGCCATCATCTTCAAGATGGTCGCCCGTGTGAGCGCGTTTGTATCGAACTTATCCGGCCTTGGCCATCGACAGCCGTAACGTAGTGCCGATCATGATCATCCTGACCGCATCTTCCGCAGCGCGAGCTAGCAGTTTGGGAGCCGAGGAGATCGCGTCTTCGAGCGAGCATGGCCGCGTCAGGATCGATGCGAAGGCATCAATGCCGCAATCGAGATTGAGCCTTACGCCCTTGCCGATCGTACCCGCAAGCGCAACCACAGGGACGCCTGCCTTCTTGGCCCGGCGCGCGATTTCGGCCGGAACTTTTCCGAATGGTGTCTGGCCGTCAAGGCTGCCTTCCGCCGTAATCACGAGATCGGCGTCGCGAATATAATCATCGATCTCCAGATATTGCATGACGATCTCGTAGCGCGGATGAAGGCTGCCGCAAAGGAGGCCGAGAACGGCTGCCCCCAGACCGCCTGATGCACCGGCGCCGGGGGCCGAGCCGACATCGAGGCCGGTGGTGTTTTCGATGCAGACCGCGTAGATTTCCATGGCCGCGGCCAATTGCTCGACCTGCTGCGGTGTTGCGCCTTTCTGCGGACCGAAAACGCGCGCGACGCCACGCTCGCCGAGAAGCTGGTTGTGCCAGTTGACGGCTGCATCAATGCGGATATGTGCGAGGCGCGGGTCGCGGGCGCTGATGTCTATGCGGTTCAACTGCGTCAGTGCCGCACCGCCGCGGTCGAGTTCGTTGCCGTCAGCGTCGAGCAAGCGGACACCCAGCGCCTGCGCCATCCCGGCGCCGCCATCGTTGATGCCGCTGTCACCGCAGCCGAGCAATATCCGCTCGGCGCCGAGGTCAAGCGCGGCACGCACCAGTTCACCGACACCATAACTTGTGGTCAGGCAAGGGTTGCGACGATCGCGCGGAACGAGGCTGAGACCAGCGGCAGACGCCATCTCGATGACCGCCGTCGCCTCGGTGCAGCCGCCGAGAAAGCCGACAAACGCCTGCACCGGCTGTCCAACCGGCCCGGTGACGGTGACCGGATGGATTGTGCCATGGGTGGCGCCCACCAGCGCCCGGGTAAATCCTTCGCCGCCATCGGCCATAGGCACCTTGGTGAGGATGGATCCGGGAAACGCGCGCAGAACGCCTTTTTCGATGCAGTCGGCGGCCTGTTCGGCGGAGAGGCTTTCCTTGAAACCGGAAGGGGCAACAACGACGCGGAAGGGCATGGGAGCTATCCTTTCATGACATGTATGTGACATGAGGGAAACGTGACGGCTCGATGCTTATTCCAAGATTCTAGAAATTTACTCGGCTAAATAAAAAGAGCCGCGTGGAGCGGCTCTTGAAGTCCTGTAGGCCGTTATTTTTGCTTATTTTTTGACAGGAAGGCCCTGCATTGGCCACAGTACGGTTGCCACCACAATGAGCAGGAATACGAAAGGCGGGACGAGGATGTAACCGAGCTTGCGCAGATCGGTCTGGGTAAAAACCGCAGGTTCCATGCCACCGAACAGCACGACCGGTTTTGCCGATACCATGGTCATCTGGCAAAAACCGCTAGCCAGTGTCACGACCATCACGAGAACGGCCGGATCGGCACTGAGGGCCGAGAGCGGCAGCGCGAAGGCGGGAATGAGTACCGTCGCCCGCGCCGTGCGCGAGGTAATCACCAGATGGGAAAAGGTGGCGATGATCACGGCAAACGAGATGATGACGGTGGGCGCGGTAATCATACTCTGACGGAAAACGCTCACCAACCGATCGGCCAGCATCTGGGCCGTGCCCGTTTCGATCAGCGCCTCGCCGATCACCAGAGTGCCCGCCATGAAAAGCAGGAGGTTCCATTCGACGGTTTTCAAAGCGGCCTTCAGCGTCATTCCGGAAACATTAGGCATACACAGTACGAGCGCCGCGACGACGCCGACCAGTGCCATGCCGATGCCATGCAGGGATTGGGTGGAAAACATCAGCACGGTAACGCAGACCACGGCAGTTGCCGCGATTTGTTCGCGCGAAAGGGCTGCGGGACGTTTTAGCGTAGCGTTGCCGCCCAGCGCCATGTCGCGTTCCTCCTTGGTCAGGAACACGTGGAGCAGGATGGCGCAGGCAATCAGGCAGGTTACCAGGGAAAACGGACCGGCGAGAACCAGCCAGCCGATGAAGTCCGGTTGACTATCGGTGAGGCGGGACAGGAAACCTGCGGCAACGAGATGCGCGCCGGCGCCGATCAGCGATGCGCCGGCGGAGAGAAGAATGACAGTGGGAAACAGCAGGCCGAGTGCGCGGGAAATCCGCGTATTGTTGATTGCGGCGGAAAGGCCAAGATAAACCGACATCAGGACTGCGGCGCGCGCGGATGTGGAGGGAATGACGAAGGCGGTGGCGAAGATGAGCAGCGTTAGTACCCAGAACATCGAGCGGATGCTGTGTATCTTCGGCATCACTCTGTCAGTCACCTGTTCGATCAGGCCCACATGCCGCAAGACACCGGCAATCACGAAGGCCGACAGAAGCAACCAGATGATGTCATTGCCCAGCGACCGATAGACCAGTTCTTCCGGTACGGCTCCGACCACGGCAAGCGCGACGGCACCCGCCAACGCGACCGGTGTCTCCGGTAGATCGAGGACCGACCAGGCAATGACCGCAGCGAAGAAAATGAAGAGTGTCGCCCGCATCTGCATAGTTAGATCGTCGATCGCCAAGAAGATCAGCACAGCAGCAAAACCAACCAGCAGTGCCGCAACCACCTGCTTGAGATATTGCACGGATACGACGGTCTCGGATGCGGCAGTCGTCGTCTTGTCTTTCTGCGGATTTGCTATGGGCAAGGACATGAGGTGCGCCACCACTTGGCCTCCTTGGATACGCCATCATCAGAGGGCAGTTTCAGATCGAGGGGAGGTGAACAAGTCGGCTCAGATCTCCCGTGTCCGATTATGAACGTTTGATGACGTAGGATATTCCTGATCGCCGTGCGTTTTCGCTTTTTTGAATGGCACGAGCATGTTCGCTCATCGAACCGAGCCGGATAAACGGTTTCGATCAAAGCAGTCAGGTTGCCGCGGCTCGCTTGGTAGATTTATTGCGCTTCCTGCTTGGGTCGATACACCACCGATCTGCTTCAGGATATGGGTGGCAAGCACGTCGCGAACGTTATGCGGCACGTGCGGTAGCAGAGCTTGGACGCGCCACGACCGGTATGGAGATTGTCGATGTCATAGCGTTGGTTGTCAGACGCCAAGCCTCGTAGAATATCGTCTGGTTGTGGGCGGTGTCCTTACTGGAGGTCTTGGCCGTCGTCACGAACAATGTGCCCGGGGCGCGAGGGGCCGCATGGCCTCCGCGACAGGTGGCATGTTCGCCCAGCTGGCGGTGAATTTTCAAGCGGTGTTCGACTTCGTTGCGTGGCTACCAAGCTATCGCCAAGGACGCTATGAGGTGCGCACAGCAACAGTACCCGGCTTCTTAAACCTTCCCGATAAGGCCTGCCATGGACCATCTTGCTCAACAGTCACCTCACTGTGACCGGCACACAGAATTGTGCCGCCTTGTGAGGAAGATATAGCAGTACCATCTTCCGGCGATCGATCGTTACGGAAGAGACCTTTAGGATGAGCGATGCAAAATCGGCACTGGTGCTTAGGGCGACGGGGCGGCGCAACAAGGCGGCACACTTGTGAAGAGACTCGCTTTGCGAAGTGCTTTTTTCCCGAGCTACCTTCGACGCCATCAGCAGGGCGTGCCTGACGAAAGAGACGCGTCGGCCGGGAATTGCTAAATTCTTTGAAACGAGGCATGTGAGCCGCACGCTCCAAGCACACAAATTAGGGTTCACTATGAAGTACTTCATCACCGGCACCGCGGGCTTCATCGGCTTCCATCTCGCGCGTCGGTTACTCGAAAGCGGCCATGAGGTTTTCGGCTTTGATGGAATGACGCCTTATTACAATCTGCGCCTGAAGGAAGCTCGAAATGCTGCTCTTCTGCAGTTTCCTGCTTTCCGATCAACGCGCGGCACGCTGGAGGAAAAGGCTCTACTCGAAAAATCGGTGGCCAATGCCCGACCGGACGTCCTGATCCATCTGGCAGCGCAGGCTGGTGTGCGCTACAGCCTGGAAAATCCCAAGGCCTATGTTGAATCAAACCTGGTCGGCTCGTGGAACGTCATGGAGGCCGCTCGCAACCTCGGTGTCGGGCATCTGATGCTAGCCTCGACTTCGTCCGTCTATGGAGCCAATCCGAAAATCCCCTTCAGCGAAAGCGATAAGGCCGACGAGCCGCTGGCCTTCTACGCAGCCACCAAGAAGGCGATGGAAGTGATGGGGCATTCCTATGCCCATCTGCACAAGGTACCGACAACTGCTTTCCGCTTCTTTACGGTCTATGGTCCATGGGGACGGCCAGACATGGCGCTCTTCAAGGTTGTGAAAGCCATGCTGGAGGATCGAGAGATTGAAATCTACGGCGAAGGCAAGATGAGCCGTGATTTCACCTATATCGATGATCTGGTGGATTCTATCATCGATCTTTCGCATATCGCCCCCTCCGAGGAAAACCGGGTGCCTGAAATCGATACGCTTTCGTATCAGGCACCCTTTCGGATCATGAACATTGGTGGTGGGCAGCCGGTGGCCCTCCTCGACTTCATCGAAACGATCGAGCGGGTTATGGAGCGCCCGGCGAAGCGGGTGATGTTGCCGATGCAGAAGGGGGATGTTCCAGGCACCTTCGCGGATCCCGATCTTCTAGTTGCGCTGACCGGGCGCAAGCCGCAGACCGGTCTGGATGCTGGAGTTCGCGCATTCGTAGACTGGTTTCGGATATATTTGAAAGAGCTGGATTTGTAGATCGCCGATCGGTTTACCGTCCCGTGAAAAGGAAAGCTCATCCAGGAGGCTAATTGCCTAAAAATTAGTTAATTTGCCTGCTTGGCAAGCATTGTGTGTCCGTTATCCCACAGTGAACTTCAAAGCAGACCTGAATACGGCAGGTCATGCTGATCGTCGATTTACAAACCACCTGTTGGTGCGTAGCTGATAACAACGAGTTCGCGGACCTCGGCCCCGAGGGGAACTCGAAATTCGGGGTGATCACCATTTTAAGATGATCCTCAATTTTAATAGGAGTTTACCAATGAACCTAAAGAGCCTCCTTCTTGGCTCAGCCGGCGCGGTTGTGGCGTTGTCCAGCGTTCAGGCTGCCGATGCGATCGTGGCCGCTGAGCCCGAGCCGATGGAATACGTTCGCGTCTGCGACACATTCGGCGCCGGTTACTTCTACATCCCTGGTTCCGAAACCTGCCTCAAGATCGGCGGTTACGTCCGTGCGGAGGTCGAAGGACGCAGCGACTTCGACATCGACGGTGTGGAACTCCAGGATGGCGGCTATCGGACCCGTACGCGCGCGCAGCTAGAACTCCAGGCCAAGACCGACACCGAACTCGGTACCCTGACTTCGCTCATTACTCTGCGTGGCGAAAACCACGACGACGACGACTTTAGCCTGAACGAGACCTATATCGAACTCGGCGGTCTGCGCGTTGGCTATTTCTACAACTACTTCGACATTGGTCTGGACGGAGAAACCTTCCTCTCCGACGAAGGTCCGATTGCCGGTGCCGGCTACATTGGTGGGGACACCCTGAACAATTCGATCCGCTACACCTTTGCGAACGAGGCGTTCCAGGCTTACCTTCAGGCCGATGCTTTCAATTCGGAAGCCGGCTGGAAGACCGATGCTGACGACAGCGATGACGAACTCGGCATTAACGGCCTGATCGGCGGCACGTTCGGCGGCGTATCCGCTAACCTCTTCGCTGCCTATGAATTCGACCATGAAGAGACGGTGATCGCCTCCACGATTACGGCGCGTCTTGGTCCGGGAACTCTCGGTATCATGGGCGTTTACTCGACGGGTGCCAGCCGTTACTGGGACTTCTCTGAATGGTCGATCGGCGCTGAATACGCCATTGCGGTCAACGAAAAGTTCAGTATCGCTCCGGGCGTCCAGTACTGGGATAACATCCTGTACGATGCCGATGGTAACTATGACGGCGGCAGCGCATGGCGCGTTGGCGTAACCGCTGACTACGAGATCACCGAAGGACTGGATCTCAAGGCAACCGTCAACTACACTGACGTCGATCTTGACGATCTCGGCGACGGCGACCGTTGGGACGGCTTCCTCCGTCTGCAGCGTTCGTTCTGATCTGAGCCAACTAAAAACAAGTAGCTAGCAGCCAAAAGGCTGCGAGCTACTGTTTCATCAATCGAGCGATCGGAATGCTCCTGTCGAGGTCGCATTGTCGCGCAGCATGAATGATGACGGTCTCATCATTGTTTCCTTGCTTAACGGAGGCAAAGGGAAAGCCGAGTCGACTGGACTCGATCCAGCTCCTGAACGCCAATCCAACGCCCCAACGGATCGGGCGGTTGTTGGGAAATGTCTGCCCATCTTGGCGCATACGAACACTCCGGATCGCAATCCGTGGAATGATGCCCTGCACGTTCCAGTTCAAGGCCTAGGCATTGACGAGGAATGAGGATGAGAACCGCATCCCATGCTCATCAATCACGTTAGCAAGAAGTATCGGCGATGGGAGTGGCACGGAACCTGTGGTGCTGCCCACCGTTCCATGCGTTGATGTGTAGCCACAATTCCTGTTTGCGCTACTTTTGTCGTCCGTGCGTTGGGAGCCGTTTGATGCGCCGCCCCCGGCAGCCTCACCCTGCCCGGAGCCAGCCTCACCCCTGCTTCCGCCTGCGGTTTGAGCTACTGCTACTGTGGCAAGGCTGAGTGATAGGACAGTGATCGTAAAAAGCTTTGAATTATGCGGAAAATTTCTCTCTTGTCATTGTGATTACATCCCATCCATCGTCCGAACTGGCTTGACCGCGGGAAGCTCCCAGAATTGCCGGTTGAGAGGCAGCTACTATCCGCCAACCGCCACAAGCTTCCGGTTGACGACCTGGACGGTGATCCACCGCTTCGCTTCTTTTGTATCTTTCCGCATATCCGGAACTCTCAGAAATCGGTATCGTTGATCGTCATCAAGAATCCAGGAAAGACTATCATGAATATCAGAACCTTCACCTTGGCCACTATGATTGGCATTGTCTGTTCATTCCTGGCCGGCTGCGTTGGGGACGGAGGATCAGGGCGATACGTCGGCTATCGCACCTATGATCGGTTTGACCGAGATTGGTATGGAAGTCGTGGTGATCGTGATCATGATCACGGCAGCCGCGGACGCATTAGCGTTCCTGAGCTTCACAGGATGGAACGCGAGCGGAGTGGGCGCGCGGATCGATCAGAGAGTGGCACCCGCATTGTGCCCCGGCGTTGATCCGGCAATGGATCAACTGGCGAATGGCCCCAAAGAGCAGTAAGCTCTCTCGAGTTCCATTCCCCAAATTGTTTCGCGGGAGAAGTGCCATGAAATGGATCATCTACTCCATTATGTTGCTGGCTATCATCGCATTCAGCGGGTGCGCCACCGCGGATAGGAAGCCGGTGCCTCCTCAAGACCAAGGCAGCCATGCAGGCGGCGGCTCTTATTGAAGGGTTTGGCCGGAACAGGCGAACTGTTTCCCTAAAAGCCCGCCCTCCTGTCAATTGACACGGAGGCTGATCGAGCCCGTTATGGCTGAAATTGCAAGCTGTCGCGCGGGTGTCGTTTCGGCGTACTTCCAGTGTCGTGCCTGCTTACGACCGATGAACCCGCCTGAACGCGACGGGTTCATGTCTCTGGTTCGCGATCAGGTATCAATAATATGGTAATCTGCACTCGGCTCTGACACCCCGCTCGCGGCACATAGGTGTTGTCGGAAACCCGGTAGGTACGATATCGGGCAGAGCACCAATCGACATGACGTGTCGGCAAGCGAGTAATTATACCAGCCATAGCGATCTCGCCTATCTCCGCGCCAGTCCCGTCGCCACTCGCGCCGATCTCTTCTATCCTCCCTATCTCGCACAACTCTCCTTGGCTCAGGTATGCTTGGGTCCCGGTCCTGAACGAGATGAACGTTTTTTGGTGTGGTGACAGTCTGTGCCGGTACACCTATGGAAAAGCCATGCGCAGGTGCTATTCCCGACAACGCCGTGATGACAGCCAAGTCAACGATTGACAACTTCGTCAGCTTGCAGGCCAGGCACCGCCGGGCAACTGGCTGGCAAAGTCGCTGAATTGTCGAGAGCAGGGCACCGTTCTCGCGCCACATCCAATTAAGAGCGTACAGATGTCGCCCATCACCTACCGAGACTGAGTCGTATGCAGACGGTTGACTTTGGCAGTGTACCTCACCTGGTTGCAAACCGATTCGCTTCGAGGCCATGCTCCCTCCGGAGCAGCATTGCTTTCTCGTCCACAGAACAAGTTGCGGGCCGGCAAACAAGCCCACGAGGAGGCCGCCTCTCTTTGACTGATGGCCAGAATTCTATTCTGACCATCAGTCAAAATCGACGGGAGGAAGGGCTCGTTCTTAGCCTGAAGCTCGCTCGAGGATAGGCACACAAACATCGAGGTCGTGCGAGGCCAAATGCGCATAGCGCATTGTCATCTGCAATGTTTGGTGGCCAAGCCACATTTGTACACGCCTGATGTCAACTCCTCCCCGCACCAGACGTGAAGCACAGGTGTGGCGAAGAACATGTGGCACGATATCTCGATCAATGCCCATGCCAACCTGATCTTTTGCGCTATTCCAAATGTAACGGAATCGCTGCTGATCGATAGCAACGAAAGGGCCTTCGGGACGGCCTTTTTGAGCAGTAACTGCGTCTAACGCGCGGGGCGTAAGTGGGATCGTTCTGCTTTTGCCCGATTTTGTAATCCAGAAGGTGACCCGCCGTTCATGGATGTCATTCCACCTCAGACCTATTGCTTCGCCCAGGCGCGCCCCGGTGTCGACAAGGAACACGCACAGGGCATGATAGTGCTCATCCTTTGAAGCAATGGCCGAGAACAAGCGCTTTTCCTCGTCTGTTTCGAGGAAACGGATCCGCCCCGCTCGTTCCTTTTGCCGCTTGAACTCGGGTAGGCTATGTAGGTCGCCCATCTTGAACGCTTTCCGCAGCAACTTGCTTAACGCTGCCATCTTTCGGTTGATGGTTGCGTTGCTGTTGCTCCGTTTGCGCAGTTCGCCGATCAGGCCGTCCACCATCTCTTGAGAAAAAGTAGTGAACGTTGCCCCGAGCAAAATGTCGTCCAGTTCAGCGATGAAGGCTGCGACATTGTTTCGATGGCTTCCAACCTCCCAGAGTATGTCTCCATACTTCTGGAACAATTCGGAGAGACTAATGCTTTTGACAGCCTTGAATGGGCCGCCTTGATTGAATTGGAAGTTAACCGAATATGCTAGCTTGAACGTGCTGAAGTCGCC
>NZ_JBHFJG010000050.1:9338-18329 GCF_057559155.1 Rhizobium moroccans | reverse complement strand
AGAGCGGCAAGCGCCGAGCCCTTGATGACCGGAATGTCGTCGCCCGGGAAGTCGTAGGACGACAGAAGTTCGCGAACTTCAAGCTCGACGAGCTCGAGAAGCTCGGCGTCGTCGACCTGGTCGACCTTGTTCAGGAACACGACGATCGCCGGAACGCCGACCTGACGGGCCAGCAGGATGTGCTCGCGCGTCTGCGGCATCGGGCCGTCGGCAGCCGAGCATACCAGGATCGCGCCGTCCATCTGCGCCGCACCGGTGATCATGTTCTTCACATAGTCGGCGTGGCCGGGGCAGTCGACGTGCGCATAGTGACGGTTCGGCGTCTCGTACTCGACGTGCGCCGTCGAAATCGTGATCCCGCGCGCCTTCTCTTCCGGAGCCGCATCGATCTGGTCGTAAGCCTTGAACTCACCGAAATACTTGGTGATGGCCGCCGTCAGGGACGTCTTGCCATGGTCAACGTGACCAATCGTGCCAATGTTGACGTGAGGCTTCGTGCGCTCAAACTTGCTCTTTGCCATTGCGGCTCTCCGTTCTTGTCCCTTGACGGGAAAATTCTCTACTTTTTCAGCGGGTTACTCCGGTCACTTCTGACCGGAGTACTTTGCCTGGATTTCCGTTGCCACGTTCGACGGGACCGGTGCGTAATGGTCGAAGACCATCGAATACTGAGCACGGCCCTGCGACATGGAGCGCAGGTTATCGACATACTTGAACATGTTGGCCAGCGGCACATGAGCGTTGATCACGACGGCGATGCCGCGCGATTCCTGGCCCTGGATCTGACCACGGCGGGAGTTCAGGTCGCCGATCACGTCACCGACGTAATCCTCCGGCGTCACGACCTCGACCTTCATCATCGGCTCGAGGAGCTGAGCGCCAGCCTTCTTCGCAGCTTCACGGAAGCAAGCGCGAGAAGCGATTTCGAAGGCGAGAACCGAGGAGTCCACGTCGTGGAAGGCACCGTCGACGAGGGTCGCCTTGACGCCCAGCATCGGGAAGCCGGCGAGCGGGCCCGAAGACAGAACGCTTTCGATACCCTTCTGCACGCCCGGGATGTATTCCTTCGGAACGGCACCACCGACGATCTTGGATTCGAAGACGAAATCTTCGCCATCTGGGTTCGGTTCGAAGACGATCTTGACGCGCGCGAACTGGCCGGTACCACCGGACTGCTTCTTGTGCGTGTAGTCTTCTTCGTGCTGACGCGTGATCGTTTCACGGTAAGCAACCTGCGGCGCACCGACGCTCGCTTCAACCTTGAACTCGCGACGCATGCGGTCGACGATGATGTCCAGGTGAAGTTCGCCCATGCCGGCAATGATGGTCTGGCCGGATTCCTGGTCGGTCTTGACGCGGAAGGACGGATCTTCTGCTGCCAGGCGGTTGAGCGCGAGGCCCATCTTTTCCTGGTCGCCCTTGGACTTCGGCTCGATCGCGATCTGGATGACCGGCTCGGGGAATTCCATGCGCTCGAGGATAACCGGCTTCAGCGGATCGCAGAGCGTGTCGCCCGTCGTGGTTTCCTTCAGGCCTGCGAGAGCAACGATGTCGCCTGCGAAGGCTTCTTCGATGTCTTCACGGGAGTTGGAGTGCATCTGCAGCATGCGGCCGACGCGCTCGCGCTTGTCCTTGACCGTGTTGAGAACCGACGAACCCTTTTCGAGCTTGCCGGAATAGATGCGTGCGAAGGTCAGCGAACCGACGAAGGGGTCGTTCATGATCTTGAAGGCCAGCATGGACAGCGGCTCGCTGTCGTCGGCATGGCGCTCGATCTCGGCTTCGGTCTTGAAGTCGATGCCCTTGATCGCCGGAATGTCGAGCGGCGACGGCAGGTAGTCGACAACCGCGTCGAGAAGCGGCTGAACGCCCTTGTTCTTGAATGCGGTACCGCAGAACATCGGGTGGAACTTGACGTCAATCGTGCCGCGACGGACGAGCGCGCGGATCTGATCGTTGTCCGGCATCGTGCCTTCGAGGTAGGCTTCCATCGCGGCTTCGTCGATCTCGACAACGGTCTCGATCAGCTTTTCGCGATATTCTTCAGCCTTGGCCTTCATGTCTTCCGGGATCTCGACGACGTCCCACTGGGCGCCGAGCGATTCGTCGCGCCAGACGAGAGCATTCATCTCGATCAGATCGACAACGCCCTTGAACTCGGTTTCTGCGCCGATCGGCAGCTGCATGACAACGGCGGTCGCACCGAGGCGGGTCTTGATCATCTCGACGGAGCGGTAGAAGTCCGCACCGGTCTTGTCCATCTTGTTGCAGAAGATCATGCGCGGAACATGATACTTCTCGGCCTGACGCCAGACGGTTTCCGTCTGCGGCTCTACGCCGGCGTTGGCGTCGAGCAGCGCGATGGCGCCGTCGAGAACGCGCAGCGAACGCTCCACTTCGATGGTGAAATCGACGTGGCCGGGGGTGTCGATGATGTTGAAGCGGCGGGTCTTGCCGTCACGGCCCTTCCAGTAGGTCGTGGTCGCAGCAGACGTGATCGTGATGCCACGCTCCTGCTCCTGCTCCATCCAGTCCATCGTGGCCGCGCCATCATGGACTTCGCCGATCTTGTGCGACTTGCCGGTGTAATAAAGGATACGCTCGGTGGTCGTCGTCTTGCCGGCGTCAATATGCGCCATGATACCGAAGTTACGGTAGTCTTCGATTTTATATTCGCGAGCCATAGGACTGCCTTTCGAAATTCGATCGGATGACGATTACCAACGGTAATGCGAGAACGCGCGGTTGGCGTCCGCCATCTTATGCGTGTCTTCACGCTTCTTGACGGCGCTGCCACGGTTGTTGGCAGCATCCAGAAGCTCACCCGAGAGACGATCCACCATGGTGGTCTCGTTACGCTTGCGGGCGGCAGCGATCAACCAGCGGATGGCGAGAGCCTGACGGCGCTCCGGGCGAACATCCACCGGGACCTGGTAGGTTGCACCACCAACGCGGCGCGAACGCACTTCAACGTGCGGAGCGACATTCTCAAGCGCCTGATGGAAGACCGTGAGAGGCTCCTGCTTCGACCGACCGTGAACGGAATCGAAAGCACCATAAACGATGCTTTCAGCCACGGACTTCTTGCCGTGAAGCATGATCGCATTCATGAACTTGGTGACGATCAGATCGCCGAACTTCGGGTCCGGGTTGATCTCACGCTTTTCTGCACGATGGCGTCTGGACATACTACTTCTCGTCTCTTGAACTGTTAAGGCGCCTTATCACGCGGAGAACCTCGCGCAGCGCCGTGTAAAAAACCTCGGACCGAAGGATTACTTCGGACGCTTCGCACCGTACTTGGAGCGACGCTGCTTACGGTTCTTGACACCCTGGGTATCGAGAACGCCGCGGATGATGTGGTAGCGAACACCCGGCAAGTCCTTGACGCGGCCGCCACGGATCATCACTACGGAGTGTTCCTGAAGGTTATGGCCTTCACCCGGAATGTAGCCGATGACTTCGAAGCCGTTGGTCAGGCGGATCTTGGCGACCTTACGCAGAGCCGAGTTCGGCTTCTTCGGGGTCGTGGTGTAGACGCGGGTGCAAACGCCGCGCTTCTGCGGGTTTTCCTGCAGAGCAGGTACCTTATTGCGCTTTACCTGTGCCTGGCGCGGCTTGCGGATCAGCTGGTTTACGGTAGGCATATAACCATCCCTTGCAAATTTCGTCTCAAACCCTTTTCGGGCCAATCTGATGCCGTTTCCGGCGGCGGCACACACATCCCCTCATGCGCAAAACGTGGCCCGACCCGGTTTTCCGGATGGACCACCCAAGGCAGAGGACGCATTCCTCATGCGTCATGCGTGCAGCATTCGTGTCGTCAACGTGCGTGTTTCGAACCGTGTCTGAGGTTTACTCAAGGAACGACTCGTTCCAAACGGGCAAGCCTCACATCGCTTCCGATGCGGGGCGTTTACTGTTTTCACCCCTTCTCGTCAAGCTAAAAAGCAAAAATTAATAGATGCAAGCCCGGCAGAATAGGCCCGGAGCGCCTTGCCGGATGAAATCTCGACGATTTCATCCTCCCCCCGGCAGATAGTGTTTGGGAATCGGTATGGCCGGCGTTAAGGAAATCCGAGAACCTTCCGGCCGGTTCGGCGTTCAACGTCTTTCCGGCAATCGATACGGAGAACATGATGATCGGCAACCCCGACAACGACAATAACCTCGAAGGGCCGATGGTGTTCATCATTATCGGCAAGGCCTATGAAATCAAGGGCGGCGAAGGCATCGACCTGCATATCCTGTTGAGCGCCGCCGATGACGATTCCGCCGTGCGCGAAGCCTTGAACGCCCTTTCCGAAGAGGGGTTCACCGAAGCCGAGCTCGACCAGATCGGCATATTGACCGATATCCCCACGGAGGAGCCGCATGCCTCCGCCTATCAGGGCGCGCTCGAAGGCGAGGTCGCGATCATCCGCTTCGACTCGTAAAGGCGCCCATCGCGACCGAAATCCCTGAACGGGGATGTGCGGTAGTGACGGTTCTGCATTCCTCACAGTCGAGCCCATAATGCAAAAGCCCGGATCGAAACGATCCGGGCTTTTTTCGTTGACTGATCCGGCGATTGCAGGGGACGCATCCCCTGCCCTCACCTTACTCGGCCGGCGTATTTTCGCCGGCCATGTCCTGCAGCATCGGCGTTGCAGCCGAAGCTCCGGTGCCCTTCTTGCGCTCCTCGAGGATGAGTTCGTCCCGCGAAGTGGCGATGCGGCGGATCTGGGTCATGGTGCCGCCGGTACCGGCCGGGATGAGACGACCGACGATGACGTTCTCCTTGAGCCCCTGCAGAGTGTCCATCTTGCCGGCGATCGCAGCTTCCGTGAGGACCTTGGTGGTCTCCTGGAAGGATGCGGCCGAGATGAAGGACGGCGTCTGCAGCGATGCCTTGGTGATGCCGAGCAGGACCGGATCGCCGTAAGCGGGCTTCTTGCCCTCTTCCGCGAGCCGTTCGTTGGCTTCGTCCAGTTCGATACGATCGACATTGTCGCCGACGATGTACTGGCTGTCACCACTGTCGGTGATCTCGACCTTCTGCAGCATCTGACGGACGATGACCTCGATGTGCTTGTCGTTGATGACAACGCCCTGCAGTCGATAGACTTCCTGGATCTCGTTGACGAGGTAGGAAGCCAGAGCCTCCACGCCCTTGATTGCCAGAATGTCGTGCGGCGCCGGGTTGCCGTCGAGGATGTAGTCGCCCTTCTCGATGTAGTCGCCGTCCTGAAGATGGAAGGGCTTGCCCTTCGGAATCAGGTACTCGACCGGCTCCACACCGTCTTCAGCCGGCTCGATCATGACGCGACGCTTGTTCTTGTAGTCGCGGCCGAGCCGGATCGTGCCATCGATCTCTGCGATGATGGCGTGATCCTTCGGACGACGAGCTTCGAAGAGTTCGGCGACGCGCGGCAGACCACCGGTGATGTCCTTGGTCTTGGCGCTTTCCATCGGCACGCGAGCAAGAACGTCACCCTGAGATACCTTCTGGCCGGGCTCGACCGAGAGGATGGCGTCGACCGACAGCATGAAGCGGGCATCACCACCACGGGTGAGCTTCATGATGTTGCCGGAGGCATCCTTGATGACGATCGCCGGCTTGAGGTCGGTACCACGCGGCGTCGAACGCCAGTCGATGACCTGACGCTTGGTGATGCCGGTGGATTCGTCCGTCGATTCCGAAACCGAGATGGAGTCCACCACGTCCTCGAACTGAACGGTACCTGCGACTTCCGTCATCATCGGGCGGGTATAGGGATCCCACTCGGCGAGACGCTGACCGCGCTTGACCTTGTCACCATCGTCCACAAAGATCTTCGAACCGTAAGCAACGCGCTGCGAGGAGCGCTCGACACCGCGTTCGTCGAGAATGGTGACTGCCATGTTGCGGCCCATCGCGACGAGATTGCCTTCGGAGTTCCGCAGCATGTTGCGGTTCTTGATCTGCACCGTGCCCTCATACGAGGCTTCCAGGAAGGACTGGTCGACCACGGTCGCCGTGCCACCCAAGTGGAAGGTACGCATGGTGAGCTGGGTGCCCGGCTCGCCGATCGACTGAGCAGCGATGACACCGACGGCTTCGCCCATGTTGACGGGCGTTCCGCGTGCCAGATCTCGACCGTAGCAGACCGAGCAGACGCCCGTCTGGACTTCGCAGGTCAGCGCCGAACGAATGCGGATCGACTGGATGCCAGCCTTCTCGATTTCGATGACATCCGGCTCGAGGATCATCTTGCCGGCGTCGACGATGCGCTCACCCGAAACCGGATGATCGATGTTGTCGAGAGCCGTACGACCCAGGATACGGGCGCCAAGCGAGGCCACGACCTGGCCGGCGTCAACGATGGCGGTCATGGTGAGACCGTTCTCGGTGCCGCAATCGACCATGTTGACGATGCAGTCCTGAGCGACGTCGACAAGACGGCGGGTCAGGTAACCGGAGTTTGCCGTCTTCAAGGCGGTGTCTGCCAGACCCTTACGGGCGCCGTGCGTCGAGTTGAAGTACTCGTTCACGGTCAGGCCTTCCTTGAAATTCGAGATGATCGGCGTTTCGATGATCTCGCCCGACGGCTTGGCCATGAGGCCGCGCATGCCGCCAAGCTGGCGCATCTGGTTCGGAGAACCGCGGGCGCCCGAGTGGGACATCATGTAGATCGCGTTCATCGGCTTCTGGCGACCGGTCTCGGCGTCGAACTCGACGGCCTTGATGCGGGCCATCATGTCTTCGGCGACCTTTTCGGTAGCCTTGCCCCAGGCGTCGACGACCTTGTTGTACTTCTCGCCCTGAGTGATCAGGCCGTCGTTGTACTGCTGCTCGTATTCCTTCACCAGGGCTTCGGTATCACCGACGATCTTCTCCTTGGTATCCGGAATGATCATGTCGTCCTTGCCGAACGAAATGCCGGCGCGGCAAGCATGGGTGAAGCCGAGCTGCATGATGCGGTCGCAGAAGATCACCGTGTCCTTCTGGCCGCAATGGCGGTAAACCGCGTCGATCATCTTGGAGATGTTCTTCTTGGTCATTTCCTGGTTGCAGATGTCGAAAGGCACGTTCGGGTTCTTCGGCAGAAGCTCGCCGATGATCATGCGGCCGGGCGTAGTCTCATAGATCTTCGAAACCGGCTTTCCGTCGGCATCGACGGTCTTGTAGCGGCCCTTGATCTTGGCGTGCAGCGTCACGACCTTGTTTTCCAGAGCGTGGTGCAGTTCGCCCATGTCGGAGAAGGCCATGCCTTCGCCCGGCTCGTTCTGGTTCAAGATCGAGAGGTAGTAGAGGCCGAGAACCATGTCCTGCGACGGCACGATGATCGGGGCACCGTTTGCCGGATGCAGGATGTTGTTCGTCGACATCATCAGCACGCGGGCTTCGAGCTGAGCTTCGAGCGACAGCGGCACGTGGACGGCCATCTGGTCGCCGTCGAAATCGGCGTTGAAGGCCGTGCAGACGAGCGGGTGCAGCTGGATAGCCTTGCCTTCGACCAGGATCGGTTCGAAGGCCTGGATGCCCAGGCGGTGCAGCGTCGGAGCGCGGTTCAGGAGAACCGGATGCTCGCGGATGACCTCGTCCAGGATATCCCAGACTTCCGGCTTTTCCTTCTCGACCAGCTTCTTGGCCTGCTTGACGGTGGAGGAGTAACCCTTGGCGTCAAGGCGGGCATAGATGAACGGCTTGAAGAGCTCGAGCGCCATCTTCTTCGGAAGACCGCACTGGTGCAGCTTCAGTTCCGGACCGGTCACGATGACCGAGCGGCCGGAATAGTCGACGCGCTTGCCGAGCAGGTTCTGACGGAACCGGCCCTGCTTGCCCTTCAGCATGTCGGAAAGCGACTTCAGCGGGCGCTTGTTGGCACCCGTGATGACGCGGCCGCGGCGGCCGTTATCGAACAGCGCATCGACAGATTCCTGCAGCATGCGCTTTTCGTTGCGGATGATGATGCCCGGCGCGCGCAGCTCGATGAGCCGCTTCAGACGGTTGTTACGGTTGATGACGCGACGATAGAGATCGTTGAGGTCAGACGTCGCGAAACGGCCGCCGTCCAGCGGAACCAGCGGACGCAAGTCCGGCGGGATCACCGGGATGACCTTCATGATCATCCATTCCGGGCGGTTGCCGGATTCGATGAAGTTCTCGACGATCTTCAGCCGCTTCATCAGCTTCTTCTGCTTGAGATCCGACGTGGTGTCGGCAAGCTCGGAGCGAAGGTCCCCGGCGATCTTCTCGAGATTCATCGAGGCGAGCATCTCGTAGATGGCCTCGGCTCCGATCATCGCGGTGAACTGATCCTCGCCGAACTCGTCGACGGCGATCATGTATTCTTCTTCGGAAAGAAGCTGGTTTTCCTTAAGCGACGTGAGGCCCGGCTCGGTGACGATATAGTTCTCGAAATAGAGAACGCGCTCGACATCCTTGAGCGTCATGTCGAGAAGCGTCGCGATGCGGGACGGAAGCGACTTCAAGAACCAGATATGGGCGACGGGAGCGGCGAGCTCGATATGGCCCATGCGCTCACGGCGAACGCGCGACAGGGTGACTTCCACGCCGCACTTTTCGCAGATGATGCCCTTGTACTTCATGCGCTTGTACTTGCCGCACAAGCACTCGTAGTCCTTGATCGGTCCGAAGATGCGCGCGCAGAAGAGACCGTCGCGTTCCGGCTTGAACGTGCGGTAATTGATGGTCTCCGGCTTTTTGATTTCGCCGTAGGACCAGGAGAGAATCTTCTCGGGCGACGCGATCGAGATACGGATCGAATCGAAATGCTGCGCAGGCACCTGCGGGTTGAAAAGATTCATGACCTCTTGGTTCATGCCTATCTCCTTTAGGGGCGGAAGCCCTCGGCTTGCGATCGGTACGGTCCAATTTCCCGGGACGAACCATCCGACGCTTTAAAACAGTCTTAGCCGCGAAATGCGGCGAAACTTTCCCGATCCTGCCGGCGGGAACCGGCGTCGGGAGCGGGGGGCACCTCCAGGGCTGTCTCTTATACACAT
>NZ_JBHFJG010000050.1:1034-9318 GCF_057559155.1 Rhizobium moroccans | reverse complement strand
CCGGCGGGAACCGGCGGCGGGAGCGGCGCGCACCTCCAGGGCGCGCGCCTTCTCGCTTTGTTACTCGGCTGCGTCGGGCAGCTGCTGCCCGGCTTCGGCCGTCTCGAGCTTCGAGTTCTCGAGCTCGACCGACAGGCCCAGCGAGCGCATTTCCTTGACGAGAACGTTGAAGCTCTCCGGAATGCCCGCTTCGAACGTGTCGTCACCGCGCACGATCGCTTCGTAGACCTTGGTACGGCCGGCCACGTCGTCAGACTTCACGGTCAGCATTTCCTGCAGCGTGTAGGCGGCGCCGTAGGCTTCGAGCGCCCAGACCTCCATTTCGCCGAAGCGCTGTCCGCCGAACTGCGCCTTACCACCGAGCGGCTGCTGGGTGACGAGCGAGTACGGACCGATCGAACGAGCATGGATCTTGTCGTCCACGAGGTGGTTCAGCTTGATCATGTACATGTAGCCGACAGTCACCTTGCGGTCGAAGGGCTCACCCGTGCGGCCGTCGTACAGGACGGACTGACCCGACGGATCGAGACCTGCCTTCTGCAGCATGGACGCGACATCCGGCTCATGCGCACCGTCGAAGACCGGCGTCGCAATCGAGACGCCACGCTTGGACTGCTCGGCGAGACGGACGAGCGACTCGTCGTCGAAGTTGGCAACTTCGTCGTTCGCCAGGCTCTCGTAGACATCCCTCAGCTCATGCTTCAGATCGGCAATGTCGTTCGACTTCTTGTACTCTTCGAGCAACTGGCCGATCTTCCTGCCCATACCGGCGCAGGCCCAGGCCAGATGCGTCTCGAGGATCTGACCGACGTTCATGCGCGAAGGCACGCCGAGCGGGTTCAGAACGATATCGACATGCGTACCGTCTTCGAGGAATGGCATGTCCTCGATCGGCACGATGCGCGATACGACGCCCTTGTTGCCGTGACGGCCGGCCATCTTGTCGCCCGGCTGGATCTTGCGCTTAACGGCAACGAAGACCTTGACCATCTTCATGACGCCCGGAGGCATCTCGTCGCCGCGCTGGACCTTTTCGACTTTGTCCATGAAGCGCTGTTCGAGGCGCGACTTGGATTCGTCGTACTGGGCGCGCAGAGCTTCGATCTCGCCCTGCACCTTCTCGTCTTCGACGGCGAACATCCACCACTGCGACCGCGGATATTCCGAGATCACGGCGTTCGAAAGCTCGGCGCCCTTCTTGAAGCCCTTCGGACCGGCAACCGACACGTGGCCGCGCAGCATGTCGATCAGACGACCGTAGACGTTGCGGTCGAGGATCGCCTGTTCGTCATCGCGGTCCTTGGCGAGGCGCTCGATTTCCTCACGCTCGATCGCCATGGCGCGCTCGTCCTTCTCCACACCATGACGGTTGAAGACGCGGACTTCGACGACGGTGCCGAACGTGCCCGGAGGCATGCGCATGGAGGTGTCGCGAACGTCGGACGCCTTCTCGCCGAAGATGGCGCGCAGAAGCTTTTCTTCCGGCGTCATCGGGCTTTCGCCCTTCGGCGTGATCTTGCCGACGAGGATATCGCCCGGCTGGACCTCGGCGCCGATGTAGACGATGCCCGCTTCGTCGAGGTTCTTCAGCGCTTCTTCCGAAACGTTCGGAATGTCGCGCGTGATTTCTTCCGGACCAAGCTTGGTATCACGCGCCATCACCTCGAATTCCTCGATGTGAATGGAGGTGAACACGTCGTCCGACACGATGCGCTCGGAGAGCAGGATCGAGTCTTCGTAGTTGTAGCCGTTCCAGGGCATGAACGCGACGAGCGCGTTGCGGCCGAGCGCCAGATCGCCCAGATCCGTCGACGGACCGTCGGCGATGATGTCGCCCTTGGAGATCACGTCGCCTACGGTCACCAGCGGACGCTGGTTGACGCAGGTGTTCTGGTTCGAGCGCTGGAACTTCTGCAGCCGATAGATATCGACACCTGACTTCGACGGGTCGAGATCTTCCGTCGCGCGAATAACGATACGGGTCGCATCGACTTGGTCGACGACACCCGCCCGGCGTGCGCCGATGGCCGCGCCGGAATCGCGGGCGACGACCGGCTCCATGCCGGTGCCGACGAACGGAGCCTCGGCGCGCACCAGCGGCACGGCCTGACGCTGCATGTTCGAGCCCATGAGAGCGCGGTTGGCGTCGTCGTTTTCCAGGAACGGGATCAGAGCCGCTGCGACGGAGACGAGCTGCTTAGGCGAAACGTCCATCAGGTTGATGGTGTCGCGCGGGGACAGCATGACTTCGCCGGCGTGACGGCAGACCACGAATTCCTCGATGAAGGAACCGTCCTTGTCGAGCGGAGCGTTCGCCTGAGCAACGTAGTACTTCGCCTCTTCCATGGCGGAGAGGTAAAGCACGTCGTTGGTCACCTTGCCGTCAACGATCTTGCGGTACGGTGATTCGATGAAGCCGTACTTGTTGACGCGCGCGAAGGTCGCCAGCGAGTTGATGAGGCCGATGTTCGGACCTTCCGGCGTTTCGATCGGGCAAATACGGCCGTAGTGCGTCGGATGAACGTCGCGGACTTCGAAGCCGGCGCGCTCGCGGGTCAGACCACCCGGGCCAAGAGCCGAGAGACGGCGCTTGTGGGTGATTTCCGAAAGCGGGTTCACCTGGTCCATGAACTGCGACAGCTGCGAGGAACCGAAGAACTCGCGAACCGCGGCAGCCGCCGGCTTCGCGTTGATCAGGTCCTGCGGCATGACGGTGTCGATTTCGATGGACGACATGCGCTCCTTGATGGCGCGCTCCATGCGCAGGAGACCCAGGCGGTACTGGTTCTCCATCAGCTCGCCGACCGAGCGGACGCGGCGGTTGCCGAGGTTGTCGATATCGTCGATCTCGCCCTTGCCGTCGCGCAGCTCAACCAGCATCTTGACCACGGCCAGGATGTCTTCCTTGCGCAGCGTGCGAACGGTATCAGCGACCTCGAGGTCGAGGCGCATGTTCATCTTCACGCGGCCGACGGCGGAGAGATCGTAACGCTCCGCGTCGAAGAACAGCGAGTTGAACATGGCTTCGGCCGATTCCATGGTCGGCGGCTCGCCCGGACGCATGACGCGGTAGATGTCGAAAAGCGCGTCCTGGCGGTTCTCATTCTTATCCGCAGAAAGCGTGTTGCGGATATAGGCGCCGACATTGATGTGGTCGATGCCGAGAACCGGGATCTCGTCGAAGCCGGCGTTCAGGATGATCGGCAGGGTCTTCTCGTCGATCTCATCACCGGCTTCGAGGTAGATCTCGCCGGTCTCCATGTTCACGACGTCTTCGGCGAGGTAGTTGCCGTAGAGATCGTCGTCGGTCGCCTTGAGGGCCTTCAGGCCCTTCTCGGTGAGCGTGCGGAGCAGACGCGGGGTCAGTTTCTTGCCGGACTCGACAACCACTTCGCCGGTATCGGCGTCGATCATGTCGGAGAGGGTCTTGGCGCCCTTGAGCGTCTCGGGCTGGAACGGGATGCGCCAGCCTTCGCCGTCGCGCTGATAGGAGGACTTGGTATAGAACGTGGAGAGGATTTCCTCGCCGTCCATGCCGAGCGCCATCAGCAGCGAGGTCACCGGAATCTTGCGGCGACGGTCGATACGCGCATAGACGATGTCCTTGGCGTCGAATTCGATATCGAGCCAGGAGCCGCGGTACGGGATCACGCGAGCGGCGAAGAGCAGCTTGCCGGAAGAATGGCTCTTGCCCTTGTCGTGGTCGAAGAAGACGCCCGGAGAGCGGTGCATCTGCGACACGATCACGCGTTCGGTGCCGTTCACGATGAACGTACCATTGTTGGTCATGAGCGGCATGTCGCCCATGTAGACGGACTGTTCCTTGATGTCCTTGATGGACTTCGCGCCGGTATCCTCGTCGATATCGAATACGATGAGGCGCAACGTCACCTTGAGCGGCGCCGCATAGGTCAGGTCACGCTGACGGCATTCCTCGACGTCGAATTTCGGCGGCTCGAATTCGTAGGAGACGAATTCCAGCATGGAAGCGCCGGAGAAATCAGTGATGGGGAAAACCGACTTGAAAACGGTCTGCAGCCCTTCATCCGGGCGGCCGCCCTTCGGTTCCTCGACCATCAGGAACTGGTCGTAAGAAGCCTTCTGAACCTCGATGAGGTTCGGCATTTCAGCGACTTCGGGGATCTTTCCAAAAAACTTGCGTACGCGCCTGCGACCATTAAACGAAAGGGTCTGAGCCATCGTCGCTCCTTCAAATCTTGCATCCGGGCCTGCAACGGACGGGGTTCGCTGGCCAGTCGATCCCGTCGAACATGGATATCTCAATCTCGTCCCGCCTCCCGAAGCCGCCGGCCGGATTGCCTGGCGTCCCGGTTCGAGACCATCCTCTTGAGAACCCATTACCCAAAAGCCGTTTTGGACGGCTTTTGGGTAACCGGTTCAGAGGAAACCGACGGGGGAGAGATGCCCCTCCCCCGTCGCATTCCGATATTACTTGACGTCGACCTTGGCGCCGGCGTCTTCAAGCTTCTTCTTGATGTCGGCAGCTTCAGCCTTGGAAACGGCTTCCTTGACAGCCTTCGGAGCGCCTTCGACGAGGTCCTTGGCTTCCTTGAGGCCGAGGCCGGTGATGCCGCGAACTTCCTTGATGACGTTGATCTTGTTGGCGCCAGCGTCCGTGAGAATGACGTCGAATTCGGTCTTCTCTTCTTCAGCAGCGGCAGCAGCACCGCCAGCAGCTCCGCCAGCAGCAGCAACAGCTACCGGAGCAGCGGCGGAAACGCCCCACTTCTCTTCGAGCAGCTTGGAAAGCTCAGCAGCTTCCAGAACGGTCAGCGAGGAGAGGTCTTCTACGATCTTTGCGAGATCAGCCATTTTACTAGTTCCTTTTATTCGGTTCGAACTGGTTGGTTATGAACAGCGAAAAACCGCCTCAAGCGGCTTCGTCCTTCTTTGCATAGGCCGCAAATACGCGAGCAAGCTGAGCTGCCGGAGCCTGAACGACGCCTGCGATACGGGTTGCCGGGGTCTGAATCATGCCCAGCAGCTTTGCACGCAGTTCGTCCAGCGAAGGCAGGGTCGCAAGCGACTTGACGCCTTCCGCGTTAAGCGTGGTCGTGCCCATGGAACCACCGATGACGACGAGCTTGTCGTTCGTCTTGGCGAAATCCACTACGACCTTGGGAGCGGTGATCGGATCATTGCTGTAAGCAATGAGCGTCTGACCCTTGAACAGGTCCGACATTCCTTCCGCTTCCGTGCCCTGAAGAGCGATCTTGGCCAGGCGGTTCTTCGCGACTTTGACGGTGCCGCCAGCAGCGCGCATCTTCGAACGAAAATCGTTCATCTGCGCAACTGTGACACCAGCATAGTGGGCCACGACAACCGAACCGGAAGCCTTGAAGACTTCGTTCAGCTCCGTGACGAATTCGCGTTTTTCCGCTCTTTCCACTGTCTGTCTCCAGTTGACGGGACCGCAATACTGCAGGCCCCATCGGTTTGCCTTTGCCTCAAGGGATCCATTGGTAAGATCCCAAGCGGCGCTTGAGGATCCTGTCCCCTCGCACTGTTGCCTCAACGGCTCCAGGCACAAGGCACACAAGGCTCGAACCGAACTCCAAAAGCGCGAATGCGCCTAACGAAAATCGGGTCTTACCCGTCTCATGCAGGCATGGTGATTAAGGTCGAAACCACCTGCAATCTCGGACAGGAATTCCGGATTTCTCCGGAAATCCCCGGCCCCGAAAGGCCGGGAATCTTTCACCCGGAGCACGAGGCTCCGGAAACTTCAAATCAGACCGTTACGGTCGACGGATCGATCTTGACGCCCGGACCCATGGTCGAGGAGATCGCTACGCGCTTGACGTAGTTACCCTTGGCGCCAGCCGGCTTAGCCTTGATGACGGCGTCAGCGAAGGCCTTGATGTTCTCTTCGAGCGCCTTGGCTTCGAAGGAAGCCTTGCCGATACCGGCATGGACGATACCAGCCTTCTCGACGCGGAACTCGACGGCGCCGCCCTTGGAAGCCTTGACGGCTCCGGCGACGTCCATGGTGACAGTGCCGACCTTCGGGTTCGGCATCATGCCGCGGGGCCCGAGAACCTTACCGAGACGGCCGACGAGCGGCATCATGTCCGGGGTCGCGATGCAACGATCGAAATCGATCTTGCCGCCCTGAACGATCTCGACGAGTTCTTCGGCACCAACGACGTCCGCGCCGGCGGCCTTGGCTTCATCGGCCTTGGCGCCACGGGCGAACACGGCGACGCGAACATCGCGGCCGGTGCCATTCGGCAGATTGACGACGCCGCGGACCATCTGGTCGGCGTGACGCGGGTCTACGCCGAGGTTCATGGCGATTTCGACGGTTTCGTCGAACTTCGCGGTAGCCCGCTCCTTGACCATCGAAATGGCGTCGGAAAGAGCGACGAGCTTGGTCGGATCAACGCCTTCGCGGATCTTCTGAATACGCTTTGCAAGCTTTGCCATGATCAAGCCACCACTTCCAGGCCCATGGAGCGGGCAGAGCCCTCGACCATAGCCATTGCGCCTTCGACGTCGGCTGCGTTGAGATCCTTCATCTTGGCTTCGGCGATCGTGCGAACCTGAGCCTTGGTGATCGTGCCGGCCTTGCCGCCCTTACCAGGCGTCTTGGAACCGGACTGGATCTTCGCTTCCTTCTTCAGCCAGTAGGTCACCGGCGGCTGCTTCATCACAAAAGTGAAGGACTTGTCCTGGTAATAGGTGATGACGACCGGAATCGGCATACCCTTTTCCATTTCCTGCGTGGCGGCATTGAACGCCTTGCAGAATTCCATGATATTGATGCCACGCTGACCAAGTGCCGGGCCGATCGGCGGGGACGGGTTTGCCGATCCTGCCTTGACCTGCAGCTTGAGCTGGCCTGCTACCTTCTTAGCCATTCTCTCTGCCTTTCGTTATGGACCGGCTTCCCGGCCCCGATATGCCGGATCGCTCCGGCGGCTGCGGTTGCGTGGTTCGAACATGGAGCCCGGCTTCAGGCACCCACCTCTCCCACGCGATTGCGGCAAGCGCCGCAACCCGCGATCCGTCAATGACGACCGATCGCGGATTTCAGAAAATCAGACCTTCTCGACCTGACCGTATTCGAGCTCGACCGGGGTCGCACGACCGAAGATCGAAACCTCGACCTTAAGGCGGGACCGCTCTTCATCGACATCCTGCACAACGCCGTTGAAGGACGCGAACGGACCATCGGAAACACGGACCTGCTCGCCGATCTCGAAGGAAATGGAGGACTTCGGCCGCTCCACACCTTCCTGGACCTGGCCGAGAATGCGCTCGGCCTCGAAATCCGGGATCGGAACCGGCTTGTTGTCGGAACCGAGGAAGCCCGTGACCTTCGGCGTGTTCTTGATCAGATGATAAGCCTCGTCGGTCAGGTTCGCCCGGACGAGAACGTAGCCCGGAAAGAACTTGCGCTCGGAATCGACCTTGCGGCCACGACGCACCTCAACGACCTTCTCGGTCGGCACCAGGATCTTTTCGAAGAGATGACCCAGCCCCTTCTGGCGAGCCTTCTCCTCGATCGACTCGGCGACCTTCTTCTCAAAATTCGAATATGCGTGGACGATGTACCAACGCGCCGCCATGTTCATCTCCACAAAATCAGTTGCCGACGTTCAGAACGAGCCTGATCAGCCAGCCTATAAGCTGGTCCGCGGCAAAGAAAAACAGCGCGGCAAAAACCACCATCAACAGCACCATGGCCGTTGAGATCATTGTCTCGCGACGAGACGGCCACGTGATTTTCGACGCCTCAGAGCGAACCTGCTGCAGAAACGTAACTGGATTGGTTTTAGATGCCATCGACTGCCCACGCAATTACGGCGCGTAAAGCCGATCTCGCTCAGCCCCACGCACCGCGTGTCTGTTTTGACCTACATAAACACCCCATTCCCTTTTCACAAGGGGAAAAAGAATGTTCGATGAAATTTTGCCGATTTCCCGGCAGCCGCTTCCCAACGATCCCGCTGCAGATATCCGCGCCCATCGTTCGGGCATGGCAGGGGCAGAGGGGCTCGAACCCCCGACCTGCGGTTTTGGAGACCGCCGCTCTACCAACTGAGCTATACCCCTAAGTCGCCCTCGCGATCGGCCAATCAGCGCCGACCGGGAGACACGCGGGCTTCATATTCAACTTGATCCGCGATGACAAGCACTATTGCGGAGGAAATTTCAAAAGCCCGCCGTTTTGTCGGGCGTGCTTCTCCACTCCCGGAAAGTCACCGGAAGGTGACGCCCGTAAGGCGCCCTTTCCCCGACCAAGCGAAAGGCCCCCCCC
>NZ_JBHFJG010000050.1:0-1014 GCF_057559155.1 Rhizobium moroccans | reverse complement strand
TCCTTGCATTCTCTATAGAGAGAATTACTCGACGATGGAGGCGACGATGCCTGCGCCGACGGTGCGGCCACCTTCGCGGATCGCGAAGCGCAGCTTCTCTTCCATGGCGATCGGAACGATCAGCTCGACGTCAACGGTCACGTTGTCGCCCGGCATCACCATTTCCGTGCCTTCCGGAAGCGTCACGATGCCCGTCACGTCCGTCGTACGGAAGTAGAACTGCGGACGGTAGTTCGTGAAGAACGGCGTATGACGGCCGCCCTCTTCCTTCGTCAGGATGTAGGCTTCTGCCTTGAACTTCTTGTGCGGCTTGACCGAACCCGGCTTGCACAGGATCTGGCCACGCTCGACGCCGTTGCGGTCCACACCGCGAACCAGCGCGCCGATGTTGTCGCCGGCCTGGCCCTGGTCGAGCAGCTTGCGGAACATTTCAACGCCGGTCACCGTCGTCTTCGAGGTCGGACGGATGCCGACGATCTCGACTTCTTCACCAACCTTGACGATGCCGCGCTCGACGCGGCCGGTCACGACCGTGCCGCGGCCCGAGATCGAGAACACGTCTTCGATCGGCATCAGGAACGGCTGGTCGATCGGACGCTCAGGCGTCGGGATGTAGGCGTCGACCGCTGCCATCAGCTCGCGGATCGCGTCTTCGCCGATCTTCTTGTCCGAATCTTCCAGAGCGGCAAGCGCCGAGCCCTTGATGACCGGAATGTCGTCGCCCGGGAAGTCGTAGGACGACAGAAGTTCGCGAACTTCAAGCTCGACGAGCTCGAGAAGCTCGGCGTCGTCGACCTGGTCGACCTTGTTCAGGAACACGACGATCGCCGGAACGCCGACCTGACGGGCCAGCAGGATGTGCTCGCGCGTCTGCGGCATCGGGCCGTCGGCAGCCGAGCATACCAGGATCGCGCCGTCCATCTGCGCCGCACCGGTGATCATGTTCTTCACATAGTCGGCGTGGCCGGGGCAGTCGACGTGCGCATAGTGACGGTTCGGCGTCTCGTACTCGAC
>NZ_JBHFJG010000049.1:10383-10748 GCF_057559155.1 Rhizobium moroccans | reverse complement strand
CTCCGCTCGGCCGTGGCGGCACCGGCAGCTCGCTGGCCGCCCCGATCTTCGCCGATTTCATCGAGGAGGCCGTGAAGCGCTCGCCGCCGGAGAAATTCCACGTTCCGGAAGGCATGCAGTTCATTCCCGTCAATCGCAAGACCGGCATGGCTGCGGCGGAAGGTGCTCCGGACACCATCATGGAAGCCTTCAAGCCCGGCACCGGCCCGGCCGACGTCTTCGCGGTCATCGGCATGACCGACAACCTGCCGCCGGAGCAGATTCTGCAGACCTCGCCGCAGGCTCAGCAGGCGGTCACCTCCGGCATGCCGGGATTGTTCTAAGTCGCTTGTCGTGAACAGTCGCGGGGGGGGGGGGGGGGGGGG
>NZ_JBHFJG010000049.1:9113-10363 GCF_057559155.1 Rhizobium moroccans | reverse complement strand
CTTTACATCCGCGGCCGGCGCAACTATGTCCACGGCACTTCGAAACACTGAAAATCGAGAGTGAAGAAAAGCGCCATGCGTGCCGAAATCATCAATGTGGTCGACGAAATCAAGCAGGCCATAAGCCTGCTGAGGAGGCATCTTTGACTGGGACCAGGCGGTAAGACGACTGGACTGGTTGAACAACAAGGCAGAGGACCCGAACCTCTGGAATGACGCGGCCGAAGCACAGAAGCTGATGCGCGAGCGTCAGCAGCTCGAAGACGGCATCGGCGGCGTCAAGGCCCTCGAACGGCAGCTTTCCGACAATATCGAGCTGATCGATCTCGGTGAGGAGGAGGGCGACGAGGCGATCGTCAAGGAAGCCGAGGATGCCCTGAAGGCGCTGAAGGCGGAATCCGACCGCCGGCAGGTGGAGGCCATGCTTTCCGGCGAGGCCGACGGCAACGACACCTATCTGGAAGTGCATTCCGGCGCGGGTGGCACCGAGAGCCAGGACTGGGCCAACATGCTCCTGCGCATGTACACCCGCTGGGCCGATCGCCAGGGCTTCAAGGTGGAGCTCATGGAAGTGCATGACGGCGAAGAGGCCGGCATCAAGTCGGCGACGATGCTCGTCAAGGGTCATAACGCCTATGGCTGGCTGAAGACCGAATCGGGCGTCCATCGCCTGGTGCGGATTTCGCCCTATGACAGCAATGCACGCCGCCATACCTCGTTCTCGTCCATCTGGGTCTATCCGGTTGTCGATGACTCCATCAACATCGACGTCAACGAAAGCGATTGCCGCATCGATACCTACCGCTCCTCCGGCGCGGGCGGCCAGCACGTCAACACCACCGATTCGGCCGTGCGTATCACGCATATCCCGACCGGTATCGTCGTTGCCTGCCAGCAGGAACGCTCGCAGCACAAGAACCGCGCGAAAGCGTGGGAGATGCTGCGTGCGCGTCTCTACGAGGCCGAGCTGAAGAAGCGCGAGGAAGCCGCCAATGCCGAGGCCGCCTCCAAGACGGATATCGGTTGGGGACACCAGATCCGCTCCTACGTTCTGCAGCCCTATCAGCTCGTGAAGGACCTGCGGACCGGCGTCGAAAGCACCGCGCCGGGCGACGTGCTGGATGGCGAACTCAACGCGTTCATGGAAGCGGCTCTCGCCCATCGCATCAGCGGAAAGCCCGATGCCGCCGTGGCGGACGTCGACTGACTTTCCCGAGCCTTGAAATGATGAAAAGGCGGCCGGATTGGAA
>NZ_JBHFJG010000049.1:0-9093 GCF_057559155.1 Rhizobium moroccans | reverse complement strand
CCCCCCCCCCCTTTCCTGTTGAAGGGAGCGCCTATTCCGCGGCGGCGACGGCGCTGCGCTCGCTGCGCAGCACGACGAGCGTCAGCAGGAAGACGATCACCGAGCAGATGGCGATGACGGTGACCATGGGCAGCGAGGTGCCGTCCGCGAACAACCCGCCGATTCCCACCACAATTGCGGATGTCACGAACTGGATCATGCCCATCATGGCCGAGGCGGTTCCGGCGATTCGGCCATGATGTTCGAGTGCCAGCACGGCCGCGGTCGGGTTGATCATGCCGAGGAAGCCGTATCCGCCGAAGAGGAAGGCGGCCATGACCTCCAACTGGTCGATGCCGAGCGAGGTGACGAAAGCCAAGGCCACCATCATGGCGGAATAGCCCACGACAGCGCCACGAATGACCTTCCTGAGGCCGATCTTGCGGGAGAGCCAGCCGTTCATCTGCGACATGCCGATGAAGCCGACCGCGTTGACCGAGAACACGATGCTGTAGAAGGAAGGCGAGAGGCCGTAGTGCTCGATCAGCACGAAGGACGAGTTGGCCACATAGATCATGTAGCTGGACATGCCGAAGGAGGCGATGAAGACCAGCCCCAGGTAGTAAGGGTCTTTCAGGAGCGTGGCATAGGCTTTGATTGCGCTGCCGATGCTGCTTTCGGCGCGAAGTGTGGCGGGCCGCGTTTCCTCCAGGAAGAAGATTGTGACCGCAAGGACTACGCCGGCAGCCCCGACCATGACCCAGAAGATCAGCCGCCAGTCGCCGAATACCGTCACGATGCTCCCGGCCAGCGGCGCCAGGATTGGCGAAACGCTGAAGACCAGCATCAGGCGCGACATCAGTTGCGCGGCGGCCGGCCCGGTATGCAGGTCGCGAACGATCGCCCGCGAGATCACCACGCCCGCGCAGGCGCCCATACCCTGCAGGAAGCGGAAGACGATCAGCCATTCGATCGATGGGGAAAGCGCGCAGCCGATGGCGCCGATAGCGTATAGGCCAAGACCGACATACAGGGGCCGCTTGCGGCCGAACATGTCGGACACCGGGCCGTAGACGATCTGCGAAACCGCCATTGCCGCGAAGAAGGAAATCAGGCTTGCCTGGACCGCATGGCTGTCGGCGTTCAGGTGTTCGCTGATGGTGGGAAGTGCTGGAAGATACATGTCGAGCGCGAAAAGCCCGACGGCCGAGAGCAGCCCGAGTGTAAGAGCATGGGGAAGAGCTCTGGTCTGCATTGGAAAAAACCTTTCCCGTCACCACATCCGCCGTGGAGACGGCAATGCGCAGGACGATTGTGAAAGAATGGAAAAAATGAGAGCCGGTGAGTGCGATATCGCTCGCGATCGTCACTCATGTAAATAATTTTGGACACAATTGTCCAATTCGTCAAGTGCCGTTATGTTGGTGTCATGAAAAATTCGTCTGCCGAAATTGAGCAAGCCTCCACATGGCCGCCGGCGCACAACAAGCGCCAGGCGATCCTGAATGCCGCCGCCGATGTTTTTGCGGAGCAGGGCTATGCGGGCGCCAGCATCGATGCGATCGCTGCTCGGGCAGGCGTGTCGCGTCAGACGATCTATAATCAGCTCGGGGATAAGGATAATCTCTTCAAGGTGGTGGTGACCGAGATCACCGAGCGCTCGACGGCGGGTTTCTTTCGGGTGCTGGATACCTTTCCGGTAGCACCGAAGGATATCGAAAAGGAGCTGACGGAGTTTTCCGTCCGGCTTTTGCGCAAGGCGATCTGCGATCCGAGCGGCCGCTGGCTGCGCAAGCTCGTGGAAACCGAAGGCGTTCGCTTCCCGCAGCTCTTCGAGACCTGGAAGGAATATGGGCCTGGAAAAAAATATCCGGCGGTCGCCGCGCGTCTCGCCCAACTTGCCCATGCCGGCTATCTGGAACTCGATGATCCCGCACTGGCTGCCCGCCAGTTCATAGCCCTGCTGGCGATGGATCTCCGCATCGATCAGCAGCTCGGCCGTCAGACGCCCGACGAGGAGATCGAGCAGATGGCGGCCAATGCGACGCGCACCTTCCTGCGCGCCTTCGGCAAACGGTAGCTCTTCCGATTCCGGCGGGGATCAGTTGTTGAACTGCTCGGCGAGAATCCGGTCGGACCAGGAGTGGTTCGGATCTGAGAGGATGCGGGCGGTCACCTCCGTCGACTGTTCCACCCTGACATGCAGCACCGATTTGACTTCCGCATTGTCTGCCACCGCGTTTACCGGGCGTTTTTCCGGTTCGAGGATGTGGATATCGACGCGCACGTGATTCGGCAGCAACGCACCCCTCCAGCGGCGGGGGCGAAAGGCCGAGACCGGCGTCATGGCCAGAAGCGGCGCCTCGAGAGGCAGGATGGGTCCATGGGCGGAGAGATTGTAGGCCGTCGAACCAGCGGGGGTGGCGACCATCAAGCCGTCGCAGATCAGCTCCTCCAGCCGCACATGCCCGTCGATCTCCACGCACAGCTTGGCCGCCTGGTAGGATTGCCGGAAGAGATAGACCTCGTTGATGGCAAGCGCGACCGAACTCGATCCGTCCTCGTTGGTGGTCGTCATCTTCAATGGGTGAAGTTCGTTCTCGATGGCTTCCGCCACGCGTTCGCGGAGATTTTCCCTGTGATAGTCGTTCATGAGAAAACCGACCGACCCGCAATTCATTCCGTAGATGCGCTTTCCGGTATTGATCGTCTGGTGCAGCGTCTGCAGCATGAAGCCATCGCCGCCGAGCGCTACGATCACGTCGGCATCTTCGATCGACGTGTTGCCGTAAAGGCGCAGAAGCTCTTCCAATGCGCTCTGCGCTTCCGGCGCGGTGGAGGCGATGAAGCCCAATGTTTTGGGCGGAAGCGTCTTCTTCGGCAGGGACATGGAGCGAAGCCTCGTGGAACCACCGGCCCTTGGTACATGAAAGAATGCTTTCCGGACAAGGCTCTTGCGGTCGGAGCGGTACGGAGTTCGGCCCCGGCCGGAAAAAGACGCCCGGCCAGCGTCGAGTTTTCTCTTTACAGGAAGGGAAAATCTGCTAACTCCCCACGTCATTGGATGCCCTTGTAGCTCAGTTGGTAGAGCACCTGATTTGTAATCAGGGGGTCGCGGGTTCGAACCCTGCCGGGGGCACCAGTAAATCCTTACTTTTCAGCGTTCCCACCTGATACCTAATGTACCGCGTTTTACCGGACGTTTCGCGTTTTCCAGTTTGGTCTCATCCATTCTGGGTACGGCGGAGGCTGTCCAGGGGCACAGTGTCGTAGAGTTGCATTGATTGCCTCGCTGCGCTTCGGGCGCACTTCCCCCGAATGAGACCATAGTCCCAAGCTGACCTAGGACCTGATACCGATGCCAAGTTCACCGGGCAGCGATAGATATCCAGGCTCTCGAATAGATGAGTGGAGTGGCCCTATGGCTAAGGTGTTCCTTGTGGCTATGTCGCTAGTGCTGGTTGGCTTCTGGAGTTCTGTCGGCGCTGTGATGTATTCACTGCTCAACTGAATGACGCTCAAAGTGTCGGCCTCAAATCTAGCGTAGCGAAACTTTTGATTCTCGCTTATTCTGGCCTCAGGCAATGGAGGTTGCCTGAGGGAGGAGCATTTGAGCGATACGATATTCGGATTCCTGGTAGCGGCAGAACTGTCAGCACTATTCTGGGCGGGACTGCTGATTCTGGCCTTTTAGCCTGCTGCCAGTTCTCGTCCACTTGGTCGAAGATCTCCGGTGCATCCACGCGCGCCCGGCTGCGCAGCAGAGTAGGATGGCGGCATGAAGATGCGTGCTCTCGACCATATCGTCCTTTGCGTCGCCGATGTCGCGGCCACTCGCCGCTTCTATGAGCGCGTGCTGAACATGGAATCGCGGGAGGAGCGGCCGGGGAAATGGTCGCTGCATTTCGGCGCCAACAAGATCAGTATTCAGGATGCCGCCGCATCACCAGCCATTGCACGCGAGACGGTCCCCGGCAGCGGTAATTTCTGTTTACTGACCGATACGCCCATGGATGCCGTCGTCCGATATCTGACGCGTGAGGGCGTGGAGATTGTCGACGGACCGGGCGAAAGGGCCGGCGCGATGGGAAGAATCCTGTCCGTTTACTTCAAGGACCCGGATGGCAATCTGGTAGAGGTCAGCAACCAACTCGAATAGCGGCCTGGGTCCCGCCTACCCGACGATCCCCCGCGCGATGAAGCTGGGATTGGCGAAATCGGCATCCTCGGACTGGCCTGTCTTGCCGTAGCGAAGCGGTAGCCCGTCGAGTTCCAGCGTCATTCCACCGGCTGCGCGAAGCACGGCATCGCCGGCGGCGGTATCCCATTCCATGGTGCGGCTGAAGCGCGGATAGAGGTCGGCCTTGCCTTCGGCCAGAAGACAGAACTTCAGCGACGACCCGATGCAGCAGATTTCGGCCGCTCCGGACTGCTTGAGATAGGCGTCGGTTTCGGCATTACCGTGTGTACGGCTGGCAACGGCGACCGGAGGGGAGGCGGCCGGACGCGCATGGATCGGCCGCCGGGTGGCGCCGGAAAGGTCGTCGGCGATTTCGAGCTTGCATGCGCCCTCGGGACCGCCGCAATAGGCAACGCCCAGGGCCGGCGCGTAAACGACGCCAAGCACCGGGCTTCCCTGTTCGATCAGCGCGATATTGACGGTGAAGTCGTTCCGCCCGCCGATGAATTCCTTGGTTCCGTCCAGTGGATCGACGAGGATGAAGGCACGGTGCGCGATTTCCGGCACGCGGCCGGCCGCAACGGACTCTTCCGCAATCACCGGAATATCCGGGCAATGCGCGGCAAGTGCTGCAAGAATGATCGCTTCGGCGCGTTCGTCGGCCTCGGTCACCGGCGTGCAATCCGCCTTCAACCTGTAATCCGGGCCGGCGCGATAGATATCGAGAATGATCTTGCCGGCCGCCAGGGCGGCCTTTTCGAATATATCAAGCATGGAACCCATGTCCGGCATCTGCGGCATCCTCGTTGTCTTCCGCATGCCATGTTTGCGGCAAGGTTTCGAGTCTTTTAGGCCCGTATCCGGCGTTCCATCACCGCAAGCCTCCATGCGGGGCGGCGCGATGGGCGTTGGTGAGGATGCGACCCGCATTTCCCAAAAGCCTGCGCCCGATCATGCCGAGGATCGCGAAGAGTTCGGAAAAGAGCTCGCGGATTCGAGGTTCCTCCTCGATCGGAGGCGCAGCAGGAGCCTCCCACAACGCCTGTCTCCTGATGATGGGATAGATATCGGCGCCGGAAAGCTGCGGCTCGGGCGCGGGGCGGGTATCGGCCGATGCCGCCCAGTTCTCGCCCAGGAAGGTTTCCGGCCTCACGTGAAAGCCGGCCTGGAGGGCAGCCTCTATGAAGTCGGCTCGCGCAAGTCCGGCAATGGCTCCGCCCTTGAGCACGTCGCGACAGGACTTGACCGCCTGGGCATGCGTTTCGCCGCCCTTGTCCGGCCATGCGCCGACCAATAACCTGGCCGCGACGAAGGTGTCGGGCACTGTTACCCGCCTTCCGCCCGCTTCAAGGACGACGGGCCTTCTCCAGCTTCCTCGGTCCATGCACGCTCCTGTAGAAGGATGGTGCATGAGGACATACAAAGCTTGCGCCGGGGTTGCAGCCAGACGTCGTGGCCGTCAACCCGGCACGGCGCCGGATCTCAGAAGATGCTGGCGCGTCGCGTAGAGCGCGACGGCGGCGGCGTTCGAGACGTTGAGGGATTTGATCGCGCCCGGCATGTCGAGTCGCGCCAGATCCTGTACCGTCTCCCGCGTCTTCTGGCGCAGGCCCTTGCCCTCGGAGCCGAGCACGAGGGCGATACGGTTGCCGGAGAAAGTACCTTCCAGAGGCGCAGGTCCTTCCGAATCGAGCCCGATCGTCTGGAAACCGAGCTCATGCAGTTCGCCGAGTGCATCCGCCAGGTTGGTGATCTGGATATAGGGAATGAGTTCGAGCGCACCCGAGGCGGATTTGGCCAGCACGCCCGATTCGGTCGGGCTATGTCTCTGGGTGGTGACGATCGCGCCGGCGCCGAAGGCGACGGCCGAACGCATGATCGCGCCGACATTGTGCGGATCGGTGATCTGGTCGAGCACCAGGAGAAGGGGGCTGTCCTTCAGGGCTTCCAGCCGCCGGACGGGCAGAGGCCTCGTTTCCAGCATGGCGCCTTGGTGGATGGCCTCGGGTCCGAGCACCTTGTCGATCTCCTGCGGAGAGACGAAATCCACAGGGAAGGGAAGGGCCGGTGCCTCGCCGATATCGAGCCGCGCGAAGGCGTTCTGCGTGACGGAGAGGCGGATGATCTCCCGTGCGGGATTGTCGAGCGCGGCGCGAACCGTATGCAGGCCGTATAAATAGACTTGGTCCGGCTGCAGCTGCGGCGGCTTCCAGGTGTCGGCGCCGGGCTTCTGCCGCTTCTTTGTGGAAGGCGTTGGAATTTCGCCGCGCTCGCGCTTGGCGTCGCGCACGGCCCGGCGCAGCGTTGCATAGTGGCTGTCGCGGCCGGATCTGTCGGATTTGTCATCTTTGCTCATGGCGCCTTATAGCGGCGCCGGCTCGTTCGGCAAAGCCCCGTGCAGGAAAGGCCGCCCGCAGTCCGATGATTATTTTCCGCATTTTTCCAAAAAGCTCGTGTTGACAGACGAGGACGGTACGGTCATATACGCGGCGCAGATCGCGGGACGGCCTTTCGAACCGCCGATCTGACGAGCTTGGTCAATTGATCCAGACGGAAAACTGGAGGGATGCCCGAGTGGTTAAAGGGGACGGACTGTAAATCCGTTGGCTCAGCCTACGTTGGTTCAAATCCAACTCCCTCCACCATTCTGTCGCCGGATCGGACCACCCCGCGGGTATAGCTCAATGGTAGAGCAGCAGCCTTCCAAGCTGAATACGCGGGTTCGATTCCCGCTACCCGCTCCAAGCTTTTCAACCACTTGGCTATAGCCCATTTCACTCGGTCGCGCGGCGAAACCGAGCGCATGAGCAAATGTTGATTCGCGCGCCGCTCGGGGAGGAGAGCTTCCCACCCTGGAACCGCCGAAGCTGGCCAAGCTTCATACCTGCTTTACCTTCTTCGAGCCATATGACTGGCGCGGCTTGTACCGCGCCCTACTCTTTATCGTGTTCGTTGAAATAGAGAGGTCATATGATGCGTAAATTCATTCTCGCAGTATCGCTTTTTGCTCCTGCCGCCGCTGTCGCGCAGGACCTGCCGACGGCTCCTTATCTGCCCCTCGAATTGGCAACCAAGGCAGCACAAGCCGCGCTGGAGGCCTGCGCCGCCGAGGGCAACAGGGTCAGTGTCGCCATTGTGGGGCGCGACGGCGGAACCAAAGTGCTGCTCAAGGCCGACAATTCCGGCCCGCACACGGGGTCCAGCGCCGAAGGAAAGGCATTCACCTCCGCCGCACTGGGTCGCGACACCGCGGGACTTTCTGAATTTGTATCCTCGCAGCCCGCAAATGCTGGCATGCGCGATATGGATTCGCGGATGGTCATCCAGGCCGGTGGTCTGCCGATCAAGATCGGCGACGCGCTGGTGGGCGGGATCGGCGTGGGCGGCGCCCCTTCGGGCGATGTCGACGCCAATTGCGCAGCCGCCGGGATCAAGGCGATCGGCGGCGCCGAGTAAGCCCGAGCGGTGGCCTGCAGGGCCACTGCCATCTCACCGGGGCGGTCTGTTCGGCCCCGGTGATCTAAATCTATCTGTAAGTTATCGAAGAAGGAGCTCTCAATGCGCCTGTTTTTTGCCTCGGCTCTGTCACTCGTGATCACGGCGCTCAACGCTCACGCCGCCGCACCCGACGGCGCGAAGCTGTCGGAGATCGTCGCCAAAATCGAACAGACTCCGGATGTGGAATATGTCGATGAAGTGGATTGGAACGATCGGGGCTATTATGAAATCGAGTATTTCATGAAGAATGGCGCAAAGGCCGAGATCAGGATCAATCCCAAGACGGGCGAGGCTGTCAGGTAAGATCCGGCAGAGTGACGCGGATGATGGAAAAGTCTCGCGGTTCCGTTGGCCTCTCAGGCTGAATGCATGGGGGGACGATTCCCGTTTGCCGCGCCTCCATTGGCGCGAAAAATCTCATTCATTGGAATTGTAAGCCTACGAGGCTCGGCACACCTCGTGTGTGATCCGCCGTGCCGAGCCTCGAGATCGCGGCCCGGGATTGGCTGGGGTTGGCCGCGACGCCGCCAAGCTGTCTCCGCCCCTTAAATGGTTCCAGCGCTGTTAAGGCGTATGGTTAGCGGGTCGTGAATATCCACAACATCTGTTCCGATCCGGAACATTTGCCGGTGTTGGCCAGTGTCGGGTGGCTAGCCGACGCCGACTGCGTGCCTGGGGGGCAGGGGAAGCGATCGGGGAAATCATCTGCGAAAGGGGCTGCTGTTCTGTGCGGAGCGGGTAGATTGCCGGACGATCGGAAGCATGGTCCGTGGCCGGGAAGGTGCCCTTGCGGCGCGTCTCCCCTTGTCCCGGCGGCTGGCCGCAATTATGTCTTGCGCATTCTTATGGAAAGCCTTAAACGGCTGCACCAAACCCGGTCGCCGGGTCCACCTTTATGTTCACAGGAAGCATTCAATGGCAAAGAGCAAGTTTGAGCGCACGAAGCCTCACGTCAACATTGGCACGATTGGTCACGTTGACCATGGCAAGACGTCCCTGACGGCGGCCATCACCAAGTATTTCGGTGAGTTCAAGGCTTACGACCAGATCGATGCGGCTCCGGAAGAGAAGGCGCGCGGGATCACGATTTCGACGGCGCATGTCGAGTACGAGACGCCGAACCGTCACTATGCGCACGTCGACTGCCCCGGCCACGCCGACTATGTGAAGAACATGATCACCGGTGCGGCGCAGATGGACGGCGCGATCCTGGTATGCTCGGCTGCCGACGGCCCGATGCCGCAGACGCGCGAGCACATCCTGCTGGCCCGTCAGGTCGGCGTTCCGGCGATCGTCGTGTTCCTGAACAAGGTCGACCAGGTCGACGACGCCGAGCTTCTCGAGCTCGTCGAGCTTGAAGTTCGCGAACTTCTGTCGTCCTACGACTTCCCGGGCGACGACATTCCGGTCATCAAGGGCTCGGCGCTTGCCGCTCT
>NZ_JBHFJG010000048.1:299471-363714 GCF_057559155.1 Rhizobium moroccans | reverse complement strand
CCCCCCCGCGCCCTTCTTCCCCGGCTATGACACGCTCGGCACGCTGCAGCACCTCATGGCGACCGGCAATGATTATAGCTGGTTCGTGCTGAACCAGAGCATCATCCGCAAGGAGTTCGCGCTTTCCGGCTCGGAGCAGAACCCGGATCTCACCGGCCGCGATTGGCGGCTTACCGCAAGGCGCGCGGTCGGCAGGCGCGCCACCGGCCCGGTGGAGGCTTTCAAGGAGCATGGCGAGGACTTCGTCATCGCCGATACGCTCGCCGAACTCGTCGCCGGCATGAACCGGCTTGTCGGCAACGACCTTTTGAAGCTTGCCGATATCGAGCGGGAAATCATCGCGCGGGACCGGGAGATCGCAAATCCCTTCAGCAAGGATGCGCAGGTGATGGGCATTCACAATGCGCGCCGCTCGCTCGGCGAAAAGCTGGTACGGACGGCAAAGCCGCATCGGATACTCGATCCCGCCCATGGACCATTGATCGCAGTGCGCCTCAACATCCTGACGCGCAAGACACTCGGCGGGCTGGAGACCGACCTCTCCGGCCGGGTTTTCGGTCACGATGGGAAGGTCATTCCCGGCCTCTATGCAGTGGGCGAGGCCGCGGGCTTCGGCGGCGGCGGCGTGCACGGTTATCGGGCGCTTGAAGGCACTTTCCTTGGCGGCTGCCTGTTCTCCGGCCGCAATGCCGGCAGGGCCGCGGCAAGCGCCATTCTCTGATCAGGGCTTGCCCTTCGTCCAGTTCACCTGCTGACCGTAGAGCGGGACCGTCGAGATCGCCATTTTGGCCGAGCCTTCAATGATCTGCCGCGAATGGGCGAGGTAGATCAGCGTGTCGTTCGCCTTGTCGTAGATGCGCTTCACCAGAAGATCCTTCCAGATCAGCGAACGGCCCTGGCGGAAGACTTCCTCGCCGCTCTTGGAAAGGTCGATATCGCCGATCTCCACTGGGCCGGTCTGGCGGCAGGAGATGGAACTGTTGGACGGGTCCTCGAACCAGTTGCCCTGTTTCAGGCGATCGATGATGGAGCGGTCGAAATAGGTGACATGGCAGGTCACGCCCTTCACTTGCGGATCGGCGACCGCCTCGACGATGATGTCGTTGCCGATCCAGTCCACGCCCACCTCGCCAACCACCTGAGCGGAGGCGGAAGCCGCGGAAAGCCCGGCGGCAAGGAAGGCCATGGCGGCCATAAAACGAAGTGCGGTCATGACAGGCTCCGATAAACGATCCGTGATCTCAGATAATGTCCGCCGAGACGGATGCAAGCAACAGCCGCGCTACTTCCGGACGGTACAGGGAGCGTAACCATCCGAAAACAGTCTGCCGACCTTCATGCCGATCATCGCCGGAACATCCCGCACATGGGAAGCCGCGACGGATTTCGCGATGGCAATTGCCGCCTCGGCGCAGATCGCGGCGTCCTCCGCAGCGTTGTGGTGCTTGAAGCGCAGGCCAAGATGATCCGCCAGAACATTGAGCTTGTGTGAGCCGAGATGCGGCCAGACCTTCTGGGCCATCTTGACGCTGCAGAGATAGGAAAGTTGCGGATAGCTTTGCCGGTAGGCATCGAGACAGGCACGCCAGACGCTGAAATCGAAGGCTGCGTTGTGTGCGATCATAGTGGCGTCGCGGAAGTCGTCGGCGAACTCGTCCATGACTTCCGGGAATTCGCCCGCGTCTTCGACATGCTCCGGCCGTATGCCATGGATGGCTATGTTGAAGGAGGAGAAACGCATGTCCCTGGGGCGGATGAGACGCTCCTCGACCCGCACGACCGCATTGTCCTCGATCCATGCCAAACCGACGGAACAGGCGCTGCCGCGCTGCTCGTTGGCTGTCTCGAAATCTATGGCAATGGTCTTCAAGGAACGTCCCGTCGAATATCGGTCCTTGTCTACAGAACCGGGATCGATTCGGCAAAGAGCGGTTTTCGACCTCCTTGACGCTCCGCCTCGCCTCTGGCCTTATGGCACCATGACCAGCTTCGCCGTCCACATGCATCTTACCATGACCATTCACCCTGCAGGGTGCGTGGCGGTTTTGGCGCGTTAGCCGGTCACCCGTCCACCAACCCTGCCGAGGCCGGCAGGGTTTACCGCTCTGCTTCGGCAAATCCCAAGGAGAGCAAGATGAGTGACAAACCACCCTCTTTACCCTTCGTCATCCGTGCCGCGCGGATTTCCGATATCGAGCAAATCACGGAGCTGCTGAACCTGCCCGGCTTTCGCCATGGGACGCTGCGGCTGCCGTATCAAACTGTAGAAACGACCCGCAAACGATTCGAAGCTGCCAATCCTCGGACCGTAAGCCTTGTTGCGGAACTGGACGGCCGGATCGTCGGAGACGCCGGGCTGATGCCCTATGAGGGACGCCGCAGCCACGCGGCGTCGGTGGGCATGGGCGTCCACGACGATTTCTGCGGTCGCGGCATCGGCAGCGCGCTTCTTTCGGCATTGTTGGAGACAGCCGACAACTGGCTGAACCTTCGCCGGGTCGAGCTGACGGTTTTCACGGATAACGAACCCGCAATCCGGCTCTACGAACGCTTGGGCTTCGTCAAGGAAGGTCAGTTTGCCGACTTCGCCTTCCGAGACGGACGCTATGTGGATGCCTACAGCATGGCGCGCATCAGACGCTGAGCCTCACCCGCCGATGAAGACCAGCCATTCGTCCTCGTCCATCACCTGCACGCCGAGCTCCCTCGCCTTGTCGAGCTTGGAGCCGGCGCCAGGGCCTGCCACGACATAATCGGTTTTCTTGGAGACCGATCCAGCCACCTTGGCACCCAGGCTTTCCGCGCGGGCCTTGGCCTCTTCGCGGGTGAATTTTTCGAGCGAGCCGGTGAACACCACGGTCTTGCCCGCGACCGGGCTGCCGCTTGCCGAAATCTGCTCGGCGGCCTGAGGCGTCACTTCCTCCAAAAGCCGTGAAATGACCTCGACATTGCGCGGCTCCTTGAAGAACTCGACGAGCGCCCGAGCGACCACCTCGCCGATCCCTTCGATATTGTTGAGGTCTTCCCATGCGTCGCCGGAGAAGTCGGCCGCTTCTTTCATCGCCGCTTCGAAAGCCTCGTAAGTGCCGTAAGCGCGAGCAAGCAGTTTCGCGTTGGTCTCGCCGATATGGCGGATGCCGAGCGCATAGATGAAGCGGTGGAGCGTGATGTTCCGCCGCTCGTCGATGGCACCGAACAGTTTCTTGACGCTCACCTTACCGAAGCCTTCGATATTCTCGAGCTTCGTCAGCTCCGATGCCTCCTGCCGCTTCTTCAGCGTGAATATCTCAGGCGCGGTCTTGATCGAAAGCGCCGGATCGGACGATTCGAAGAAGAAATCGATCTGCTTGGCGCCGAGCCCTTCGATATCGAAGGCGTTGCGCGAGACGAAATGCTTCAGGTGCTCGACGGCCTGCGCGCGGCAGACGAAGCCACCGGTGCAACGGGTAACCGAATCGAGCTTGCCGGTCTTCTCGTTCTTCTCCCGCACAGCATGGCTGCCGCAAACGGGGCACTTCTTCGGAAATTCGTAAGGGACGGCATCGGCCGGGCGCTTCTCCATCACCACGTCGAGCACCTGAGGAATGACATCCCCTGCCCGCTGCACGATCACCGTGTCGCCGATGCGGATGTCATGCTCGTCGTCACGGATGCGCTCGCCGGAATTGCCGATGCCCCTGATGTAATCCTCGTTGTGCAGCGTCGCATTGGTGACGACCACGCCGCCTACGGTCACCGGCGTCAGGCGCGCGACCGGCGTCAGGGCCCCGGTGCGGCCGACCTGGATGTCGATCTTCTCGACATGGGTGAACGCCTGCTCGGCCGGGAATTTATGCGCCGTCGCCCAGCGGGGCGAGCGTGAACGGAAGCCGAGCCGAGCCTGCAGGTCGAGCCGGTCGACCTTGTAGACGACGCCGTCGATCTCGTAGTCGAGATCGGGGCGTTTCAGCCCGATCTCGTTATAGTGGGCGATGATGTCATCGACCTTGTTCAACCGCTTCATCAGCGGGTTGACCGGGAAACCCCATTCCTCGAATTTCTCTACCATCCCCATCTGGGTATCGGCGGGCATCTCGGACATCTCACCCCAAGTGTAGGCGAAGAATTTCAGATTACGGCTGGCCGTAACCTTGGCGTCGAGCTGGCGCAGGGAACCAGCCGCGGTATTGCGCGGGTTCACATAGGTCTGCCTGCCTTCCGCTTCCATCTGAGCGTTGAGCGCCAGGAAGTCGCTCTTGCGCATATAGACCTCGCCGCGCACCTCGACGACATCCGGAGCGCCGGCAGGAAGCCGGTTCGGAATTTCCTTGATAGTCTTGACGTTCTCGGTGACGTTCTCGCCGGTAGTCCCGTCGCCGCGTGTCGCGGCATTCACGAGCCGGCCCTGCTCGTAGCGGATCGACATGGAAAGCCCATCGATCTTCGGCTCCGCGGTAAAGGCTATCGAACCGTCCGGGAGCTGACCGAGGAAGCGATAGACCGACGAGACGAAATCCCGCACATCCTCGTCCGAAAAGGTATTGTCCAGCGAAAGCATCGGCCGCGAATGCGTGATCGGCGCGAAGGTCGGCAAGGGCGCAGCACCCACTCGGATCGACGGACTGTCGGCGCGAATCAGGTGCGGAAAGCGCTTCTCGATCGCATCATTGCGCCGCTTCAGCGCATCATATTCCGCATCCGAAATCTCCGGCGCGTCGTTCCCGTGATAGAGCTCGTCATTTCGGGCGATCTCGGCGGCGAGGAAAGCCAGCTCCGCGGCTGCCTGTTCCTCTGTCAGGTTCTCGACGGGCGTTTGTTGGGCGGACATGCGAGCGACTCCTTCATAGAGGAGTCGCTTTTAGAGCAAATTGGAAAGATGGAAAATCCGGCCGTTCGTCAGTAACGGTCGATCAGCGGGCAGCCGGGCGCGTTGGCGAAGACGAGCCTGACATTTTCCTGGGTCTCGTAGTCGTAACCATCGACCATGACCCGACGCCTGCCTTCCCGGGCGATCTGCGCGTCGGAAATACCCATGCGTCTGGCAGTGCGCAACGCGCGGCGCGGGCTGCACCCCTCGTAGGCCATTTCGCGATCTTCGTAGCGGGGCCGAGGAGCCGGCCGGTATTCACGATAGTCATAGGCCGGCGGCTGGTCACCGAAGTAGAATTCCACTCCCTGTGCAGCAGCCTGCGATGGCAGCCCTATGCCTGCGGCAGCAAGCGATGCGATGCTGAAGATCATTGTGGTGCAGATTCTGGCCATGGCCATCTCCGTAAGCGAATAAGACGAGGTGCCGAACATAGGCAGGCGAACATGAACCGTGGCAAAACGGCCAGTTCATGTTCGTCTTCGAAGAATCGGAAAAAAATCAGACGCTGCCCGCCAGAAGCCGCTTGGCCGCCGCCCTCGCCTCCTCGGTGACGGAAGCGCCGGCGAGCATTCGGGCAATCTCTTCGGTGCGGTGCTCCGGCTCCATGGTCGCCACACGGGTGGCGATCTTCTCCGAGCCGTCCATTACCGGGCCCTTGGAAATCAGGAGATGCGTGGCGGCACGCGCCGCCACCTGCGGCGCGTGGGTCACGGAAAGCACCTGCACCTTGTCGGAAAGGCGCTTCAGCCGCTGACCGATCGCATCCGCGACGGCCCCGCCTACTCCGGTATCGATTTCGTCGAAAACAAGCGTCGGAGCCGAGCCGCGATCGGCAAGCGCCACCTTGAGCGCCAGCAGGAAGCGGGAGAGTTCGCCGCCTGAAGCCACCTTCATGATCGGGCCTGGGCGCGTGCCTGGGTTTGTCTGAACGTGGAACTCGACGGTGTCTATGCCCTCGGCCGCAGCGGCCTCCGGATCGCTCGTGACCTCCACCATGAACCGCGCCCGCTCGAGCTTGAGAGCCGGCAGCTCCGCCATCACCGATTCGGCAAGCGCATCTGCGCCATGGCGACGTTTCTGCGAAAGTGCGACGGCGGCCCGGTCATAATTCGCCTTGGCGGCGGCGGCCAGCTTTTCAAGTTCGCCAAGCTTTTCCTCGCCCGCATCGAGATCGGCGAGATCGGCAACCATCTTCTCCGCCAGCGCTGGCAGGTCAGCCACCGCGACCGAATATTTGCGTCCGGCGGCGCGTAGAGCAAAAAGGCGTTCCTCCACCCGTTCCAGTTCGCGCGGATCGAATTCTGTTTTTCGAAGCGCCGCCTCGACTTCCATCTGCGCGTTCGAAAGCTGGTTCAGCGCCGCGTCGAGAAGTTCGACCGTTTCTTCGAGCAGGCCCGGCGCCTCGTGGCTCTTGCGCTCCAGACGGCGCACCATGGAGGCGATGAGCGGAACGGGAGATGCGTTGCCGTTCAGGAATTCGGATGCCTCGGAAATGTCGCCGGCGATGCGCTCTGCCTTCTGCATGCGCGAGCGCTGCTCGGCCAACTCATCCTCTTCGCCGTCACGGGGGCTCAGTGCTTCCAGCTCCTCGACGGATGCACGCAGATAGTCCGCCTCGCGGGCGGCGGCCTCCACCTTGGCGCGGTGCACCTTGAAGGCTCTTTCCGCATCTTTCCAGGAACGATAGAGGCCCGAAACATGCTGGGCATCTTCACCGAGCCCGGCAAAGGCATCGAGCAAGGTCCGATGAGCATCGGTGTCGATCAGCGCCCGGTCGTCGTGCTGGCCGTGGATTTCCACAAGCGACTGCCCAGCCTGGCGCATGAGCTGCACGCTCACCGGCTGGTCATTGACCGAAGCGCGCGTGCGCCCATCGGCCGACTGGACGCGCCGGAAGATCAAGTCGCCGTCGTCGTCGATGCCGTTCTCCCGCAGAAGCAGCCGTGCGGCATGGCCCGGCGGAACGTCGAAGACCGCCGTCACCTGCCCCTTCTCCTCCCCGTGGCGAACGAGGCCGCCATCGCCGCGCCCGCCGAGGGCAAGCGAAAGACTGTCGAGAAGAATGGATTTGCCGGCGCCCGTTTCGCCGGTCAGTACCGAAAGGCCGGATTCGAAGGCAAGATCCAGCCGCTCGATCAGAACGATATCCCGGATCGACAACTGGATCAGCATGTTTCCTCGATCTTGGCTTATGCGCCGATGAGACGAGCCCCGGCACGCGAAATCCAGGAACCGCGGTTCTCACGTGGCTCTACGCCGCCGGTCTGCAGAAGCTTGTAGGAATCCGCATACCACTGGCTGTCCGGATAGTTGCGCCCGAGAATGGCAGCAGCCGTCTGCGCCTCCTCGACGATGCCCATCGCAAAATAGGCTTCCGTCAGACGAGCCAGGGCCTCTTCCACCTGATTGGTATTGGAATACTGCTCGACCACGGTGCGGAAACGCGTAATCGCGGCGAGGTATTCCTTGCGCTCAAGATAATAGCGGCCGACCTGCATTTCCTTGCCGGCGAGCTGGTCGCGAGCGAATCGGATCTTGGCCTGCGCGTCCTCGACATATTCCGAATCCGGATAGTCGTTGACGACCTTGCTCATCGCTTCGATGGTGCGGCCGGCAGCGCGCTGGTCCTGCGTCACGTCAGCGATCTGCTTGGAATAGGAAAGCCCGACGAGATACTGCACATAGGCAGTATCCTTGGATTGCGGATATTGGGCCAGATAACGGTTACCGGTCTTGATGGCCTCGTCGTTCTGGCCGAGCCGGTACTTGCTGAAAGTGCTCATCACCAGAGCCTTGCGCGCCCATTCGGTGAACGGATGCTGCCGGTCGATGGAGTCGAACTTGCGGCTCGCTTCGGCGATGTTGCCCGCCTTCATATTGGCGAGACCCTGGTTATACAGGGTTTCCGGCGGATCGCTTTCAAAGCCGAGCTTGGTGATGTCGATGTCCTTGTCGGACTGGCACGCGGTCACGCCGAAACCGGCGCCCATGAGCATCAGCGAAACGAGCGCCAACCGCGCCGTTCCACGCATTCCAGCAGACCTTGCATAAGTCATTCGATACTTCCCGCTCGTCCCGCGCTTAAAAGCCCTCTGCTCTAGCCATAAAAGCAAAGAGAGAGCAACGCAATGATGGCGCATTAACGCAATTTTGTGGCATTCGTAACCCTTTGAGGCCTCAAATGGCTACATCCAAATACTTCCACACAAAAGAAAAGGCCGCTTCCGGGGAAGCGGCCAGGTCTACTGCGGCGAAACTTATCAACCCGCCCAGGGGGCGAATTCCGGCATGCTGACCGGCACGAACTCCCCTGCCCGCACACGCTGGCTGCGCGACGGAGCCTCGACCACCTCGTAAGCGGTCGGGTCGCTCAGCAGCGCCTTCAATGCATTGGCGTTCATCTTGTGGCCGCCGCGATAGGAACGGTAGCAGCCGATGAACTGCGCGCCGGCAAGTGCCAGGTCGCCGACGGCATCGAGCGTCTTATGACGCACGAATTCGTCCTCGAAACGCAGGCCTTCGATGTTGACGACCGTATCGTCGTCGGAGATCACGACGGAATTCTCAAGCGAAGAGCCGAGCGCATAGCCGGCTGCCCACAGGCGCTCGACATCACGCATGAAGCCGAAGGTACGGGCGCGGGCCAGTTCCTGCTTGAAGGTTGCCGCCGTCAGGTCACCCTTCCACGTCTGCCGGCCGATCAGCGGGGACGCAAAATCGATCTCCACCTCGAAACGGGTGCCGTCATAGGGACGGAACTCCGACCAGGATGCGCCCGATTCGATACGCACCGGCTTCACGACGCGAATGTAGCGCCGCTTGATGCCGAGATTGACGATTCCGACCTGCTCGATCGCCTCGATAAAGGGATGGGAACTGCCGTCCATGATCGGCATTTCGCCGCCATCTACCTCCACGACGACATTGTCGATGCCGAGCGAATAGAGGGCGGCCATCACGTGCTCGATGGTCGCAACCGAGCGAGCCAGCGAAGTGCCCAATACGGTGCAAAGATCGGTGTTGCCCACCTGCGAGGAAACCGCGCGATATTCGGCGACGCTGCCATCTTCGAAGTTACGGCTGAAGACGATGCCGGTACCGGCTTCCGCAGGCTGGAAGGTAATGCCGACGGAGCTTCCCGAATGAACGCCGATTCCCGTCAAGGTGACAGGTGCGGCGATTGTCGTCTGGAAACCAAGTAGTCCGATGGTCATTACTTACTGCCTTCTTTTTGCCGGCCCGAGAGCCGGAATTCTTGTCACCCGGTAATCACCCCAATCTGAGGACTTGCTTTTCCGGGCCCTTTTTCAGGCTCCTACATACGCACCCGCTTCGGACATTCCAAATCACTGTTCGTTTCGGATTGTAACGTTGCTAACCCACGAAGCCGGCTTTGCTTTTCGGCGTGGGCGAAAGCTTCAATGACAAAGGCCCGGATACGTGATCCGGGCCTTTGCGCAATAGCGGAGAAGACGTTTCTCAGTTCGACTGGCGGCGCAGGAACGCCGGGATTTCGAGCTGGTCGTCATCGTGATGGCTGGCCGCCCGCGGAACCGCCCGGCCCTGATCGTCGAGCTGGCCGCGACGAGGAGCGTAAAGGCTCGCTTCCGGAGAAAGCGACCGGCGTTGCTGGGAGGCGGCGCTCGGAGCCGGAGCAGTCATGTCGGCGTTGACCGGCTCGTCCTCGCGGCGTCCGAGCGAATTCGTGATTCGCTTCAGGAGGCCCATCGGACCACGCTCTTCCTGAACATGCTGCACGGGATGAGCGCGATGCTCCATCTCAGCCTTAACCACCGGCGGGAAGTCCTCCACCTTCGGCATGCGGACCGGCTCCACGACCTGCGAGACAGGAGCCGTAGCTTGCTCATGATACGGCTGAGCCATCCGCGGAGCCGGCTGCGCCTGCATGTGATGAGCCTGAGCAACGGAAGGCTGCGGTGCCGGACGGTTCATGACCGGAGCCGGTGCGGGAGCTTCGGCCGGAGCCGCGGCAGCGAAGATCCGGCTTTGCGGACGGAACTCTTGCTGCGGCTGCTGCATGACGGGCTGCGGTGCGGCAGGCTGAGATGCTGCGGCGATGGCAAGCTCCCGTTCCATGTCGGCCTCTGCCTGACGGATGGTTTCGGCAATCGGGTCGACGGTCTTGGGTGCCTGCGTCATCGTTGCAGGCTGCACTGCGGCCGATGCCGGAGCAACGGCCGCGGAAGGACGGATAATCGGCTTGGCGGCCGCACGCATTTCCATCGCGTGGAGATCGTTTTGGCTGGCGTTGCGATCGATGCCGGTTGCAACGACGGAGACGCGGATCAGGCCTTCGAGCGCCTCGTCGAAGGTCGCGCCGAGGATGATGTTGGCATCCGGGTCGACTTCTTCGCGGATACGGGTCGCGGCTTCGTCGACTTCGAAGAGGGTGAGGTCGCGACCGCCGGTGATGGAGATCAGCAGGCCCTGAGCGCCCTTCATCGAGGTTTCGTCGAGCAGCGGGTTGGCGATTGCGGCTTCCGCGGCCTGCAGCGCACGGCCCTGGCCGGATGCTTCGCCGGTACCCATCATCGCGCGGCCCATTTCACGCATCACCGAGCGAACGTCGGCGAAGTCGAGGTTGATGAGGCCTTCCTTGACCATGAGGTCGGTGATGCAGGCGACGCCCGAATAGAGCACCTGGTCCGCCATCGCGAAGGCATCCGCGAAGGTGGTCTTGTCGTTGGCGATACGGAAGAGGTTCTGGTTCGGAATGACGATCAGCGTATCGACCGACTTCTGCAGTTCCTGAATACCCTCTTCGGCGAGACGCATGCGGCGGCCGCCTTCGAAGTGGAAAGGCTTTGTAACGACGCCGACCGTCAGAATGCCCTTGTTCCGGGCCGCCTGCGCAACGACCGGAGCCGCGCCCGTGCCGGTGCCGCCGCCCATGCCGGCGGTGACGAAGCACATGTGCGTGCCGGAGAGGTGATCGATGATCTCATCGAGGCATTCTTCGGCTGCAGCGCGGCCGACTTCCGGCTGGGAGCCGGCGCCGAGACCCTCGGTAACCTGCACGCCCATCTGAATGATGCGCTCGGCCTTCGTCATGCTGAGCGCCTGAGCATCCGTGTTGGCGACGACGAAATCGACGCCCTCAAGGCCTGCGGTGATCATGTTGTTGACGGCGTTCCCGCCGCCACCGCCGACGCCGAAAACGGTGATCCGTGGCTTCAGCTCGGTAATATCAGGCTTCTGCAGCTTGATGGTCATGTTACCAGTTCCTTCTTTTTTCTGGCCGCGTCGCCAATCGGGCCAATTCGTTCAACTCTTCTCTGACGTCCGAACGCCACTCCGGCACGTCAAAAACTCTCTTTCAGCCATTGGCCCATGCGAGCCAGCCGGCCGTTCCCGTTGCCGAGCGAGGCGATGAGCCCGCTCTGCGAAGCATGTGTTTCCAGTTCCGCGACCTGCGGATAGATCATCAGCCCGACGGCCGTCGAAAACGCCGGCCCCTTGGCGGCAGCCGGAAGACCCGAGACGCCCATCGGACGGCCGATTCGGACATTGCGGGCCAAAATCCTGCGGGAGGTTTCCGCAAGGCCGGTCAACTGGCTCGCTCCTCCGGTCAGCACCACGCGCTTGCCGACGATCGGGCTGAAACCCGACTTCTGGATGCGGTCGCGAATGAGCTCCAGCGTTTCCTCGATGCGGGCACGAACGATCCGCGTCACCAGCGACCGCGGAACCTGGGTCGGCTGATCGCGATCGTCCTCGCCGATCGGCGGAATGGAGATCAGGTCGCGCTCGTCCGCACCGGCGGAAAGCGCCGAACCATGAACGACCTTCAGACGCTCCGCATCCTCGATGCGGGTCGACAGGCCGCGCGCGAGATCGGTCGTCACGTGGTGACCACCAAGACCGATGGCGTCGGTGTGAACGAGCCGGCCTTCTGCAAAGACCGAGATCGTCGTCGTTCCGGCACCCATGTCGATCGCCGCGCAGCCAAGCTCGACTTCGTCATCCACGAGTGCCGCAAGCCCGCTTGCGTAAGGCGTGGCCACGATGCCCTCGACCGAGAGATGCGCACGGTTGACGCAGAGCTCCAGGTTCTTGAGCATGGCCTGTTCGGCCGTCACCACATGCATGTCTACGCCCAGGATATCGCCGAACATCGACTGCGGATCGCGAATGCCGCGCTCGCCGTCGAGAGAAAAGCCGGTCGGCAGCGAATGCAGTATCGCACGCTCCTGGCGGCGCGACTGCTGGCTGGCGGCCACCAATACCTTGCGCAGGTCGGCCGCTTCGACCTCCTGTCCGCCGAGATCGATAGTGGCGGTGTAGACGTCGCTCGCCAGACGGCCGGCCGAAACATTGACGATGAGACTGTCGACGGTGAGCCCGGCCATGCGCTCGGCGGTGTCCACCGCCAGCCGCACGACGCCTTCCACCGCATCGAGGTCAGCGATCACGCCGGACTTCACGCCCCGCGAACGCTGGTGCCCGATGCCGATGATCTCGACGCTATGCGTGCGACCGGGCAGGATTTCGCTTTCCTGGCGCGGCGTCAGCCGACCGATCATGCAGACGATCTTGCTCGAGCCGATATCGAGTACGGAGACCACGTGGCTGCGCTTGGAAGACAGCGGCTTCAAGCGCGGCAGACCGAAATGGGAAGACCCGAAAAGGCTCATGACTGCCCCGCCTTCTTGAGTGCCTTGGTACGCGCGTCGAGCGCCTGCTTGCGCCGCTCGTCGGCACTCGCCGTCAACTGCACGGTCGTGCGGTCGTCGAGCCTGAGATCCACGGCCGCGATATCACGCTCCAGAACCCCCTGCTCCGCCTCCAGGCGGGAGAGAACGGCAAGCGCCTTGTGGATGTTGCTTTCCGGCAGCTTCAGGACGATGCCGTTGTCGAGATGCAGATCCCAACGGCGGCCGGCGACGCGAACATAGGCGCGCACCCGCTGCCTGATTTCCGGCCACCCGGCCAGCTCCTCCTCGAAGGAGGCCGCAGCCTGCTCCGCATCGCGGCCGACGAAAAGCGGCAGGGAAGCGAACTTGCTGTCCCGCAGCGGCGCGATCACGCTGCCATTGCGCTCGATCAGCGAAAGCTCGGAGCCGTGCTGCCAGATCCCGAACGCCTGACGCTCCTTGAGGGTGACCTCGATGGTCCTGGGATAAACCTTGCGAACCTCCGCATACTCTACCCAGGGAAGCTCCGAAAGCTTGCGGCGCGCAGCCTCGACATCGAGAGCCAGCAGCGACGTCGTGCCGTCGAGCCCGAGAAGCTGGAGAATATCGATCTCCGAAGTCTCGTTGTTGCCGGAAACCCGAACGTCTTCGATGGCGAACCCGGCCGAAGCGGTCAAAGCCTGAGCAACAGACTGACCATGCCCGCCGACCGACATGCCATAGAGACCAGTCGCGCCGAGAAAGGCAAACGTGGCAACGGTTCCGGTATGCGCCGGGATATGGATGCGGCCAGTCGCGAGGCTGACACAGAAGCGAACGACGCGACGCAGCGGACGCGGCAGAACCCGACGATCCTCACCACCCACATAGGCCTCTCGATTACGGCTGCGCGGTCCGCCCGCCCTTTTGCCGATCAACGCAAGCACGACGCGTCCTCCACCATCCAACGGACAAGTTCACCAAAGGAGTGGCCAGCATGAGCGGCCATTTCAGGCACCAGCGACGTCGGGGTCATGCCGGGCTGCGTATTAATCTCCAGCCAAATGACCTCACCACTCTCGGAGAAACGGTCGTCGTAGCGGAAATCGGAGCGGCTCACGCCCCGGCAACCCATCGCCTGATGCGCCTTGAGAGCCAGTGTTTGTATCTTTTGGTAAATATTCGGTGAAATCTGCGCCGGAATGACATGCTTCGAGCCACCCGCCGCGTATTTCGCATCGTAATCGTAGAAGGCGTTGCCGACCGGCACCACCTCGGTGACACCGAGCGCCACGTCACCCATGACGCCGCAGGTCAACTCGCGCCCATAGATGTAGCGCTCGACAAGGACGCGATCGCCGTAGCGCCACTCCGACGAGGTAATGACCTGCGGCGGATGAGACTGATCTTCCTTGACGATCACGACGCCGAAGGAAGACCCCTCCCGGACCGGCTTCACCACATAGGGAGGCTTTATCGGATGGGTATTGCCGATATCGAAGCGGCTCATCGCCTTGGCCTCAGCAACCGGAACACCCGCCGCCCTGGCAACATGTTTCGCCTGATGCTTGTCCATGGCGAGCGCCGAGGCGAGCACGCCGGAATGCGTATAAGGAATTTCGAGATATTCGAGGATGCCCTGGATCGTCCCGTCCTCTCCGAAAGGACCATGCAGCGCATTGAACGCGACATCCGGCTTCAGTTCGGAAAGAACCGCCGCAACGTCGCGACCGACATCGACGCGGGTGACGCGATAACCTTCTTCCTCCAGCGCCTTTGCGCAGGCATTTCCCGATGACAGGCTGACGGGCCGCTCGGAGGAAAAGCCTCCCATCAAAACAGCCACATGCTTGTCAGTCATCGATCACTCCCCGAGAAAAAAGGACCACGCTTGTACGCTGCCGCTCTTGCGTCAACCTGTCCGGAGATTGCGATTCCCGCCGCCCTTCAGACATGGCTGCATTAGTGCCCGAATATGGTTAACAAATCGTTTACCTTGGTTAACCACGCACCCGAAGCCAATGAAATGAAAGGGCAAATTCCGCACCGTTCAGACGAGACCTTAAATGGGAACCGCCAGGAGCGGTCGAATCCCTCAAGGCAGGGCCCGCGCATGTGCCGGAGCGATTCCTGACACGATCGCGCGCTTTTTCTTTTCTCTTATTGCGTCTTTTCTATTTTGGTTTTCGAAAAATTGCGCTATGGCCGACCCGGCCCTCCCAAGAGCCGCCTACAATCCCTCTTAATTGGATACAGCGATGACCAATGCGATACCGACAGTATCGCCGTCCGCTGAGCCGTTAGAACCTGTTGCATTGAACTCCCCTGCACGAGTCCTGACGGCCAGTCTGGTCGGCACGACGATCGAATTTTTCGATTTCTATGTTTACGCCACGGCCGCAGTGCTGGTTTTCCCGACCCTGTTCTTCCCGAACAGTGACCCGACCACCGCACTTCTCGCCTCCTTCGCGACATTCTCGATCGCTTTCTTCGCCCGCCCGCTCGGCGCGATCGTCTTCGGGCACTTCGGCGACCGCATCGGTCGCAAGACGACACTCGTGGCCGCCCTGCTCACCATGGGTATTTCCACGGTCGTGATCGGCCTTCTGCCGTCCTATGAGACGATCGGCGTGGCCGCGCCTCTGCTTCTGGCGCTTTGCCGGTTCGGTCAGGGCTTCGGCCTCGGCGGAGAATGGGGCGGCGCAGTTCTGCTCGCCACGGAGAACGCACCTCCCGGCAAGCGGAGCTGGTACGGCATGTTCCCGCAGCTCGGCGCGCCGGTCGGCCTCTTCCTCTCCTCGGGTATGTTCTGGGTGCTGCTGCACTTCATGTCGCAGGAAGCGCTTCTGAGCTGGGGCTGGCGCGTGCCCTTCCTGGCCTCCATCCTCCTGATCGTGCTTGGCCTGTGGGTCCGGCTTTCGATCACCGAAACGCCGGCCTTCCAGAAGACGATCGACAGGCAGGAGCGCGTGGAAGTGCCGGTCGCGGAACTCTTCCGCAATCACAAGCGCAGCCTCGTGCTCGGCACTTTCGTGGCGCTCGCCACCTTCGTGCTCTTCTATATCGGTTCGGCCTATCTGCTCTCCTACAACGTCAAGATATTGCAGATGCCGTTCATCGAGGCGCTCGAGGTCCAGATCCTCGGCTCCATCGTCTTCGGCATCTTCATCCCCATCATCGGCAAGCTGGGCGATCGCTTCGGCCGTCGCGAGATGCTGATTCTCACGACCGTCCTGATCGGCATCTTCTCGTTCTTCCTGCCGGGGCTGATGACTGGCGGTGAAGCATCGATCTTCGCCTTCTCGGCGCTCGCCATGCTGCTGATGGGTATGACCTACGGCCTGATCGGGACGGCGCTCGCCGCACCTTTCCCCACCGCCGTGCGCTATACCGGCTCGTCGATCACCTTCAACTTCGCCGGCATCTTCGGCGCCTCGCTGGCGCCCTATGTCGCCACCTGGCTGCAGGCGAATTACGGCATGACCTATGTAGGCTATTATCTCGGCCTTTCGGCGGTCATCACGCTCGCCTGCATCCTGCTCTCCGGCAAGGACGAAGTCTAACTCAAAGCCGGATTCAAGATAAAAGAAAAGCCCGCGAAACCATTGGTATCGCGGGCTTTTTTCTTTAAGCGGAGCGCCTTCTTCAAGCGGAGCGTGGAGCCCCGGTAACCTTCGCAGCCGCCACTTCTTCGCTATCATCCACCAGTTTCCAAGCCACCGCGCCGAGCACCGCACCGACGATCGGCGCAACCCAGAACAGCCAAAGCTGGCCGAGCGCCCAGCCTCCGGCAACCACCGCCACACCGGTCGACCGAGCCGGATTGACGGAGGTGTTGGTGACCGGGATCGAGATCAGATGGATCAGCGTCAAAGCGAGGCCGATCGCGATCGGAGCAAAGCCGGCCGGAACCCTGGAGCCCGTAGCCCCGAGGATGATGAAGATGAAGAAGCCTGTAAGGACTACTTCCGCCACCAGCGCGGAGGTCAATGAATAGCCACCGGGCGAATGTTCGCCATAGCCATTGGACGCAAAACCGCCGAGCTGGAAATCGGCCTTACCCGAAGCGATCAGGTAGAGCACGAAAGCTGCGACCACAGCCCCCACCACCTGGGCGATGATGTAGGGTACGAGGCTAGCTGCCGGAAATCTGCCGGCCACCGTCAGACCGACCGATACCGCAGGATTGAAATGACCACCGGAAATGCCGCCGACGGCATAGGCCATGGTCAGGACTGTGAGGCCGAAAGCCAGGGATACGCCTACAAAACCGATACCCAGATCGGGATAGGCGGCGGCCAAGACGGCGCTCCCGCATCCCCCGAATACAAGCCAGAATGTACCAAAGAACTCAGCAGAAAGCTTCTTAAACATCGAGAACCCCCACATAGTGTGCCCCTCCGGCTCACGCCGGGGAGAGGGCACGAGTCGTCACTGCCTCATGACTATGCAACAAGATTGACGAAATGCAACTTGGACAGGCAGCGGGTGGCTTTCGGCGAAGCGGAAACTTGGAAAAGTGCTAAGGAGTTTCGTTAAGAAACCCCGGCAACGAACTGATTCGATTCATCTAAGAATTATCGATGCCCCGGTAACCGAGGCATCGGCAGCGTTACTTATTCGCTGGTCGCGCCCTGGAACGGCTTCACTTCACGCCCCGGCATGAAGATACCGAGTCGCCTGATCTCCCATTCGAGCTTGATTCCCGAATGTTCGAAGACGCGCTGGCGCACCGTCTCCCCGAGATATTCGAGATCGTAACCGGTGGCGTACCCGATATTGATCATGAAGTTGCAGTGAAGCGAGGACATCTGCGCTCCACCGCTCATGAGCCCGCGCCCGCCAGCTTCGTCGATGAGCTTCCAGGCAGAATGGCCCTCTGGATTCTTGAAGGTCGAACCGCCGGTCTTTTCCTTGATTGGCTGCACCGTTTCGCGATGTTGACGGACAGCATCCATATCAGCGCGGATCTTTGCACGATCTTCGGGATAGCCCTCGAAGACCGCATGGGTGAAAATCATGTCCGTGGCAGCCGAGGAATGGCGATAGCTATAGCCCATGTCGGCGTTGGTGAGCACATGCTTGTTGCCCTTGCGGTCGACCGCATGGACCTCGACGACCCGTTGGGAGGTCTCGCCGCCGTTGGCACCGGCATTCATGCGCAGCGCTCCGCCGATCGATCCGGGAATGCCGTAGTAGAATGCGAACCCGCCGATACCATTGTCCATCGCCATGGCGGCAATGTGCTTGTCGGGGCAGATCGCACCCGCCTGGATGCGGTTCTCGCCGGCGAGATCGACCTGGCCGAACCCCTTGGCGGAAAGCCGCAGGACCACACCCGGAATACCACCGTCGCGAACCAGCAGGTTGGAGCCGACGCCCACGACCGTCAGCGGTACGTCTTTGGGAAGAATTTTGAGAAAAGCGACGAGGTCATCGACGTCGTGCGGCTGGAACATCAGCTCCGCAAGGCCGCCCGCCTGGAACCAGGTCACGCGATCCATGGGAGCGTCCGGCGTCAGACGTCCACGCAATTCCTTGACGCCTTCTCCAAGCGACGCCAGCAGTTTTTCCCCGTTCACCTGTTTCATTCTCACTGTCCCGAAATACTTTCCAGTTCCCTTGGCAATGCCGCCGCCCACTGCGTGATATTGCCAGCCCCCAGAAGAACCACGAAATCACCCGGTTCCGCAATGCCTGATACAATCGATGCGAGTTCCGCCGGAGAGGATATATATCGCACATCGCGATGACCGCCCGATCGGATACGCGTGACCAGCGCTTCGGAATTGGCGCCTTCGATCGGCTCCTCGCCGGCCGCATATACCGGCGCCAGTATGATGCTATCGGCATCATTGAAGCAATTGGCAAAATCCTCGAACAGGCTCGCGAGGCGCGTATAGCGATGCGGCTGGTGCACCGCGATGACGCGGCCCTGGCAGGCTTCGCGTGCTGCTTTCAGCACCGCTTTGATCTCTACCGGATGATGGCCGTAGTCGTCGAATACCTGGACGCCGTTCCAGCTTCCCGTGAGCGTGAAACGCCTTTTGACACCGCTGAAGGCGGCAAGCCCCTTGCGAATGCTTTCTTCCGGAATACCGAGCCGATTGGCGACAGCGATCGCCGCCGTGGCATTGGAAATGTTGTGCCGGCCGGGCATCGGCAGTTTCAGGTCACTGAATTTGAAGACCTCGCCCGTGCGGCGGCGGCGTATTTCCACATCGAAGATCGAGAGCGTTCCCTCCATGCGGACGTTGGAGAAGCGCACATCCGCCTGCGGATTTTCTCCATAGGTGATGATCTTGCGATCCTCGATACGTCCGACGAGCGCCTGTACCTCGGGATGATCGAGGCAGAGCACGCCGAAGCCGTAGAAAGGCACGTTCTCGACGAATTGCCGGAAGGCCGCTCGCACCGCATCGAAATTTCCGTAATGGTCCAGATGTTCGGGGTCGATATTGGTGACGACCGCGACATCCGCGGGCAGCTTCAGGAAGGTGCCGTCCGATTCGTCGGCTTCCACCACCATCCACTCGCCCTCGCCCATGCGGGCATTGGTGCCGTACGCATTGATGATGCCGCCATTGATGACGGTCGGGTCGAGCCCGCCTGCCTCCAACAGCGCACCCACCATCGAGGTGGTGGTCGTCTTGCCGTGCGTGCCGCCGATGGCGATCGCATTGCGGAAGCGCATCAGTTCGGCGAGCATTTCGGCGCGACGGACGATCGGCAGCGATTTTTCACGCGCGGCGACGAGTTCCGGATTATTCTTCTTGATGGCGGTCGAGACGACGACCACTTCCGCATCGCCCAGGTTTTCCGCCTGATGTCCCACGAAGACCGGAATGCCCTTGTCGCGCAGTCGCTGCACGTTGGCGCCGTCGGCCTGGTCCGATCCCTGCACGCGGTGGCCGAGATTGTGCAGCACTTCGGCAATGCCGCTCATGCCGATCCCGCCGATGCCGATGAAATGGACGAGCCCGATGGCCTTCGGCAGCTTCATGCATGTACTCCTTTGATAACTGAAATCGGCTTACGCTCGGCAATAGCCACAACCATGTCCGCCAGCAAGCCCGTCGCGTCGGGTCGCCCTGCCTGCTTTGCCGCGGCCGCCATCTTTTCGAGACGTTCCGGGTCTTTCATGGCCGCCGAGATCATCGCGGCAAGCCGATCCGGAGAAAGATCGGATTGCGCCACAACTTCGGCACCTCCGGTCGCGACAAGCGCCGCCGCATTGGCCGCCTGATCATGATCGAGCGCGTAAGGATAAGGAACGAGAATGGCGGGGCGGCCAATCACCGAGATCTCCGACACCGTCGAGGCCCCGGAGCGGCAGACCACCAGATGCGTCGCCGCAAGACGTTCTGCCATGTCGGTGAAGAAGGACGACACTTCCGCCGGCGCCTGCAGCTTGGCGAAGCAGGAATTCACCCGGTCTGCATCCTCCGGCCGTGCCTGCTGCGTAACCACGAGACGCTTGCGCTCCGGCTCCGCAAGCAGGCTGAGCGCCGTCGGCACGGCGGAGGAGAAGAACTGCGCACCCTGGCTGCCACCGAAGACGACGAGCCGGAACGGCTCATCCCCGCGTGATGGCGCATAGGGTGTCTTTGCTGCCTCCAGCACGGCGGGACGTACAGGATTGCCGGTGGTGACGGTCTTGGCTGCATAGGGCCCGGTGTTTTCCGGGAGGAACCCGCCGGCGATCGCCTGCACCTTGCCGGCCAAAGCCTTGTTCGCCCGGCCCATCACCGCATTCTGCTCGTGGAGCATCGACGGAACGCCCATGGAGGTCGCCGCCATCAGCGGCGGCACCGTCGGATAGCCGCCGAAACCGACCACGGCGACAGGCTTCAGGCGCCCGATCAGCCGGCGCGCGACGCGCAGCCCCGTCCAGAGCTTCCAACCGGTCCGAAGCAGCGCGACCGGATTCTTCGACGCGAGCGTCGCCGACGGCACGACATGGATTTCGTCCGCCGGAAACTTGCCGGCAAAACGTTCCGCACGGCTGTCCGTGACGAGGTGAACGGAATAACCCCGCGCCCTGAGCTCGTGCCCTAGGGCCTCGGCGGGAAATACATGGCCGCCGGTGCCACCGGCGGCAAGCAGGATGATGCCTTTGGTCATTGTTCCTTTACTCCGCCGGAACACCGTGGCCGACGCGGAAAAGGCTCCGCTCTTGGGCCCGTTTTTCGGGGCGGTGACGCGTCAGCGCGAGAATGAATCCGGCCGTCACGCAGATCGCGATCATGGACGAGCCGCCGTAGGAGATCAGCGGCAAGGTCATGCCCTTGGCAGGCATAAGCTCCAGGTTGACGCCGATATTGATCATCGATTGCATGCCGATCTGCAACACCAGGCCCGCGACCGCGAAGCGGTTGAAGTCATCGCGCTCCTTGAAGGCGTGATTGAGGCCGCGAAGCACGATGAAGGCGAAAATCGCCACCAGCGCCATGCAGAAGACGATACCGAACTCCTCCGCGGCCACGGAGAATATGAAGTCCGTATGGCTGTCCGGCAGGATGCGCTTGACGACGCCTTCGCCCGGTCCCTGCCCGAACCAGTCTCCCCGGATGATGGCGTCGCGCGCCGTCTCCACCTGGAAGCGATCGCCTTCGCCGGTCAGGAACTTGTCGAAACGGGAGGTCACGTGCGGCAGCATGTAGTAAGCCGCGAGAAGACCGCCGGCCCCGAAGCCGCCGAGCACCACGATCCAAAGCCAGGGCATGCCGGCCATGAAGAACATGCCTCCCCAGACCACGCTCGTCAGAATGGTCTGGCCGAGGTCCGGCTGGGCGACCAGCAGGGCAGCGACGATGCCGAAGAGGATGATGGCGAAGAGATTGCCGGGAATTTCCGGTTGCCGCGCATGCTCGGCGAAAAGCCAGGCGCAGACCACCACGAAAGCGGGTTTCATGAATTCCGATGGCTGAATGGAAAAGCTGCCGATCGAGATCCAGCGCCGCGATCCCTTGACCTCGACGCCGAAGAACAGCGCCAGCACCATCATGCTGATGGAGACGATCAGCAGGATGATCGCCGCTCGCCGCACCTGCCGGGGCGACATGAAGGAAAGGCCGATCATCACCACCAGCGACGGTATCACAAAAACGGCATGCCGCTCGACGAAGTGGAAGCTATCGAGGCCGAGCCTTTCGGCAACCGGCGGAGAGGCCGCGAAGGAAAGCATGAAGCCGAGCCCCATGAGCAGCACGAAGGCGGCGAGAAAGAAACGGTCGATCGTCCAGAACCAGTCTGCGAGCGGCCCACGGTCTGCGCGGCTTACCATCTGTCAGTTCCCCTTTCCCGTCTCGATCAGCATCGTGACACCGTCCAGGCCTGCGACATGCTTGACGAAGGCATCGCCACGCACTTCGAAATTCTTGTACTGATCGAAGCTCGCGCAGGCCGGCGACAACATGACGGCAGAAGCCTCGCCGTTACTCTCCGCATCCGCGGCCGCATGAGCAACGGCGCGTTCAAGCGTACCGGATATCTCGTAAGAAACCGTTTCGCCGAGCGTTGCTGCAAAGGCCGGCGCAGCCTCCCCGATCAGATAAGCCTTGACGATACGTGGAAAGAGTGGAGCGAGGCTTGCGATCCCGCCCTCCTTCGGCAACCCACCGGCAATCCAGTAGATGCGGTCATAGCTGGAAAGTGCCGGGGCTGCAGCATCGGCATTGGTGGCCTTGGAATCGTTGACGAAGACGACATGGCCGCGCCGACCGACAGGTTGCATGCGGTGCTTCAATCCGGGGAAGGATTTCAGTCCAGCGCGAATGTCCTCCGCGGAGACGCCGACGGCAAGGCAGGCTGCGATCGCCGCAGCGGCATTCTGAGCATTATGGCCGCCCTTGAGGGTCTGGATGCCATCGAGATCGATGAAAAGCGAAGACGTTCCGCCATGCGCCTCGATGATCCGGCTGCCTTCCGCATAGAGCCCTTCGGCGGTCACGTTGCGTTTCGAAATCCGCCGGACCGGCACGCCGGCACGCTCGATGCGGTCGGCGATCAGCGCCGAGTAGCTGTCATCCACCCCGATGACGGCCGTCGCGCTGCCTGCAACCAGCCGCTCCTTGATGTCCGCGTAATGCTGCATGGTTCCATGGCGGTCGAGATGGTCGGGCGTCAGGTTGAGCAGGATGCCGGCGGTGGGATTCAGCGTCGGCGCAAGATCGATCTGATAAGAGGAGCACTCGACCACGAAATAGCGCTCCGCCTTCGGCGGATCGAGGGTCAGGATGGCGGTGCCGATATTGCCGCCGAGCTGCGTGTCTCGCCCGCTCGATTTCAGGATATGGGCGATCAGGGCAGTGGTCGTGGATTTCCCATTCGTGCCGGTGATCGCGATGAACGGGCAATAGGGCGCATGCGCCCGGCGCTCGCGCACGAAAAGCTCCACGTCGCCGATGATTTCGACGCCCGCGGCGCGCGCCAGGTCGACACTCCAATGCGGCTTGGGATGAGTGAGTGGCACGCCGGGAGAGAGCACGAAGGCGGCCATGGCCGGCCAGTCGATGGTGCGAAGATCCGCGGTCCCGATCCCCTCGCCCGCCGCCTTGGCGACGCTGTCCGGATTGTCGTCCCAGGCGACCACTACGGCTCCGCCTGCAACCAGCGCCTTGGCAGTGGCAAGGCCGGAACCGCCGAGCCCGAAGAGAGCGACTTTCCTGTCCTTGAATGTCGTGACCGGGATCATCGCTCTTACCGCAGCTTGAGCGTCGAAAGGCCGAGCATGGCGAGCCCGACGGCGATGATCCAGAAGCGGATCACCACCTGGCTTTCCGTCCATCCCAGTTTTTCGAAGTGGTGGTGGATCGGCGCCATCAGGAACACCCGCCGCCCGGTCATCTTGAAGAAACCGACCTGGATGATGACCGAGAGCGTCTCTATCACGAAGAGGCCGCCGATGATCGCCATGACGATCTCATGCTTGGTTGCGACCGCAACCGAACCGATGAGGCCGCCGAGCGCCAGCGAGCCGGTGTCTCCCATGAAGATCGCGGCCGGCGGCGCGTTGAACCAGAGGAAACCGAGCCCCGCGCCGATCACCGCACCGAGGATCACGGCGAGCTCTCCCGTGCCGGGCACGAAATTGATCTGCAGATAGTTTGCGAAGACGGCGTTGCCCGAAAGATAAGCGATGACGCCGAATGAGGCGGCAGCGATCATCACCGGCACGATGGCGAGGCCGTCCAGCCCGTCCGTGAGATTGACCGCATTACCGGCCGCTACGATGACGAACCCGCCGAACAACATGAAAAAGATGCCGAGATCGATCAGGAAGTCCTTGAAGAAGGGAAAGGCGATCGACGAGCCGAGGGTCGGATTGGCGGATTGCCCGGTGGCAAGCGCCACGCGCATCATGAAGAAGACCGCGATCGCGGCGATCACGAACTCGATGCCGAGACGAGCCTTGCCGGAAAACCCCTTGTCGCTCTGCTTGGTGACCTTGAGATAGTCGTCATAAAAGCCGATGGCCCCGAAACCGAGGGTCACCAGCAGCGTCGCGACGACGTAGACGTTGGAAAGATCAGACCACAGCAGCGCCCCGCCGACGATGCCGGTCAGGATCATCAGGCCGCCCATGGTCGGCGTGCCGGCTTTCTTGAAATGGGTCTGCGGACCATCCGCCCGAATCGGCTGACCTTTTCCCTGGCGAATGCGAAGGGAGGCGATCATCCGGGGGCCAAAGAGGAAAACGATGAGGGCCGAGGTAAAAAGGGCGCCACCGGTGCGGAAGGTGATGTAGCGAAAGAGATTGAAGAATTGAAAGCTATCCGCCAGTTGCACAAGCCAGATCAGCATGAAGGCCCTTTCTCGAAGCCGTTTTAATGTTGGCGCTCCGTGTCGGAAAATGCCGGATAGTTGTCAAGCAGCGCCGCAACGATCTTGCCGAAACCGAGACCGAGCGACGATTTGACCATCACCACGTCTCCGGGAATGACCGAACGGACGATAAAATCCACAAGCTCCGCCGTGGTCGGGCGGTATTCCACATGAACGCTCTCGGGAAGCGCGTCTTTGAGCGCAGCCATTTCCGCGCCGGCGAGCCAGACATGCTCGATACCGGCAGCGAGCAGCGGCCCCGCCAGATCCTCGTGGACGCGGGCGGAATGTTCACCCATCTCCAGCATATCGCCGAGTACCGCGATTCTCCGGCCGGTAAGCTCCGGCTCGGTTGCCGCAAGCAGGGCTATGGCCGCCCGCATGGATGCGGGGTTCGCATTGTAACTTTCGTCGATCAGCGTCAGATGTCCTTCGCCGATACCCAGGCGATGCCGCTCTCCCCGGCCCTTGACCGGCCTCAGTTGCTCGAGCGCTTCCGCGGCCTTCGCCATGTCGGCGCCGACCAGCATGGCCGCACCGAGCGCCGCCATCGCATTTTCGGCGATATGACGACCGGGAGCTCCGATATGGACCTCCATGGTGTCGCCGGAAATCGTGGCCCAGACGGTCGAGCTTTCGGCATTCCCGTCGAAATCCGCCAGCCGGAAATCGGCCTTGGCATGCTGGCCGAAAGTATAGATGCGCGCGATCCCCGCCTCCTGGGCGGCCTTTTCCAAGAAGCCGAATTGCTTGTTGTCACGGTTGAGGACGGCCGCCCCGCCCGCTTCGATACCTTCGAAGATCTCGGCCTTGGCGGCAGCAATCTCCTCCAGGTTATTGAAATGGCCGAGATGGGCGGCGGCGATGGTCGTGACGATCGCCACGTGAGGACGCACCATCTTCACCAAGGGGCGGATTTCATCCGGGTGATTCATGCCGATCTCGAAGACGCCGTAGTCGGTGTCCGCGGGCATGCGGGCGAGCGTCAAAGGCACGCCCCAGTGATTGTTGAAGGATGCGACCGCCGCATGCACCTTGCCGGACGGAGCAAGCACATGGCGCAGCATCTCCTTGGTCGTCGTCTTACCGACCGAGCCCGTGATCGCCACGATATGCGCGCGGCTGCGCTCCCTTGCCGCGATCGCCAGTTTGCCGAGCGCCGCGAGCACGTCCTCCACGACAATCATCGGCACGATGATGCGGCCAAGCGCCGGCAGTTTGCCTTCGCTGACGACGATCAGGGATGCGCCGTTTGCCACCGCGATGCTTGCGAAATCATGGCCGTCGACCCGATCGCCCTTGATGGCAAAAAACGCCTCACCCGCGCCGATCGATCGGCTGTCTATCGAAATTCCGGTGATTCCGGCAGGCAACGAGCCAACCGGACGGCCATCCATGATGGCCGCCATCTCCTCAGAGGTCCACAACCAGCTCATGGTTTCAGCTCCTCCAGTGCCTTGCGTACTTCGACATGATCCGAAAACGGCAGGACTGTGCTGCCGATCGTCTGGCCCTCCTCATGGCCCTTGCCGGCCACGATCAGCGTGTCGCCCGAATGCAGCATGCCTATGGCGTGGCGGATCGCTTCCGCCCGGTCGCCGATCTCGATGGCACCGGGCGCGGCCGCCATGATCTCCGACCGGATGACCTCAGGAACCTCGGAACGCGGATTGTCGTCGGTGACGATGACGACATCGGCCAGCCGGGTCGCCACCTCGCCCATGATCGGCCGCTTTCCCTTGTCGCGGTCTCCACCGCAGCCGAAGACCACGATCACACGGCCCGTGGTGAACGGCCGAACGGAGGCCAGCACATTTTCCAGGGCATCCGGCTTATGGGCATAATCGACATAGGCAAGCGCCCCGTCTGCGGTATGTCCGACCAGCTCGAGCCGCCCGGAAGCGCCCTGCAGTTTCTCGAGCGCGGCAAAAGCGACCGAGGCCGGAACCCCGGTGGAGATCGCAAGTCCTGCCGCCACCAGGGCGTTCGCAACCTGGAAATCGCCGGCAAGCGGGATATCCACCTCGAAGATATCGTCGCCGAGGTGCACTTCCGCCATCTGTTTGTGTCGGAAATGCTCGACCCGCTTCAGGCTGAGATAATCTCCTTTGCGGCCGACCGTGCGCACATCCAAGCCGGCAGCCCTGGCCACCCGGACCGCCTCGTCCGACCAGGCATCGTCCGACCAGGCATCGTCGGCGAAGATGACCGCCGGCGCGCCTTTCGGCAGCAGCGTATCGAACAGGCGCATCTTCGCCGCCATGTAGCTTTCGACCGTCGGATGGTAATCCATGTGGTCGCGGCCGAGATTGGTGAACGCACCCGCAGAAAGACGCACACCGTCGAGACGGCTCTGGTCGAGACCGTGGCTGGATGCCTCCATCGCCGCGTGGGTGACGCCCTCGGACGCCAGTTCGGCAAGAAGCGCCTGGAGCTCGATGGGATCGGGTGTCGTCAGCGAGCCATAAATGTTGCGGAGCGGGGAAATGACGCCGGTGGTGCCGATCTGGGCGGCGGCAAGACCGGCATGCGCCCATATCTGGCGCGTGAAGGAAGCAACGGATGTCTTGCCGGCCGTGCCGGTCACCGCCACCATGGTCTTCGGCTGCGCACCGTAGAAGCGCGCGGCGGCAAGCGCCAGAAGCCTACGGGGATTGGCAACGGAAAGCACCGGAATGCCGATATCGCTGGCATGGGCGGAAAGCACTACCGCAGCACCACGTGCTGCCGCATCGCCGATATAGGACGCGCCGTCCGCCTTGCTGCCGGCCAGCGCGGCAAACAGCATGCCCGGTTTGATCTTGCGACTATCCGAGGAAAGACCGGTGATGTCGATATCGCCGACCGGCCCCGAAAGCGAACCGGCTATTTCGGGGAAATCCTGTCCGGCAAGGTCTCGCAATTTCATCGGCTGCACTTCCATTTTCCCAGCGGAGAAACCGCTCACCCGCGAATCGTCCGCTAACTTTGTTATCTCCTAATAAGACACAAGCAGGGCAGAACCGTCATCGCCGAATTTGGGCTTTACACCGAGAATAGCACCCGAACGGCTGATGATGTCGTGCGCCATCGGAGCCGCGGAGGTACCGGCAAGTGCCGCGCCGTTGCCCTTGTCGGTCTTCGGTTCGTCGATGAAGGTCAGCACGACATATTGCGGATTGTCGATCGGAAAGGCGGCAAGGAAGGCGTTGAAGTTCTTGTCGTGGACATAGCGGCCATTGACGACCTTGTCCGCCGTGCCGGTCTTTCCACCGACGTTGAAGCCTTCGACGCGAGCGTTCCTGCCCGACCCCTTGATGCCGTTCCAATGAAACAGATAGCGCATCCCATCACTGGTGGATGGCTTGAGTACCTGAGTGGCGACGAGATCGGCCTGCTCACGCGTGCGCGGCAGGAAGGTCGGCTCGACCAGCTTGCCGCCATTGACCAGGGCCGCACCGGCAACCGCCGTCTGCAGAGGCGTAGTCGAAACCCCGTGGCCGAAGGAGATCGTAATGGAGTTGATCTTCTTCCAGGTTCGCGGCTGGCTCGGCTGGGCCACTTCCGGCAACTCGGTCTGCATCTTGCTGAGCAGGCCGATCTTGGTCAAGAATTCCTTGTGCCCCTCGATGCCGACGACGTCCGCCATTTTCGCGGTGCCGATGTTGGAGGAGTACTGAAAGACTTCCGGAACGGTCAGGAACCGGCCCTTGCCGTGGAAATCCTTGATGGTGAAGCCGCCGATGCGGATCGGATATCGCGCATCGAAGCTGTCGTTCATGTTCACCTTGCCGGAATCGAGCGCCATGGCGATCGTGAACGCCTTGAAGGTGGACCCCATTTCGAACGTGCCGTTCGACATGCGGTTCAACCATCCCTCCTCCGCGCCCGCGGCCGGGTTGTTGGGGTCGTAATCCGGCGCGGACGCCATGGCGAGGACCTCGCCGGTATGAACGTCGAGCACGACCGCACCGGCGCCAATCGCCTTGAACTTGTCGATCGAGGACATGATGACTTCGCGCACGATCGCCTGGACGCGCAGGTCGATCGAAAGCTTCACCGGCTCCAGCGGCTGGTCCGAGGTCATGCCGACGGCTGCAAGGTCGGCAAGCCCCTGGCTGTCGACGTAACGCTCCATGCCCGCCACGCCGCGGTTATCGATGTTGACGTGCCCAACCACATGCGCCGCGGTCGCTCCGCCCGGATAGAAGCGCCGCTTTTCCGGCCGGAAGCCGATACCGGGAATGCCGAGCGCGAGAATCTGGCTCTGCTGCTTCGGCGTGAGCTGACGGCGCAGCCATTGGAAGCGCGAATTGCTCCTGAGTTTGGAGTAGATGGATTTGGCGTCCAGATCCGGCAGGACCGTGGAAAGCTTTTCGATCACCTCGTCCGCATCGACGATCTTGTGCGGCTCGGCAAACAGCGAGACCGTGCGGATATCGGTGGCCAGTACCTCACCGTTGCGGTCGAGGAGATCCGGACGCGAGGCCATCAGCCGGTCTGCGGGCAGGATGCTCGACGTCGTTTCAGGTTCGGTGAGGCCGTACTGCACCAAGCGGCCGCCGATGATGCAATAGAAGGCGGCAAACCCTAGGATCATGAGGCCGACGCGGTTCTTCGCTTGGGCAGCCTTCCGCTTGCGTGTTCCCTCGAAGGAAGAACCGGTTTCGGCCGGACGCCGTCCGCGTCCACCGGCGGAAAAATGCGCCCGGCTCTTCAAGACCATGATGCGGGAGAGGAAAGACATCAGCGATTCACCGATCCGGTTGAGATGATATCGACGGGGAAGCCACCGCGCGGCAACGGCACCGGTATGCGCGGCTGGGGAGCGGATTTGGCGGCGGCGTCAACGCCCTTGATGGCTGCCGCCACTTCGCCGCCGGCGCTGGCGATCAGGTCTTCGATCGTGGTTTCAGGCTGCGGAAGCTGCGATCGCGGCATGGGCAGTTCCGCAGGCATGGCCAGTTGCGTCGGCTGGGTGGGCACGAGCTGCAATTCGGAACCATAGACATTGACGAGGCGATGCAGCCGATTGGGCTGGGTCAGCAATGCCCAATCCGCTTTCAGGAGATCGATAGTGTCCTTTTCCAGCCTGATTTCGGTCTCCAGCCGGCGAACCTCCGCCAGCTTCTCGTCGGCGCGGTGCTTGATCGTATAGGTGACCACGGCTGCCGCCGTCATGACACCGATAAGAACGAGATCGAAGCTTCTGAGCATGGTTCAGGCCCCCATCTTTGCAAGGCTGGCGAGGTCGGGAAGATCGAAGATGGAAAAATCGGCAGCACGGGCCGCAGCCGCGGTGCGGATGCCGGCGCGCAGCTTTGCTGAGCGGGCGCGCGGATTGATCTCCGCCTCCGCTTCGCTGGCCGCAACCGGAGACTTGCCGACCGGTTCGAAGATCGCGGGCTTTTCCTCGACCATGGGCATGTGCCGGGACCCGGAGGCGCGGCCGGAGCGATCGGCGAAGAACTTCTTGACGATCCGGTCTTCCAGCGAATGGAAGGTAACGACCACGAGACGCCCGCCCGGCTTCAGCGCCTGCTCGGCGGCGAACAGCGCCTCGGCGAGTTCGCCAAGCTCATCGTTGACGAAGATGCGCAGCGCCTGAAACACCCGCGTCGCGGGATGAATCTTGTCCTTGGCCTTGCGCGGATTGACGCTCTCGATGAGGTTGGCGAGATCCCGGGTGGTCGCAAACGGCTCGCTTGCCCGGCGCTTCTCGATAGCGCGGGCAATACGGCCGGCCTGCCGCTCCTCGCCCAGAAAGCCGAAGATGCGGGTCAGGTCGCCGGACTTGGCGCGATTGACCACGTCCGCCGCAGATACGCCTGACGCCGACATACGCATGTCGAGCGGGCCGTTCCTCTGGAATGAGAAACCGCGCTCCGCTTCGTCGATCTGCATGGAGGAAACGCCGATATCGAGCACCACTCCATCAAGCCCGCCATCCGGCGCGAAGCTTGCAAGTTCGGAGAACTGCGAATGATGAAGGGATAACCGTCCGCCATGGGCGGCAATCATGGACTGCCCCGCCGAGATCGCCGTGGGATCGCGATCGAGCGCGATCACCTCTGCTCCGGCGGCGAGAATGGCCGCGGTATAACCGCCGGCGCCGAAAGTGCCATCGAGGATGATCTTGCCCGGCGCAGGCTCCAGCGCCTCCAGAACTTCTTTCAAGAGAACCGGAATGTGGCGAACCGGTCCGCCATCGGCATCGGTTGTTCCGCCGCCTGGATTCGCCGCCATTCCGCTCCCCTGTATTACGCGGGAGGCAGACCGAAGCGCCCCTCCCTTGCCGCCGCCTGCGCGTCCAAGAACGCCTGCGGCCGCCATAGCTGAAAATGATCCGAGCGCCCGACGAAGGTAATCTCCGAAGTGATTCCCGTGAAGTCCCGGATGAAATCCGTGACCATCAACCGGCCTTCCGCATCGAGCCTCATGAAGACGCCGCCGCCATGCACGAGCAGCGACATCCGGTTCGCTTCCGGCGAAAACGGATCGAAAGCCGCGATCTGCCGTTCGTAGCGATCGAGCAGATCCGGACCTCCGACGCTGATCGCCGGATAGACGAAATCCTGGAGACAGTAGAGCTCCTGGATTTCGCGCGCCACCAGCACGGAACGAAAGCTCGCGGGCACGGAGACCCGTCCCTTGGCATCGATCCTGTTGGTCGCATTCGACAAGAAGCGGTTCATAACGCCCGACGTCCGCCCCTACCCTTCCGACGGCGAACAAGCGCCCGTCAGTACACATTGAACCAGACGGAGCCCCACCCTCCGAGCAGGCATGCGCCCACCCGGCCGAAAAGCCGGAACTCCTTGATTTCCGGGCGCTCAAGCGCCCCTGTTCAGTACACTTTTGGGATAACATGGGACCATATGGGCGTCAATGGGAAGCAGCCCGGCAAGCGGGCCGCAACGGTATTTATTTATGAGCTGTTAAGTTTAACAAAGGATTAGCGAGGGCTTCCAAGAAGCCACCTCATCAGGCCTTTTCAACCCACCTGAAAAGCCCCGAAAATATCCTGAAATCCCCACGAAACAGGCCACTCCAAATCGGCTCAGCGCCCGGAGGACGCCAAGCTTCGGGCCCTTTCGAGCCGGATGTCTCATAAAGGATTAGAAGAGCCAGTCGGCCTGTAAGCCGGGTTCTGTATGGCTCCGATGCAAGCACCGGAACGTGGCAGCCATTCATCTGGGACGATGCTTGCACACCGCCTCACGCAACCCACCCGGATGACTGGCCCAGAAACCGGCTGTAGACGCGCTTTCGCACGTCCCTCGTCATCCCTATTCGGTCTTGCTCCCGGTGGGGTTTACCGTGCCGCCTCTGTTGCCAGAGGCGCGGTGGGCTCTTACCCCACCCTTTCACCCTTACCCCGCCATTTCGGCCGCTCGACGAGCGGTGGAAAAAGCGGGGCGGTCTGCTTTCTGTGGCACTTTCCCTAGGGTCGCCCCCGCCGGATGTTATCCGGCACCGTGTTTCCGTGGAGCCCGGACTTTCCTCACCTCACCGCCTTTCGGCATTGGTGAAGCGCGGCTGCCCGGCCGACTGGCAAGCGGTACATAATGGAGATGCGCCCGGATTGCCACCACAATTGCCTCGAATTTCAGAGGAAATCAGCTTTGAAATCCGTTTGATAAGCTTCGTCCTCGATCCTGCCGCGGAAAATCAGCTCGGCACCCAGCCGGCCGATCTCGTCGGAACTCTTGGCGGCGGTACCGCATCCCCCGCTCAGGACGCCGATGCGATCGGACTTCGTCATGGAGATCGCCGGATAGTTAGTCGGCGTGAACGAGGTCACGCAGGCGGCCATCGAGGTGCGGGAAAGGTCGAGCTTCGGCATCAGCCGGCCCATGATTTCGGTCAGGTGCCGGTGGGTGCTCGCCCGCCCGCCGGAACGAAACCAGGCCCGCACCTCCGGCTCAGTCGAAAGCAGAAGGTCGTCCGGATCGCCGCCGATCTTCAGATAGATCCTGCCATCCGGATAGCGCACCGGCGGCAGCAGATAGATGCCGTCCTCGCCCTCGTGCCATTTCCAGATGAGCGACGGCGTCCCGCCCCAGAACTCCATCGCGGCCTCGTCCACCTCATAGAAGGCGACCGTGCGCGCATAAACCTTCAGATCAAGACGCGCGCCCAAGAGATTCTCATTGATGGAGAATCCGCCGGCGGCGACCAGCACCTTCTCCGCCGAATAGACAGCGCCCTCGACGGTCGTGACGACTACTCGGCCCGCCTCCTGGCGAACGGAGGAAACAGTCTCGGAAATGATCGCCGTCCCCTGCCGTCCCGCAAGCAGGGCCTGCGCCTTCACCAGCCGGCGCGGATTGATGTGGCCGGCGTTCCGCGCTTCCCAGACGCCTTCGCTTTCCGCGGGAAAGGAGAAATAGGGAAATCGCCGCGCGAGATCGGCATCACCGAGCATCTCGGTCGAAACGCCAAGACCATTTGCGGCGTCGAGCACCTTTCCGACATAGGAAGGTGCTGCGGTTCGCTTCGGGCCGACGACCAGGCAGCCGGCCTCGGAATAGAAATTCACGCCGCTTTCGCGCGCGATCTCGTCATAGCGGGCGATAGAGCGGTTGGCGAGCAGCGCCCAGACGGGATCGGGATCGATCGTCCGGGTGATGCGAGCCTCGTCGTAATGGCTGGCGAAGACGCCCTGATGCGTCTTGTAGTCGGCCGGCTCGCCCGGACCGATCAGGGCGACGCCGTCGGTCCATTGCGACAGGTGCCGCGCTGCGGCCGCTCCCATCATTCCCCGCCCGATGACGATGTATTTGTAGTCGGTCGCCATTTCCCAATCCCACCTCATCGAAACGCCGGCGCAAGCCGGCTGCCGAAATCGCTTTCCGGAATCTCACCGTCCCGTAGGAGAACGGCACCCAATCGCCCCAACTCATCGGAGGATTTCGCGGCGACGAAATTGCCGCCCGTCAGCACCGCAATGCGCCGCGACTGCGTATAACCGATATAGGGATGGCTGGATGGCGTGAAGCTTGCGACGCAAGGAGCCGAGGTGACCGGGCGACCGGCAAGCGCCGGCATCAGCTTTTCCGCGATTGCCGCGAGCTTCTCCCGTTCGACGGAATCGCCCTCCGAGTGGAACCAGGAAACGATGTCCTCGAGCCGCTCGAAGCTCCGGGATTCCGTATCCCCGCCGAGCTTGAGATAGGTCCTTCCATCCGGATAGCGCACGGGAGGAAGGATGTAGACGTGATCCTCGTCCGTTTCGCCGAAGACGATCGTCGACGGCATGCTGCCGAAAATCGCCGCCTCCCGATCGCCAAGCTCGTAGAAAACGACGGTGCGCGGCGCGACGCGCATATCGACCGGGCGCGGCAGCAAACCATTGAAATTGGTGAAGGCGCCGGCCGCGACCAGCACTTTCTCCGCCGTATGGATTTCATCCCCGCAGATCACCTCGACATGCGATCCCGCGTCACGCACCGAGGTCACGGTCGCATCGATGAGGGTCGCCCCATTGCCGGCGGCAAGCTTGGCCTGAGCCTTGATCAGGGCGCGCGGATTGATGTGCCCTGCCCTGCGATGCTCATAGAAGCCTGCAAGGTGCGGGGCGAAGGAAAATTGCGGAAAGCGCGACTGGAGATCGGATGGCGCGATCTCCTCGACCTCGAGGCCGAGCGTATCGCTGACGTCGAGAGCACGCCGCAGGTAATCCGTGGGGCGTTTCGGCTCCGGGCCGGCGAAGAGACATCCCGCTTCGGTATAAAAGCGAATGCCGCTCTCCTCTTCGATTGCGGCATATCGATCGAGCGAGCGGGCCGCAAACGTTCCCCAGGCGAGGTCGCCATCAAACGTGCGGGTGATGCGAGCCTCGTCGTAATGGCTCGCGAAGACCCCGTCATGACCCAGGCGGTCTTCTGGTTCCGGCGGACCGATGAGAGCCGCGCCATCGGTCCATTGCGACAGGTGCCGCGCGGCGGCCGCTCCCATCATTCCCCGCCCGATGATGATATATTTGAACCGCGCCGCCATGCCTGTCCTCTTCGGCGGAAAACCGCTTTCCGCCGAAGTACTTCTATCCGTTTCCGGAATCAAAATGCCAGAGACAAAGAGGCGCAGCTACGTTTCGGAAATCCGTCAGGACGCGAGAAACGCCTGAACTTTCCCGCAATAGCGCTTGGAAACCGGGTTCATGCGCTTGGCGCCGTGGCCGGCATTATATTTCAGGATGGTGCCGCAGATCTTTCCGCCGCCGAGCTCATGGGCGGCAGCCAGATATTTCATCCCGAACTTGATATTGGTCTCGGGATCGTAAAGCCCCGTCGCCGAGCCGCCATAGCCCATCATGCGCGCGGTGGCCGGCTTGATCTGCATGAGACCGATCTCTCCCGCGCTGCCGCGGGCCTTCGGATTGAAGTTGCTTTCGATCCGCACCACAGCGTGGGCGAGACCGACAGGAACCCCGTATGTCTTGGCGTATTTGGAGATCAGGCTGGAATAGGGATGAACAGAAAAGCGGCCTGGAGAAGGATAGCCTGCGGTACGTGTCTGGGTTTGCAGCGTTACGGTTTTCCTCTTCGCGGCGCCCTCCCCGGCAAACGAAGCTCCGGGAGCGGACACAAGCATTCCAATGCTTGCCGCGACGGCAATAATCACTCTTTTCATTCTTGAAGAATTCTCCGGACCGCAAAGGGACGCAGCAGCCATCGCGCTGCGCCGAGAAGCGCAACGTCAGATTGACGGCATGTCTGCTGGGAACGTCCCCGCCTGTTGACATTTACGGGCGACGACCCCGTCGATCGCCACCGTTTGATGCCCAGTTTTTAAAGGGTTCATTAAGGAAATCATGTGGCACTGCGAAACTTTTTCGCCGCGCCTATGGAACCTGGCCTTCCAGCGGGGCGTCAGCCAGGGTTGTATTTCGACAGCGAAGACAGGAGCCGGTGCAGCGTGTCTATCGTGGAAATATCGGCGATTCCATCGACGCGCGCCGGGCGGAAATGCCGCTGAAACGCCTCCACGGCGCCCTTTGTCCTGTCGCAGAATTCCCCTGTAACATCAACGTCGTAGCCATAAAGCGACAGCATGGACTGCAGTGCCTCGACCGGTTGCCCGCTTTCGCCACGTTGAAAGAAGCGGCCTCCGCCCACCGGCGCCGGCTCGACCCAGTGACCGACCCCCTGCCGATGCAGTTCGTCCCAGGGGAAATTTTCCCCCGGATCGACCTTGCGAATGGGCGCGACATCGGAGTGCGCAAGCACCCTTTCCGGCGCTATGGACCACCGATCGACACAGTTCCGACACAATTCGACGACCGCCGCGATCTGGGCTTCCGGGAAAGCCGGAAGGCCTCCCGGATGCCCGGCATTGGCGATTTCGATGCCGATGGACCGGGAATTGACGTCCGTTTCCCCCGCCCAGAAGCTTTTGCCCGCATGCCAGGCGCGGCGCGCTTCGGGCACGAGCTGCAGCACCTGCCCGTCCTGATGGACGAAATAGTGACAGGAAACCTGGCTACGCTCGTTGCATAGCCAGGAGAGCGCCTGATCGTCGTCCGGCATTCCGGTATAATGCAGGACAAGTATATCCGGCCCGCAGCCACTCACGCGTTCACCGTGGTTCGGCGACGGCATTGCCGACGCGCCTTCATAGTCAACGGTGAAGGAGGTCATGCAGCGCGGCGCTCTTTCGCGATCGCGGCATAGGCGGCGTTGAGGGCAGCCATACGCTCGTTGGCGGCGGCATGCAGCGCCACCGGAACGCCACGGGCAATCAGCCGGTCGGGATGATGCTCCGAGACCAGCAGCCGATAGCGCTTGCGGATTTCCGTGAAATCGTCATCCGGGGAAACGCCGAGGACAAGATAGGGATCCCGACCGTCCATATGCACATGACGAGCCATGATCCGGCGGAAATGCATTTCGTCTATGCGGAATATCTCCGCGATGCGGCCAAGGAAGACCAGTTCCTTCTCATGCACCAGTCCATCCGCCTTGGCGATATGGAACAGACCGTCCACGACATTCTCCAGCATCGGGCAGTTTTCCGAGGCTCCCGAACCGCAGAGATTGGCGAGCTTGTTGGCATAGGCTTCATAGCCGGCGACGTCCTGCCGGGCGAGATTGTAGAGGCGGGCGACATTGCGCGCCTCCTCGTCGGGGAAGTCGAATATCTGCTGAAACGCCCTGACCTCAGCCTCGGTCACGATGCCGTCCGCCTTTGCCATCTTGGCGGAGAGCGCGATGATGGCAACCGAGAACGACACCTGCCGGCGCGTTTCCGGATCGCCTTCGAAAAGGGTCCGGATGGCCTCCACGACCCGACCGAGCACGCTGCCCGCGGCGTCGCCGATGGCGCCGAGAAGCCGTTCCCAGAGGGAGGAGATATGCAGGCAGGTGAAATCGAAAAACATTCCCCTAAATGACCAGATTAGCAGGGTAATTGCAAGGAGTCCGACGTACCGCGGAAGATTAAACTATGTTCATGTTTTCCGAACAATCCGCCAGCCAAGCCGCTTGCGCAGTTGCCTCTCAACTGTCGAGAATGCTCGGCGTTCCCCCCTTCGCCCGTGGCGGATCGACGCCGGCGATGGTGATTGTGCTTTTCCACAGCCACGCCTCACGAGAGGGTCTGAATTGAAACGATTATATTCGCCTTGAGACCTGACCGGTGCCGGAAATGCCCGTTTTTCTTGAGAAATTCACTTTACAGGAGCCTGTTCCCTGTCGCATCCATTCCCATCCCGATCGAATGAGTGAAGCTTCATAAGGAGGAAAACGATGGCGAAACAGAAAGTGGCAATGCTGACCGCGGGTGGCCTCGCACCTTGCCTTTCCTCTGCCGTAGGTGGTCTCATCGGGCGCTATACGGATGTCGCGCCGGAACTCGATATCATCGCCTATCGCTCCGGCTATCAGGGCGTGTTGCTCGGAGACCGGATCGATATCACGCCCGACATGCGGGAGAAGGCGTACCTTCTGCATCGCTACGGTGGTTCCCCCATCGGCAACAGCCGCGTGAAGCTCACCAACACCGCCGACTGCGTGAAGCGCGGCCTGGTGAAGGAGGGCGAGAACCCATTGAGAGTGGCGGCCGAGAGGCTTGCCGCCGATGGCGTCACCATCCTTCATACGATCGGCGGGGACGACACCAACACCACCGCCGCCGATCTGGCGGCCTATCTCGGCGCCAACGGCTACAATCTCACGGTCGTCGGTCTTCCGAAGACGGTCGACAACGATGTCGTGCCGATCCGTCAGTCGCTCGGCGCCTGGACGGCGGCGGAAATCGGAGCGCATTTCTTCGACAACGTCTCCAACGAACAGAGCGCTGCCCCTCGCACACTTGTGATCCATGAAGTGATGGGTCGGCACTGCGGATGGCTGACCGCGGCGACTGCTCGTGCCTATATTCAGAAGACGAAAGGCAACGAGTATGTCGAAGGCTTCATGATGAATACGGCTCTGAAGAACATCGACGGCGTCTATTTGCCGGAGACGGCCTTCGATCTGGAAGGCGAAGCCGAGCGCCTCAAGGCGATCATGGACCAGCGCGGCTTCGTAACCCTGTTCGTTTCCGAAGGCGCCGGCCTCGACGCCATCGTCGCCGAGCGGGAAGCAGCCGGTGAGACGGTCAAGCGCGATGCCTTCGGGCACGTGAAGATCGACACCATCAATGTCGGGAACTGGTTCCAGAAGCAGTTTGCCAGCCTTATCGGCGCCGAACGCTCCATGGTCCAGAAATCCGGCTACTTCGCCCGCTCCGCGCCGGCCAATTCCGACGACCTGCGTCTCATCCAGAGCATGGTCGATCTTGCGGTGGAAAGTGCCCTGAACAAGGTCTCCGGCGTTACCGGACACGACGAGGACCAGAACGGAAAGCTCCGCACCATCGAATTCCCGCGAATCAAGGGTGGAAAACATTTCGATCTATCGGCAAAATGGTTTGCAGAAATGATGGACTTCGTCGGCCAGCCTTTCCAGGCGGCCTGAGGCAAGGCGGGTGATCGGGCCGGGTCCGACGCCCTGGAGGAAAAGGAATGACGGCTGAAACCTGGTTCGCTTTTGTCGCGACCTCCATACTTCTCGCCGCGCTTCCGAGTCCCCTCGCCTGTCTTACCGCCGGCTATGCTCTACAGCGTAGCCGGGCAACGGCCATCGCGACGATACCGGGCGTCAGCCTCGGCCTGACAACCGCCTTCCTGATCGCGACGGTGCCGCTCGGCCTGCTCGCCATCGTCCTGCCGCGCGTCATGGACGTATTGTCATGGGTCGGCGCCGCCTACCTGATGCTTTACGTGCTCTGGTCGTTTCAGGATCCGAAAATCGTCGGACCGATCGCGGACAACGACAATCTTCCGGAAAAGCGCCTCGCCCGGGTATTCGCCTGTCTCTTCGGCAAGAGCGTATTCGGACCGCGCTACATCATCCTGTTCTCGGTTTTTCTTCCACAGTTTCTCGATCCTTCACAGCCCGTCATTCCCCAGGTTCTGCAAATGCAGGCCGCCTTTCTCGCCTGCGCCGCGCTCGGAGCGACCATTCACGTGCTGTTTCCGCGTCGGACGCTGAACCGCATGCGTCGCCCTGCCCGCTTCACTCCCGCCTCTCGCAAGCTGCGGACGCAATTCATCTCCAGGCGCGCGGTCAGCGCCGGTTATCGTCGGATCGCCGCGTGAACGGCACCGTCTTGCCCGGCAATGCCCAATAGGTTAATGAAAACATTCGTTCGGAGGCGTGTTGGGCGGGCGGGACAACCAATTTCATGAAAGCGACCCCATGGCGATAAACCGGTTCTTCGGCCGCAAGGCGGCGGTGGCCTTTGCCGTATCGACGACGCTTGCGGGTTGCTCCAGCGTCGAGCCTGCAAAGGAAACGAAGCTTTCGGCGGCCGAGACTGCGGCCCCGGCCCAGGGCTCCGATCAGCCCTCGGCCCAGTCAGCGGAAACCGCCGGCAAGCCGCCGGAAGGACCGCAGAGCGCGGTACTCGCCAAGACCGGCCGCCTTCAAATCGCAGTCCCATCGAACGAAACCGTAGCCATTGCCCAGGCCGCCGCCATGGCCTCGCCTGAAATGGCGCCGCAAGTCGCCTTTGCCGCCGATCCGGTCCCGCCCACAGCCCCTGCGGCTGCCGCGCCTCTGCAGACCGCGGCGCTCACCCCGACAACCTCAACCAAAACCGCACGGATTACCCAAGCCGTGGCCAATGGAGAAATATCGCCGGCCGCAGCTCAGGCGGTTGCCCCAGACGAAGAAGAACTGACGCCGGACATGGCCGTCCTGCAGAGCGCCATCCCGACGCCGCGGCCCGACACGACGACGCTCGCCTATGCCGCCGGCCCGAAGGCGGTGGCAGCGATATCCGCTCTCGAATCCGCCAAGGATTTCCCGCCCGCACCGGGCGACCCGTTGCCGACAACGGCCTCCGATAGCCCGCCGGAGCTTGCCAAGCTCATCAGGCGCTATGCCGGCATATACGGCGTTCCCGAATCGCTGATCCATCGCGTCGTTCATCGCGAAAGCCGCTACGATCCCAAGGCCTATCACAAGAACGGTTACTGGGGCCTCATGCAGATCAGCTATCCGACCGCAAAATCCATGGGCTATCAAGGCCCGCCGCAAGGCCTGCTGGATGCCGAGACCAATCTGAAATACGCGGTCAAATACTTGCGCGGCGCCTGGCTCGTTGCCGACAACAGCAACGACAACGCCATCCGCCTCTATGCCCGGGGCTATTATTACGATGCGAAGCGTCGCGGCATGCTGCACGTTCTGGAGAAATAGGGGCGGCGGCCCGGTCAGGGCAGCGCCTTGGCCACTTCGGCGATCAGCCGGTCCGGATCGTAGCCGTTCCAGCTCGGTGTGAGGCCGAGCCGGATGACCGCCAGATCGAGCGAGGGGATGATTGCGATCGTCTGTCCGTCATGCCCTTGCAGGAAGAACGTATCGGCCGGGACGCCTTCGTCGTCGCTGTCGGCAAGCCAGGTCTGCATCCTCGAGTAATGTTCGGTCGTGCCGTTCGGCTGCCGCATCATCGCGACGAAACCTTCCGGCAGCAGCCTTTCCCCGTTCCAGACGCCGTCGCGAAGCAGCAGCAGCGCAAAACGCGCCCAATCGCGGGCCGTCGCATACATGTAGGAACTGCCGACGAACGTGCCCGCGGCATCGGGCTCCATGATTGCGCTCGTCATACCGAGGGGACCGAACAGCGCCTCGCGCGGATAGCTAAGCGCAGTCCTCTCGTCGCCGATCTTCGCAATCCATATCCTGGAAAGCATTACCGACGTGCCCGAGGAATACTTGAAGCGCGTTCCCGGTGGCGCTTCAAGTATCGCATCGGCGGCAAAATTCGCCATGTCCGATTCCAGGTAAAGCATACGGGTCACATCGGCGACGGTGCCGTAATTCTCGTTGAAGGCCAGGCCGCTTTCCATGGCGAGCATATCTGCGAGACGGATCCCGCTGCGCTCGTCGCCTTGCCATTTCGGAAAGAGGTTTCTTTCTTCCAGCGACAATCGCCCGTCGCGGATAAGCGTCCCGATAATGGCGGCATTGATGCTTTTCGTGATGGACCAGCCGAGCAGCGGCGTATCGCTCGAAAAGCCGGCGCCATAGGTCTCTCCCACGATCCGCCCGCCCTTGACCACTACGACGGCACGCATTCCCGGACCGGTGAGAGCTGAATCTGAAAGAACCCTTGCAACCGCCTGATTCGATTCCATTCCGCCGCCTTCCGGCCAGGGAAGATTGGCATCGGCGACAGGCGGCGGCTCCGGATTCACAGCGACCTCCGCCGGGTTGACGGTCCCATCAGGCGTCACGGTGCAACCCAGCCCCTCCCGATAGACCGCGTCATTGCCGGCGATGAAGCCGAGCAGCGCCGCATGAACGCGCTGTTCCTCCCGATCCACCGAAACCCGCATCAGTTTCAGGAGCGGATGACCGGGCGCCTGGACATCGACGGCCAGCACCTCGTCCTCATTTCTGCCGGCAAGAAAGACATTAGAACAGACGATCTTCGCGGAATAGCCGCTGCCAACCCTGAGCAGGGTCGGCGGGACGAAGTAGAGCCAGGAAAGAAGGCCTATGATGCAGATGAGAACGATACCCAAACCAATCTTCAGCAGCCGGGCCACGATCCGCATTCTCGTCCTCCTTCGGTGGAGCCGCATGCAAGCAGGAAACCTGCGCGGAAGAAAGTGGCTTTCGCCGACTTCCGAGGAAAGGGGCAGCCTTCACACAGGCTTCGTCATCAATCTGTAGCAGAGGGGGGTTACACGCGGCGAAACTCACGGCGAGGCGAGATTCGACGATGGCCGAAATTGCACAGGAAGCTGGTTTTCTGAAAAACCAGAAGCTGAGACAGGCTCTTCTGCAGCACAAAGCCCTCTCGGCGAAAGGTTTTTCGGAACGCCTTTTCGGCCTGCTGTTCTCGGGACTGGTTTACCCGCAGATCTGGGAAGACCCGGAAGTCGACATGACGGCCATGGAGCTCGCGGAAGAGCACAGGATCGTCACCATCGCCTCGGGCGGCTGCAACATGCTCGCCTATCTCTCCCGCGGACCGCAGAAGATCGATGTGGTCGATCTCAATCCCCATCATGTAGCCCTGAACCGACTGAAGCTCGCCGCTTTCCGGCACATGCCCGCTCATTCCGATGTCGTCCGTTTCCTCGCAGAGGAAGGCGGCGGCACCAACAGCAAAGACTACGATGCCTTCATCGCCCCCCATCTCGATGCGGCCACCCGCGCCTATTGGGAGAAGCGTACGATTTCCGGCCGCAGGGTGGAGGTGTTCGATCGCAGCATCTACCGGACCGGTCTGCTCGGCCGCTTCATCGGCGCCGGCCACCTGATCGCCCGGCTGCACGGCATCGACCTGACCGAGATGGCCAAGGCCCGCTCGCTGCGCGAACAGCGCCAGTTTTTCGACGACCGCGTCGCCCCGCTTTTCGACAAGCCGCTCATCCGCTGGATAACAAGCCGCAAGAGCTCGCTTTTCGGCCTCGGTATTCCGCCACAGCAATATGACGAGCTGGCAAGCCTCGCGGGAGACGGATCGATCGCGCCGGTGCTGCGTCAGAGGCTCGAAAAGCTCGCCTGCCATTTTCCGCTGCGAGAGAACTACTTCGCCTGGCAGGCCTTCGCCCGCCGCTATCCCACGGACGAGGAAGGTGTGTTGCCGACCTACCTGCAGGCGGGCAACTACGAGGCGATCCGTAAGAACGTCGATCGGGTCGCGGTCCATCATGCAAGCTTCACCGAACTGCTGGCAGGCAAGTCCGCGGCCTCGGTCGATCGCTACGTGCTGCTCGATGCCCAGGATTGGATGACGGACCCGCAGCTGAACGACCTCTGGTCAGAAATCACCCGCACCGCCGCACCCGGCGCCCGCGTGATCTTCCGCACCGCCGCCGAAAAGAGCGTCATCGAGGGCCGCGTTTCCGAAACGGTTCGCAATCATTGGACCTATCTCGAAGACCGCTCCAACGAACTGAACCTGCAGGACCGTTCCGCCATCTATGGCGGCTTTCACATCTATGCGAGGAACGGCTGATGACGGTGGATATGGCGGGCGATCCCCTCTCCGGCAATCATGCCGAGCGCATGGACCGGATGTATCGCTACCAGCGGCATATCTACGATCTCACCCGCAAATACTACCTCTTCGGCCGCGACCGGGCGATCGCCGGCCTCCGGATGCCGGCTGGAGGAACGCTTCTCGAAGTCGGCTGCGGCACCGGCAGGAACCTCTTGCTTGCCCATCGGCTCTATCCGGCGGCGACGCTCTACGGCCTCGATATCTCCTCCGAGATGCTGGAAAGCGCCCGTGCCAATTTCCGCCACAAGACGGAGAAGCCTACCTTCCGCGTGGCCGACGCGACCGCATTCGGGCCGGAAGAATTCGGCGTGGCGGGCTTCGATCGCATTCTGATCTCCTATGCCCTCTCGATGATCCCGGATTGGGAAAAGGCCGTGGACGCGGCACTTGCCGCACTCGGACCGAACGGTTCGCTGCATATCGTCGACTTCGGTCAGCAGGAACATCTGCCGGGCTGGTTCGGCCGCTTGCTGAGGGCCTGGCTTACCCGTTTCCACGTCACGCCTCGTCCCAATCTGCACGACGTGCTGGAAAGCAGGCTCGCCGCCGCCAATGCCGACATGATCTTCGAGGAAATCGGCCGCGGCTACGCCTGGCATGCCGTCATTCGACGGCGCGGTTGAAATTCTGCGCGCCTGCTACTTGCCCTAACCGATTTTTTACGGCGATATGGTGAATGAGGAGTTCACTCCTTCCCGTCCCCTCAGTGGGACAAGGGGGATTTGGGAACGGGCAAACGCGGGACACACATGCCTCGACTTCTTTTCGCAATCCTTGCGACAGCGACCCTGCTGGCAGGCTGCAGCGCCACGGATTACGACCTGATGGAAACCGCCTCGGTCGCAACGCCCCGTTTCCACGACAACGACCCGCAGGATTTCGGCTACAATCACCCGCATCGCCATGAAGTCCATGGCATCGACGTCTCCAAGTGGAACGGCGACATCGACTGGCGAAGTGTGAAGAAATCCGGCGTTTCCTTCGCCTTCATCAAGGCGACCGAAGGCGCCGACAGGATCGACCCGGCCTTCGAGAGCAATTGGCGTAACGCCGCCGCCGCGGGCGTTCCACACGCGCCCTATCACTTCTATTATTTCTGCTCGACCGCCGATGCCCAGGCCGACTGGTTCATCCGCAGCATCCCGAAGTCCTCCATGCATCTTCCGCCGGTGCTGGACGTCGAATGGAACCCGAGTTCTCCGACCTGCAAATACAGGCCGCCTGCGGCTGTCGTTCGCGCCGAGATGAAGAAGTTCATGGATCGTCTCGAGGCCCATTACGGCAAACGGCCGATCATCTACACATCGGTCGATTTCCATCGCGACAATCTGATCGGCCATTTCGACAACTATCATTTCTGGGTTCGCTCGGTCGCGGCCCACCCCAAGGATATCTACGAGGCCCGCCGCTGGGCTTTCTGGCAATATACCTCCACGGGCATCGTACCGGGCATCAAGGGCCAGACGGATATCAACGTCTTTTCCGGAACGGCGAAGAACTGGAATCAGTGGGTCGCCTCGGCTGGCAAATGACGATGGAATTACGTGAGCGGTTGCGATAAAGAGTGCGCCTTCTCGCCCGATCTCCCATGTTTCGTCACAAATTTCGAGGAAATCAGGCGATCACCTGAACCCTGCTAGGAAAACTTCGAATGTCCCTCGCCTTCGCTCGCCGTCTCGGCCTTGCATCCATCCTTGTCGGCTGCCTTTCTTCCACCGCGCTCGCTCAACAGGCGCCCGCCTGCGGCGGTGATCTCGGCGTCTTCCTGGAAGGCGTGAAGGCGGAGGCAATCGCCAAGGGTATTCCCGCGGAAGCTGCCGACAAAGCGCTTGCCGGAGCGCAGATCGACGAGAAGGTTCTTTCGCGTGACCGGGCCCAGGGCGTGTTCCGACAGACCTTCCTTGAGTTCTCCCAGCGCACCGTCAGTCAGGCCAGGCTCGACATCGGCCGCCAAAAACTGAAGCAGTATGCGGACGTCTTCGCACGGGCCGAGCGCGAATTCGGCGTGGCGCCGGGCGTCATTACCGCCTTCTGGGCCATGGAGACGGATTTCGGAGCCGTGCAGGGCGATTTCAACACGCGCAACGCCCTCGTGACGCTTGCCCATGACTGCCGCCGGCCGGAACTCTTCCGCCCGCAGTTGATCGCGCTGACCGAAATGGTGCAGCACGGCGATCTCGACCCCGCTACCAATACCGGCGCCTGGGCCGGCGAGATCGGCCAGGTACAGATGCTGCCGAAGGATATCATCGCCTATGGCGTCGACGGCGACGGTGACGGTCATATCAACGTCAAGCAGAGCGCGCCGGACGCGATCCTGACGGCAGCGAAATTCATCCAGAGCCTCGGCTTCCGTCGCGGCGAACCCTGGGTCCAGGAAGTCTCCCTGCCGGAAAACCTGCCCTGGGAGAAGTCTGGCCTCGGAAACGAAGTTCCCGCGAGCGAATGGTTCGCGCTGGGCGTAACTCCGCGGGACGGCAACACCTCCCTCGGCAACCTGCCCGCCGCCCTCATCCTGCCGCAGGGCCGCAAGGGGCCAGCCTTCCTTACATATCCGAATTTCGCCATCTATCTCGAATGGAACCAGTCGTTCATCTATACGACCTCGGCCGCCTATTTCGCGACCCGGCTTTCCGGCGCGCCGCCCTACCTGAAGGGCACGCCGGACCAGGGCCTTGACGACAGCGGCATGAAGGCGCTGCAGGCGAAGCTGCAGGGCCGTGGCCACGATGTCGGCAAGGTCGACGGCATTCTCGGCTCCGGCACCCGCACGGCCGTGCAGAAGGAACAGGCGCGGCTCGGCATGCCCGCCGATGGCTGGCCGACCGCCACGCTGCTGGGAGCCCTGTAAGCTCCCCGATACTTTGGCCGGCAAACCACCCGGCTCCGCAGGATTCGGGTGGCAATCGCCGGTGAGGCGGATTATCCCCTGGATAAAGGGAGAAATCGCGTGAATACAGCCGCCATCCAAAGACCCGGCGCCAAAGCCTGGGCCCTGCTTTTTCTGCTTGGCCTCATCTGGGGCGGCTCCTTCTTCTTTGCGCGCGTGGCGGTGCTCGAAGTGCCGCCCTTCACGCTGGTCTTCCTGCGCCTCGCGCTGGCCGCGCTGGCGCTTCATATCTATCTCCACGGCCGCTTTGGGCTATATGCGACGCTCCTTGCCAACTGGCGCCCCTTCCTCGTGTTGGGCTTTGCCAACAACGCCCTGCCCCACACGCTGATCTTTTTCGGCCAGACGGAGATCGGCGCGGGTCTCGCCTCCATCCTCAACGCCACTACGCCGATCTGGACCGTGCTGATCGCCAATCGCTGGACGAGCGACGAGAAATTCACGGCCGCCAAGCTTTCCGGCTGCCTTGCGGGCCTTGCCGGAACGGCGGCGCTGATCGGGCCTGGAGTGTTCGATGCGGCTTCAGCACCCCTCTGGGCGCTGGTGCTGCCCGTGCTCGCGGCCGTCTCCTATGGTGCGGCCAGCACTTATGGCAAACGCTTCCGCGATCTTCCCGCCCCGGTCACGGCGACAGGCCAGCTTACCGCCTCCTCGCTGATGATGCTGCCGGTCGCATTTATCGCCGATCAGCCCTGGCTGCTTCCGATGCCCTCCGCCGGGGTGATCGCTGCCATTCTCGGGCTGGCGCTTCTTTCGACCGCTTACGCCTATCTTCTCTTCTTCCGCATTCTGACACTGGCAGGCGCCACCAATACCTCGCTCGTGACGCTTCTCGTGCCGCCCAGCGCGATCCTTCTCGGCGCGATTTTCCTCGGCGAACGTCTGGCGCCGAGCCATGTCGGGGGCATGCTGCTGATCGGATTCGGGCTGCTTTTGCTCGATGGAAGGCTGTTTCGCAAGCGCGTCAAAGCCGGCAGCAAAGTGTCCTGATATGTCGCTAAGGAGGCCGGAACCTCACAAAACGTAACGAATATTAACAGCCCGAGAAGAGTTTTTTAACCCCCAGAAACTTGGATCTTCTGGATTTTTTTAGCTTAATATCAGCTACTTAATAGAGATTTTGAAAACTTATCCCCAGGACCATGCTGCGCCGCAGCATAAAAAGCGGCTTCCCATTTGCCACAAAACCGACATACACTCTAACGGTCAACGCAAGGAGGCAGACATGGGACGTGTTTATTCTCTCAATGTCCTGGTAGTCGGTGCAGCGTTTGTATTCGTGGCGTCAATGCTCTTCATCTAGGCGCCACAGGTTCTCCCCGCTACCAACCACTCTCGCATCCGTGAACGCTTGATACATCCAGCACTTTTCTGAAAACGCATGCTCCTTGGAGCATGCGTTTTTTCATGCGGCGGCCCCGGCCTTCTCTTCCATCCGGCGGCGTCCGAGCCTTTCGAGCACGGCGGAAACGAGCGGCGCGCGGTTCATCGTATAGATATGGAAATCGCGGATACCGCGGCCCATCAAATCCTCGATCTGCTCGGCAGCAATATCGGCCGCGATTTCTGCACGCTCCTCGGGCTTGTCATCATAGCCCTCGAACCGATCGTCCAGGAATGACGGGACGGACGAGCCGCAGCGTCGCGCAAAACGCTTCAACTGCGTGAGGTTCTGTATGGGCATGATTCCCGGAACGACGGGAATGGTGATGCCGGCCGCCGCTACCTTTTCCAGGTAACGCTCGAAGATGTCGTTGTCGAAGAAGAATTGCGTCAGCGCCCGGTCAGCGCCCGCGTCCGCCTTGCGCCGCAAGGTCTCGATGTCGGCGGAAAGATCAGGGCTTTCGGGATGCTTCTCCGGATAGGCGGAAACGGAAATATCGAAATCGCCGAACTCGACCAGAGCCCGCACCAGATCCGCCGTGTCAGAATAGCCTTCCGGATGCGGAGCATAGGCCGTGCCGATGCCGCCCGTCGGATCGCCACGCAGCGCCACGATACGGCGCACACCCGTGGCGCGGTACTCATCCACGACCGCACGCACTTCTTCCCGGGAAGCGTCGACGCAGGTCAGGTGGGCCGCCGTCGCAAGCGGTGTTTCATGGATCAGGCGGCGCACGGCCTCGATCGTCGGCGCCTTGGTGGAGCCGCCCGCGCCATAGGTGACCGAGACGAAATCGGGGTTCCAGGAAACGAGCTTCTCGACCGTATCCCAGAGCTGGGCCTCCATCTCGTCCGACTTCGGCGGGAAGAATTCGAAGGAGACGCCGAAGGCTTCGCGCGCGCCGGTGGATTTCATGGTTCAGCTCCCGGAAAGAACGGAAAGGGATTCCGCCGGCGCGGTGTCGGCGATCAGCAGGCGGCGGTCGCGCGCAAGCCAGACGGTGGCGGTGAGCGCCGGAGCGCCCTGCTTGCCGGAGGCGAGGTCGATCGCCTCCTGCACTTCGAGGCCCACCTTCTCGAGCCATTCGGCCATCGTCTGATGCGAAAAGCCAAGGCGCACATGCGCATGTTCGTCGCGCAGGTATTCGAGCGCATGCGGCGCCAGATCGACGATCACCAGCCGCCCGCCGGGGCGCAGAACGCGCGCTGCTTCCGCAATCGCCAGCTCCGGCTGATCGAGGAAATGCAGCACCTGGTGGATGATGATGAGATCGAAATCCTGGCCCTCGAGCGGCAGGTTGAGGATATCGCCATGCCGCACCGAAGCCTTGACGATGCCCGCCTTGTCGAGATTGGCGCGCGCGACCGAGAGCATGTCGCGGCTCGCATCGATGCCGACGGCGCGACGGTAGATATCCGATAGCAATTGCAGGATGCGGCCGGTGCCGGTGCCGAGATCGAGAAGTGCGTCCACCGGAGTCCGGCCAATCATGCGAACAAGCGCCGCCTCTACGGCCGCGTCGCTCACATGCAGCTTGCGCAATTCGTCCCACGCGGAGGCATTCAGGCTGAAATAGGTCTGGGCGCGCTCGGCGCGCTGGCGCTTGACGGTCGCAAGCCGCTCGCCATCGCGCAACAGCACCGGGTCCTCCTCCGAAGCTGCAGCAAGAAGCGTGCGCACCAGCGCAGCAGCCTCCCCATCATGCTTCAGCCGGAAATAGGCCCATGCGCCTTCCTGATAGCGGTCGATGAGATTTTCTTCGGTCAGAAGCTTCAGATGCCGGGAAATGCGCGGCTGCGACTGGCCGAGGATCTCGGTAAGATCGGTGACCGTCAGGTCGCCGGCAGCCAGCAGCGCCAGAAGCCGGAACCGTGTCGGTTCGCCGGCTGTCTTTAGAACATCCACCAGGTTGTCGAGGGCCATTCCCATACGGCGCGTCCTCACCAATCAACATATAAAGATATGTTTATGTGATTTCGGAATTTTGCGCAAGCGATAACTGGAACCTTGCACATGACAAAAGGGCGATGCCGAGCATCGCCCTTTTGTCATTATCGATCGTTCGCTTGGCACCCTCGGCTAAGAAGCCAAGGGCATGGCCGAAACTTACCGCGTCAGCCGCTTGTAGGTAACGCGCTTGGGATTGACCGATTCCGGGCCCAGGCGGCGCATCTTGTCGTTCTCGTAGTCCTCGAAGTTGCCTTCGAACCACTCGACGTGGCTGTCGCCTTCGAAGGCGAGGATATGCGTCGCGAGACGGTCGAGGAACATGCGATCGTGGCTGATGATGACCGCGCAGCCGGCGAAGTTTTCCAGCGCATCCTCCAGCGCACCAAGCGTTTCGGTGTCGAGGTCGTTGGTCGGTTCGTCGAGCAGGATGACGTTGCCGCCGGATTTCAGCATCTTGGCGAGGTGCACGCGGTTGCGCTGGCCGCCCGAGAGATTGCCGACCTTCTGCTGCTGATCGCCGCCCTTGAAGTTGAAGGCGCCGCAATAGGCGCGCGAGTTCATCTCGAACTTGCCGAGCTTGAGGATATCGTTGCCGCCGGAGATTTCCTCCCAGACGGTCTTCGATCCGTCGAGATGGTCGCGGCTCTGGTCCACATAGCCGAGATCCACGGTATCGCCGACGCGGATATCGCCGGAATCCGGCTTCTCCTGCCCGGTGATGAGCTTGAACAGCGTCGACTTGCCGGCGCCGTTCGGACCGATGACGCCGACGATGCCGCCGGGCGGCAGCTTGAAGGAGAGATTTTCGAAGAGAACCTTGTCACCATAGGACTTGGAGAGGTTCTCCGCCTCGATGACCACCTGACCGAGGCGTTCGCCGACCGGAATGATGATCTGCGCTTCGCCGGGACGGCGGTTTTCCGCTGCAGCGACCAGCTCGTCATAAGCACGGATACGGGCCTTGGATTTCGCCTGGCGGGCCTTCGGCGAGGATGCGATCCACTCCTGCTCGCGGACGAGCGCCTTCTGGCGGGCGCCTTCTTCACGCTCCTCCTGCGCCATGCGCTTCGACTTGGCCTGCAGGTAGGCGGAATAGTTGCCCTCGTAAGGAATGCCGCGGCCGCGGTCGAGTTCGAGGATCCAGCCGGTGACGTTGTCGAGGAAGTAGCGGTCGTGGGTAACCATCAGGATGGCGCCCGGATATTCGCGCAGGTGCTTTTCAAGCCATGCGATGGTCTCGGCGTCCAGGTGGTTGGTCGGTTCGTCGAGCAGCAGCAGGTCGGGCTGGCGCAGCAGGAGTTGGCAGAGCGCGACACGGCGCTTTTCACCGCCGGAGAGATTTTCGACCGAGGCGTCGCCGGGCGGGCAGCGCAGCGCATCCATCGCCATCTCAACCTGGCTTTCCAGATCCCAAAGGTTCTGGCTGTCGATGACGTCCTGGAGCTTGGCGCCCTCTTCCGCCGTCTCGTCGGAATAGTTCATCATCAGCTCGTTGTAGCGGTCGAGGATCGCCTTCTTGTCGGCTACCCCTTCCATGACGTTTTCCATCACGGTCTTGGACGCATCGAGTTTCGGCTCCTGCGGCAGATAGCCGAGGGTGGCGCCTTCCGCCAGCCAGGCCTCGCCGGTGAATTCCTTGTCGAGGCCGGCCATGATCTTGAGGACGGTCGACTTACCGGCGCCGTTCGGGCCGAGAATGCCGATCTTGGCATCGGGATAGAAAGAAAGGTGGATGTTTTCCAAAACCTTCTTGTTGCCGTAGGACTTGTTGAGCCCGGCCATGTGATAGATGAACTGACGTGCCATGAAGAGCGCTCCGCGAGGGGGAATTTTGGGTTTGCCGCTATGTAGGCGAAGAAAGCCGCAGGGGCAATGCGTCTGCTGGGGAGGAATGGGATGTTCGAGGAAACGAAATGGTTCTCCAGCCCGACTGGCGCAAGCCTCGCCTATCATTATCAGCCGGCAGCGGCGCCGCCGCGCGGCATCGTCGTGGTCAGCCATGGGCTTGCCGAGCATTCCAAACGCTACCGCGATTTTGCCAGGGCAATGGCGAGCAATGGTTTCCACGTCTACGTCCACGATCACCGCGGCCATGGCGAAACCGCTGCACCGGATGCATCGATCGGCCGCTTCGCGCGGCGAGACGGCGCGCGCCGGGTGATCGAAGATGTGAAGGCAATACGCGATATGGCCGTGGCGGCGCATCCGGGCCTGCCGGTGCTTCTCTTCGGCCATTCCATGGGCGGGCTCATAGCGCTCAATGCGGCCATCGAATACCCAGGGGATTTCGCTGCCCTCGCCGTCTGGAACTCCAATTTCAATCCCGGCCTTGCCGGCCGGGCTGCCCAGGCGATCCTGCTGGCAGAAAGGGCACTGAAGGGTTCGGACGTCCCGAGCGGCCTTCTGCCGAAACTGACTTTCGCCGCCTGGGGAAAATCCATCCCCGGCCATCGCACGCCGTTCGACTGGCTGAGCCATGATCCGGCGATCGTCGACGCGTATATCGCCGATCCCCTCTGCGGCTTCGATGCCAGCGTATCGCTCTGGCTCGACCTCTTCGAACTGACTTTCCGCGCGCCGAAGCTTGCGCGCCGCCTGCCGAAGGATTTTCCGATCCATCTCGTGGGAGGCGCTGAGGACCCAGCGACAAATGGAGGTCGGGAAATTCTCTGGCTTGCCGACCGCCTGAAGAGACTCGGCTTCACGGATGTTTCCGTGAAAATCTGGCCGGCTACCCGCCATGAGACCCTGAACACGACCGTGCGCGCGGAAGCGTCCGCCGAACTTGCGGAATGGACAAAGCGCGTGCTGCCGGTGCTAGCGCCGGCCGCGACGGAATGAGTTCATGACATTTATTCAAGTGCTTCCGGCTGAACTCCCGGCTATAGAAATTTCAGGCGATCGGCAGGAGGAACGGTCGATCGTCTTCGCGTGAAAGTGGAGCAGCATGACTTCGCCAGCCGGCAATCCTGCCAATATTTCCGCCCCGTCGACCGGGATCGCCAACGGCCTCGGCCTGATGGTGCTGGCGATGCTCATCGCACCGCTGATCGACACTTTCGCCAAGCTCGCGACGGTTAGCGCATCGCCGACGGTCATTACCACCGCCCGCTTCTTCTTTCAGGCGGTCTTCATGCTGCCGCTGGTGCTGTGGAACGGCTCCTGGCGCAATTTGTCATGGCGGATGAGCGGATTCCATGCGATCCGCGCAGCGCTCATCACGCTTTCCATGGTCTGCTTCGTCGCAACGCTTGCCGTCATGGAAGTGGCCGATGCGGTCGCGATCTTCTTCGTCGAACCGATCATTCTCACCGTGCTTTCGAGCATCTTCCTGAAAGAGACGATCGGTTGGCGTCGCTATACCGCCTGCTTTGTCGGCTTCATCGGCGCGATGATCGTCATCCGGCCGAGCTTCGAGGAGATCGGTTACGTCGCTCTCCTGCCCATCGTCACCGCCTTCTGCATTGCGATCTTCGCCTTGATGACACGGGCGCTTGCCCACCGGGAAGACCCGTGGTCCATGCAGTTCCAGATGGCGCTCTGGGGCCTGCCGATCTGCGGGCTCTTGCTGGCGTTCGGGCACATGGCCGATATCGATGTCCTGAGGCCGTCGCTACCCGATTTGCGTATCTGGACCCTTCTTGCCGGCGTCGGCCTCGCGGCCGCCGTCTCGGGCATATTGTCGGTCTATGCCTACCGGGCGGCCCCGGCATCCGTGCTGGCGCCGCTGCAATATCTGGAGATCGTCTCGGCCACCCTGTTCGGCTGGCTGGTTTTTGGCGACTTCCCGGATGCCGTGAAATGGCTCGGCATAGCCATTATCATCTGCTCCGGCCTCTACATCATCTGGCGGGAGCGGCGCGTCGCATCCAAACCCGTGACCCGCTCCAGCGAAACATCCGTGAACCCTTAAAGCCGATATGATCGATAACCACCAGAAACAACCGCCGCTTTCCGGAATTCGTGTCATCGAGCTTGCCCGCGTGCTGGCCGGCCCCTGGGCGGGGCAGATTCTGGCCGATATGGGCGCCGATGTTATCAAGGTGGAGCATCCGGAGGGCGGCGACGATACCCGCACATGGGGGCCGCCCTTCGTGGAAGGCAAGGACGGCGAGAACCTTTCTGCCGCCTATTATCACGCCACCAATCGCGGCAAGCGTTCCATCGCGATAGACCTGAAGACGGAGGAAGGCCAGCAGACCGTCCGCCGCCTTACCGCCACCGCCGACGTGCTGATCGAGAACTTCAAGCTGGGCGGTCTCGTCAAATACGGGCTCGACTACGAAAGCCTCAGAAAGATCAATCCGAAGCTCGTCTATTGCTCGATCACCGGCTTCGGCCAGAACGGCCCCTATGCCAATCTCGCGGGCTACGATTACATCGTGCAGGGCATGTCGGGCTTCATGTCGATCACCGGTGAGCCGGACGGTCAGCCGATGAAGGCGGGCGTTGCGATCGCCGACATCTTCACCGGAATCTATGCCGTCACCGCCATCCAGGGCGCATTGATCCATGCGATGAGAACAGGTGAAGGCCAGCTCGTCGACATGGCGCTTCTCGACGTCCAGGCCGCGGTGCTCGCCAACCAGAACATGAACTATCTGGTCTCCAGCAAGGCGCCCACCCGCCTGGGCAACGCTCATCCCAATATCTCGCCTTATGAAGTGGTTCCCGCGGAAGACGGGCACCTGATCCTTGCAGTAGGCAATGATGGCCAGTTCCGCCGGCTCTGCCGCATCCTGGGCATGGAGGCGATGGCGGATGACGCGAGATTTGCCACCAACAAAGCGCGCGTCGCCAATCGCGACGAAGTGCGCCGCCTGGTGACCGCCGAGACCGCGAAGTGGAAAAAGGTCGACCTGCTGGCGGCCTGCGGCGAGAATGCCGTGCCGGCCGGACCGATCAACTCCATCGAGGAGATGTTCGAGGACCCGCAGGTGAAGGCCCGCGAATTGCGTGTCGATCTCGAAGCGGCGGATGGCACGGTTATTCCCGGCGTCCGAAGCCCGATCGTTCTGTCGGAAACGCCGTTGCACTATAGCCGCCCGAGCCCGAAACTCGGGGAACACACGGCCGAAGTGCTGGCCGAACTCGCTCAACTGGAAAACAAGGGGAAACAGGCATGAAGACCGGAGGCCAACTCATCGTCGAAACGCTGAAGGCGAACGGGGTCAAGCGCGTCTCCTGCGTGCCGGGAGAAAGCTATCTGGCCGTGCTCGATGCGCTTTACGATAGCGGCATCGATGCGCTCGTCTGCCGTCAGGAAGGCGGCGCGGCGATGATGGCCGATTGCTGGGGCCGCCTCACCGGCGAGCCGGGCATCTGCATGGTGACCCGCGGGCCCGGCGCCACCAATGCTTCTGCCGGCCTGCATGTCGCAATGCAGGATTCCGTTCCGATGATCCTCTTTATCGGCCAGGTCGGCCGCGACATGAAGGAGCGCGAAGCCTTCCAGGAGGTCGAGTACCGCCGCGCCTTCACCGAGTTCGCGAAATGGGTGGGCGAGATCGACGATGCCCGCCGCATTCCGGAATTCGTCACCCGCGCCTTTGCCGTGGCGACCTCCGGCCGTCCCGGTCCCGTCGTTCTGACGCTTCCCGAAGACATGCTGACGGACGAGGTCGAAGCCCCGGCAGCGCGGTCCTATGCTCGCGTGGAGAGCCATCCGGGCAAAAGCCAGATCGCGGCCTTCGAGGCGATGCTGAAGGAAGCCGAGCGCCCGATGTTCATCCTCGGCGGCACGCGCTGGAACGAACGGGCGGTGGCCGATTTCCAGGCTTTCGCTAGCCGCTTCAAGGTTCCGGTCGGCTGCTCCTTCCGCCGACAGATGCTGTTCGACCACCTGCACCCGTCCTATGCCGGCGACGTCGGCATCGGCATCAACCCGGCGCTCGCCAAGGAGATCAAAAACGCCGATCTGCTCGTCCTCATCGGCAGCCGCATGTCGGAAATGCCCTCCTCCAGCTACACGCTGATCGACATTCCCTATCCGAAGCAGAAGCTCGTCCACGTCTTCCCCGATCCGGAAGAACTTGGCCGTCTCTACCGCCCGAACCTCGCGATCTGTGCCGCCCCTGCCGAATTCGTCGCAGCCATTAAAGAGCTGGAACCGCCGGCCCTGCCGCTCTGGGCGGAACGCAAGTCGGCCATGCATGACGCCTATCTCAAATGGTCGACGCCGCCCGAGAAAGGTCCCGGCGCCGTGCATATGGGGCCGATCATGCAATGGATCGAGGAGAATGTGCCGGACGACGCGATCTTCACCAACGGCGCCGGCAACTACGCCACTTGGCTGCACCGCTTCCACCGCTTCCGGAAATACAATACCCAGTCGGCGCCCACGTCCGGCTCGATGGGCTACGGCCTGCCGGCGGCGGTCGCGGCCAAGCAGCTTTTTCCCGAGCGTGAGGTCGTCTGCTTTGCCGGCGACGGCTGCTTCATGATGCACGGCCAGGAATTCATCACCGCCGTTCGCTATGGGCTGCCGATCATCACCGTGCTTGTCAACAACGGCATCTACGGCACAATCCGCATGCATCAGGAGCGGGAGTATCCGGGCCGCGTCAGCGCGACAGACCTCGTCAATCCGGATTTCGTCGCCTATGCGCAGGCTTTCGGCGGGCATGGCGAACTGGTGGAAAAGACGGAAGATTTCGGCCCGGCCTATCTCAGGGCGCGGGCAAGCGGCAAGCCGGCAATCATCGAGGTGAGGCTCGACCCGGAGGCGATCACTCCGGCACGTACGCTGACGCAGATCAGGAACAAGAGCTGAGCGGTGAAATAGAATTGAAAAAGCCGGCGGAAACGCCGGCTTTTTTCATGATTGGAGCCTTGCATCTCTCTCGGCGTCATCCTTGGGCTTGTCCCGAGGATCTAATCACGTTTGACGTGGACAGATGCTCGGCACAAGGCCGAGCATGACGGAGGGGGTCTGCTCGAAATCAGACCGCGGCCGTGACGATGAACTCGACCTTGTACTTCGGCGCGGCGAGCTTGGCTTCGCTGGTGGCGCGGGCCGGCGGATTGGCCGGGTCGATCCAGGCTTCCCAGACGGCATTCATCTCGCCGAAATAGGACATGTCCGAGATGTAAATGATCGTCTGCAGGATCTTGGACTTGTCGGAGCCGGCAGCGGCAAGCAGGCGATCCACTTCGGCAAGCGCCGACTTGCACTGATCGGTGACGCTCTCGCCTTCGCCGACCTGTCCGGCCAGATAGACGGTGTTGCCGTGAACGACGGCACCGCTCATGCGGGCGCCCGGCTCGATGCGCTTGATGGTCATGGATATGCTCCTGAATTTATGTGCTGCGGGGAAAGCCTCGCGCCAAGGCACGAGGCATGAGAAGATATCAGCCGCGGATGTGCTGGCTCTTTTCGTAGATGGCCGTGGAACGCGCGCCGGAGCGGCAGAAGCCCAGCATCGGACGCGGGAATTCGTCGAGCGCGTCGACCATTGCGTTGACGCTCTCGGCCTCCACGCCCATGCGACCGACCGGGATGTGCCGGATGTCGAGGCCCAGCTCCTTCGCGCGCGCCTCGATCTCGGCGAAGTGCGGCTGGCCGGGTTCCTCGTCGTCCGGACGATGGCAGACGATCGATTGAAATCCCATCGCCTTGATCTGATCCAGGTCCTCGACCGTGATCTGTCCGGTAACGGAATACTCGTCGTTGATCTGGCGGATGTCCATGGCAATGCCCTCCGGCTTTTCGATGAGGCCCAACCCATTACGATGACGCCGCCGGGGCGTCAATCACGCTCTTGGATAAGCATCAGACGAAGCAGAAACGCAGAGCGTAGTCGATGCTGCGGCCGGGCTTGAGCAAGTGGAGTTCGCCCTTTTCGGCAAGCTCGTAGCGGCTCACCCAGCGATGGGAGACCGGCTCTATGCCGAGCACATGCGCGGGCGCCTGCTGATTGCGCCAGATCTGCAGATGCGGCAGCGTGTCGGTGCGGAACTTGACCTTCAGCGTCAATCCGCCGATGGCCGCGATCGGGCCAAGAGCGATCTGCGCCCACTGTTCGCCGGCCTCACTCGCCGGCACGCAGAAGACGCCGCCGGGATCCTCGCCGAAGCTCCAGGGAAAACCTCCGCCTTCCAGCATCCTGCCGGTAAGCTTCACATGGTCGTCGAAAAGCCAGGCGCCGATGTTCATATGGTACATGTGAACCGGCGCGAATGCCTTCGTGCCCGTATTCGTCAGCTTGTCGGCAAGGGAGACCTCGCCCGTCGCCCCGTCGATCCGCCAATGACGCTCGAGGAGCGCCGTCCCGCCATTCGCCATGGTGACCGGCACCCGCGCGCGGCATTCCGCGCCCTCCTCCTGCGCGTCCCAGAAGACGATTTCGGCCGGATGCGAGGAGAAAGAGCCATGCAGCGGATATTTCTTTCCGTCCGCATGTTTCTCGATCGGCTCCGGGTGGCGGATATGGTCCGGCCCGCAGGTAAAGAGGAACCCTTCGAGCGAATGATCGATTCGCGGATCGCCGTCGTCGGGGATGGCCCGGCCGGGCGCGAGATCGACCCCGCCTATCCAACATGAGCCGATATCGAGAACCGACGCCTGGTCCAACATCAGCTTCGGTCCGGCAGCCGCGGAAAACGCCTTCATGTTCGCTCCATTTTGGTCACTACACATAGGTGGTTACGCATTAGATGGAGGATTTTAAGGTTCTATTCACGGCGAATTCATTTTTTCCACACTACTGTCAAAATTACTTTGTCTGTGGCTGGAACTGCACGGATACGGAACCAATCCTATCCTTCAGGTTTTGTGGCTGAAAGCATCTTAAGGAACTGGTGTCATCGTGAAGCGCTTCTATCTAGCAGGCCTCGCTCTCGCCCTCGCGGCGGCGCTTCAAGGCACGTCCTCGGCCGAGGCTCAGGTCCGATACTATGACCGGTATCCGTCCGACGCGGTTCTCGTCGCACCGGATGGCGCGATCCTCGACTATATACCGGAAGAGGGTGAAGTAACCATCCGCCAAGATCGCAGGGGACGCCGGGTCTTGGTCGATGCCTACGGCAATGTCGTAGCGACCGAGATGCGTCGGGAGGGTTCCCGCCCGCGTGGCGTCGACGAATACCCGCCTCCTCCCGGCGGCTATCGGGATTATGGTGGGGGTGGTGGTGGCGGCTACCGGGATTACCGCGAGTACCAGCCGGGCGACCCGGATGTGGTCACCGGCTCCGTTCCGCGCTACGATTCCGTCACCCGTATGCCGCTGGAAGAATCGCCGCCGCCCGGCGTCGACGCCCCGAACGGAGACCTGGCCTCGATCGAACCGGAAGAGCAGCGTCGCGAAGCGCTGGAGCCGGAACAGCCCATCATTCCGGTGACGAAGAAACCGCGCGCGGAAATCGCCGCCCTGCAGGTATTCCTCGACCGTGAAGGCATCTCGCCGGGCGTCATCGACGGCCATCTTGGCGGGAACGTCAACAAGGCGATCGCCGCCTGGCAGGAAATGACCGGCGAAACGCTCGATCCGAACAATTCCGAAGACATCATGCGCCGGCTTTCCTATTCCGGCGGCCTGCCGATCGTCGACTACACGATCACGGCAGCGGATGCGGCCGGTCCCTACGTGGCATCGATCCCGGAAGACTATGCGCACAAGTCCCAGATGCCGGCCATGTCGTTCACCTCGACGAGCGAGAAGCTGGCCGAGCAGTTCCACATGGACGAGAGCTATCTGAAGGCGCTCAACCCCGGTGTCGACTTCACCATTCCCGGCACGATCATCAAGGTCATCAATCCCGGTCAGCCGAAAGCCGGTTCCGTCACCCGCATCGTGGCGGATAAAAGCAAGAAGCAGGTCTTCGCCTACGGAGCGGACGGCAATCTGATCGCCGCCTATCCGGCAACGATCGGATCGACGGACACCCCCTCCCCGACCGGCACGCATACGGTGCAGCGCATCGCGCTCGATCCCGGCTATACCTATAACCCGAAGATCAACTTCAAGCAGGGCGACAACGACAAGATCCTGCAGATCCCTCCAGGCCCGAACGGTCCCGTGGGCACCGTCTGGATCGCGCTTTCCAAACCCACCTACGGTATCCATGGCACGCCGGAGCCCTCCAAGATTGGCAAGACCAACAGCCATGGCTGCGTACGCCTGACCAACTGGGATGCGACCGAGCTTGCCAAGATGGTGAAGCCCGGAACCACGGTCGAATTCACTGAGTGATGCGTTCCGCCAAAATGCTCAAAACGAAAGGCGCCCCGATCGGCGCCTTTTTCCTTTCTGTCGATAACGGTCTCAGGCGGCGTCGCGCTTCAGCCCCAGAAGTCGGGATGCTGCCGAACGAGCCGTTCTGACGGGCATCATCAGGCGTAAAACCTCCTTGGCGAAGGCGTCGGCATTCTCCCGCGCCTTGTCGAGATTGCTGACCTTCGCCACATCGAGCGTATGGAGGCTACCGCCGGCCTCGAAGAGTTCCCTGAAGGCGACACGCTCGCCGATCGGCGTGTTGAGCACGTTGACGCCTCGCGCCGCAAGCAGGCCCTTGATGGTGAGGAGCGCCCTCGTCGTCACCATGGAGGTGACGCGCGTAAGCACGACCGAATGGGAAATGGAAAGGTTGGCCTTCTCCTTCAGGAAGGACAGAAGATCGAGGATCTGCGCCGCTCCCTTGGCATCCATTGCCGAACCCTGGACCGGGATCATCACGTGATCGGAAAGGCTGATCGCCGTCGTGACCAGCGCGTCGCGCGCGCCGGCGAGATCGACGATGAAATAGTCGGTCGTTGCGGCCATCTCGCGGAGATGACACTGCAGCGAGGGGATGGTCACTTCCGATATGACCTCGATATTGCGCACCCGGCCGGAGGTCTCGTACCACTGGCTGATCCACTGCTGCGGATCGGCATCGATGACGGTGACGCGAAAGCCCTGATGGGCGAGCTCGGTGGCCAGCAGAAGCGCTGCGGTCGTTTTACCGGCGCCTCCCTTGGCATTGGCGAAGGATATTACGGGCATTTTCATTTCCTTGAAGGAAGCACGAGCGGCATCGCTCGAAGAGACACCATCGCATGGTGCCGATAGCCCATATCCTTTCCAAACATGGTTAATGATTTATTAATTTAGGGCATAAAGGACTCTGCTTCGCAAATCTCCATCCCCTGAAAACCAAGGCGGCGCGCCGGATTGACCGTCGCACCGCCTTGCCCCGCAACGCCTTCAGCTCAGAAGCAATCCAGGAAAAGCTGTCTGGTATTTTCCTTGGTCATCGGCACCGGATTGCCGCCGCAGCTCGGGTCCTCGATCGCCATGGCGGTCAGCTCGTCGATTCGATCCGGCTTGATCCCCATCGCCGTCAGGTTCTCGGGAACGCCAAGCTCCGAGCGCAGCGACAGCACGTAGTCGTAGAAGCCGTCGAAACCGCCGGAAATTCCGAGATAGGCTGCAGCCCGCGCGATCTTCTCTTCGATCGCCGGACGGTTGAAGCGCAGCACCGGCGGCATGACGACCGCATTGGTCATGCCGTGATGGGTATTGTAGACCGCGCCGATCGGATGGGAGAGGGAATGGATCGCGCCCAATCCCTTCTGGAAGGCGACCGCCCCCATGGCCGCAGCCGACATCATGTTGGTGCGGGCTTCGAGATCCGCGCCGTCCTTGAAGGCGCGCGGCAGGAATTCCTTGACGAGCCGCATGCCCTCGAGCGCGATGCCGCCGGACATCGGATGATAGAAGGGCGAAGAATAGGCTTCCAGGCAATGGGCGAAGGCATCCATGCCCGTGCCGGCGGTGATCGCCTTCGGCATGCCCATGGTCAGTTCCGGATCGCAGATCACCACGCCCGGCAGCATCTTCGGATGGAAGATGATCTTCTTCACATGGGTTTCCGAATTGGTGAGCACCCCTGCCCGGCCCACTTCCGAGCCTGTGCCGGCCGTCGTCGGCACGGCGATGATCGGCGCAATCTTGGCGGCATCCGCGCGCGTCCACCAGTCGCCGATATCCTCGAAATCCCAGACAGGCCGCGTCTGGCCGGCCATGAAGGCGATCAGCTTGCCGAGATCGAGGCCCGAACCTCCGCCGAAGGCCACGACGCCGTCATGGCCGCCCTCCCTGTATGCCCTGATGCCGGCTTCGAGGTTCTTCTCATTGGGATTGGGATCGACCTCGGAAAACATCGCCCGTCCAAGCCCGGCCTCATCCAGGATATCCAGCGCATGCCCGGTGATCGCCATGGAGGCAAGTCCTCGGTCGGTGACAAGCAACGGCTTCCTGAGCCCCAATGTCTTGCAGGCGTCCGCCAGCTCCTTGATCCGCCCACGGCCAAGTTTGACGGCGGTGGGATAGCTCCAGTTCGCGACGATATTCATTGGGCTGCTTTCTTCAGATGATAGGATTTCGGGCGTGTCAGGTTGTGGAAGCCGAGCACCGAAAGAGATCCCCCTCGCCCGGTTTCCTTGACGCCCGTCCAGACGAGCGCCGGGTCGAGATAATCGGCGCGGTTCATGAAGACGGTGCCGGTTTCGAGCTCGCGACCGATCTTCGCCGCACGCTCGGCATCCTTGGTCCAGAGCGAAACGGTCAGCCCGTACCGGCTGTCGTTCATGAGGCCGATCGCCTCGTCATCCGTCTTCACCTTCATGATCCCGACCGCAGGTCCGAAGGTTTCCTCGCGCATGAACGGCATGGAATGATCGACATCCACGAGGATCTGCGGCGCGAGATAGGCGCCGCCGTCATCGGCCGGGAAGAGCTTCGGATCGATGAGCGCCTTGGCACCCTTCGAGACGGCATCGGCGAGCTGCTCGCGCACCACCTTGGCAAAGCGCTTGTTGGCCATCGGTCCGAGCGTCGTTTCCTTGTCGAGCGGATTACCCAGCTTGTAGTTGGACACCCACGCGACCGACTTCTCCACGAAGTCGTCATAGAGCGACTCATGCACATAAATTCGCTCGATGCCGCAGCAGCACTGGCCGGAATTGTAGGTCGCGCCGTCCATCAGCACATCCACCGCCGCGTCGAGATCGGCATCCCCCATCACATAGCCTGGATCCTTGCCGCCAAGCTCCAGTCCGATGCCGGTGAAGGTACCGGCGGCTGCCCGCTCGATCGACCGGCCGCCCTCGACCGAGCCCGTAAAATTGATGAAGTTGAACAGGCCTTGCGAGATCAGCTTCGCAGTCGTCTCGTGATCCAGGAAGATGTTCTGGAACACGTCTTCCGGCACCCCCGCCTCGGCGAAGGCGCGCACCATGCGCTCTCCGACCAGGAGCGTCTGCGCGGCGTGTTTCAGGATAACGGTATTGCCCGCCATCAATGCCGGAGCGACGGTGTTGATCGCCGTCATATAGGGATAGTTCCAGGGCGCGATGACGAAGACGACGCCGTGCGGCTCGCGTTCGATGCGGCGCTCGAAACTCGCGCTGTCCTCGACGCGCAGCGGAGCGAGCGCATCGGCGGCGATCGAGGCGACGTAATTGGAGCGCTCGTTGAACCCCTTGAACTCGCCGCCATAACGCACCGGCCGGCCCATCATCCAGGCAAGCTCGGGCACCACTTCCTCGACCATCTCGTTGAGACGCGCGACGCCTTTCAGCACGAGATGGACACGCTCTTCGAGCGGCCGCTTCGCCCAGGCCTTCTGCGCTTTCCGCGCGCGCTGCACGGCCTCGGTCGCCGCCTCCAGCGACATCGCCGGACGCTCGGCATAGACCGAACCGTCGACCGGCGAGATACATTGGATCATCGTCATGATCGAAATTCCCATTCTTTCGTTGGATGTGGGCGATTTACGCCCGTTCGAACCCGCGCGCCACTTCCCAGTCGGTCACGCGGCGGTCGTATTCCTCCTGCTCCCAGTTGGCTGCACGCACGTAGTGGTCGATGACGTCGTCCCCGAAAGCCTCCCGCAGCAGCTCGGAATTGTCCATCAGTTCTGTGGCGTGACGCAGCGTGCGCGGAATCTCACGGACACCCTTGCCGCCATAGGCATCGCCGACGAAGGCCGGCTCCAGCTCCATCTTCTTCTCGATACCGTCTATGCCCGCCGCGATCAGCGCAGCCATGGCGAGATAGGGATTGAGATCGGAACCGCCGACGCGGCACTCGACGCGGATGCCCTTCGTGCCCTCGCCGCAGAGCCGGTAACCGGCCGTGCGGTTGTCCTTCGACCAGATCGCCTTGGTCGGCGCAAAGGTCCCGGCCATGAACCGCTTGTAGGAATTGATGTAGGGCGCCAGGAAATAGGTGATCTCGCTGGCATGGCTGAGAAGCCCTGCCATGTAGTGTTTCATCGTGGCCGACATGCCGTATTCGCCCTCCTTGTCGAAGAAGAGCGGCGTGCTGCCATCCGCGCTCCAGAGCGACTGATGGATGTGGGAAGAGCTTCCGGCCGCGTTGTAATGCCATTTGGCGAGGAAGGTGATGGCCTTGCCCTTCGACCAGGCGATCTCCTTGCAGGCGTTCTTGATGATGACATGCCGGTCGGCCATGGCCAGCGCATCGGCGTAACGGACGTTGATCTCTTCCTGGCCGGCCGAGGCCTCGCCCTTGGAATTTTCCACCGGCACGCCTGCGCCCTGCAAGCCTTTGCGGATCGCCCGCATCACATCCTCTTCCTTGGTGGTCTGGAAGATATGGTAATCTTCGTTATAGCCGCTTGCGAGCTTCAGGTCGCGATAGCCGCTTTCTCTCGCCTGGTCATAGGTCTGATCGAACAGGAAGAATTCCAGCTCCGTCGCCATGAAGGCGGCCATTCCCATGTCTTCCAGCCGCTTCACCTGCTTCTTGAGAATGGCGCGCGGAGAATGCGGCACTTCCTCATGGGTATGGTGATCCAGCACGTCGCAGATGACCAGCGCGGTGCCTTCCAGCCAGGGGAGTCTCCGCAACGTCGAGAGATCGGGCTTCATAGTGTAGTCGCCATAGCCCTGCTCCCAGCTCGTCGCCTTGTAGCCGGAGATGGTTTCCATCTCCATGTCGGTCGCCAGCAGATAGTTGCAGCTATGGGTTTCCTTGTAGGCGCTTTCGACGAAATATTCCGCCTGGAACCGCTTGCCCATGAGACGACCCTGCATATCGACCTGGGCCGCGATCACGGTATCGATGCTGCCGGCGGCGACATCCTGCTTCAACTCATCGAAAGTATATGTGGCAGCCATGCCTGTGCATCCGTTCCTATGAAGATAACGTAAGGGAAGA